>JBJTMG010000088.1:0-68274 GCA_046063415.1 Micrococcales bacterium
GCCAACGGAACCTTGGCATTTTCTGGTCAAGTAGGGGGCAAACCAGTCGTCGCGATAGAACATGAAAATGGATACCGAACTGCTTTCGAACCTGCATGCTCAGATGTTCCCGTTGGAACCCCTCTTCTAGCTGGTGAGCCATTCGCAAGGGCCTGCCCATGGATAACCTACCAATCTCACTGTGAGCCTTGGTTCTGTCTGCATTTCTCGTTACGTCATGAGGGTAAATACCTCTCACCCGGACTATTTCTTGGTGGACTGTCG
Source organism: Micrococcales bacterium (assembly GCA_046063415.1). GTDB lineage: Bacteria > Actinomycetota > Actinomycetes > Actinomycetales > Microbacteriaceae > Rhodoluna. The sequence continues at coordinate 265 of JBJTMG010000088.1, forward strand.
CCCAGTCACACCGTGTTCACAAACTAGCTACGAAAATCGGCCAATCTGCTAGGCACGGGGATGAGCGCCTAGATACCCCTTCTTGAGACGATCAACGCTAACGTGCGTATAGATTTGCGTCGTTCCAAGACTGGCATGCCCAAGAAGCTCCTGCACGGCCCTCAGGTCCGCTCCGCCATCAAGAAGGTGCGTGGCAGCTGAATGGCGTAATGAGTGCGGACCCGCGGCTCCACTAGCCGTCTTTTCAAGTTCAGCAGAGACCAGCCTGAACACGTCCCTTACGCCCAACCTAGCGCCTTTTGTATTTAGGAAAACTGCATCGCCTGAATCCATAGTTTCCACTTCGGATCGCACCTCTGTTACCCAGGCGCTCAAAGCCTTAGCTGCGGGCATTCCAAACGGAACCATTCTTTGCTTGTTTCCCTTGCCAGTCACAAGGATCAGATTTCTAGAGAAATCTATATTCGATAAGTTCAGACCTACGAGCTCACTCACCCTAATGCCAGTTGCATAAAGAAGTTCGAAAATTGCCAGATTCTGAAAGGTCGATGGGACTTCTCGATCCAGTCGACTTGCTAGCCTTTCAAGAACCTCGGAGAGCGAGTCGGATGTGACTACTTTTGGAAGCACCTTCTGGCCTTTTGGCGTCTTGAGCCTAAGTCCAAGATTCTGCGGGTGGAGGCCTTGGTGCTCTAGCCAGGCCGTGAATGACCTTATGGCAGCTGCCTTTCTGGCAATCGTAGAGCGAGCGGCACCCGCCTCAGCCATTGCATAGAGCCACTCTCTGATTTGCTCTAGACTCAGCGCTTCGATTCGATCCAAGTTGTTGCAACTTCCAAAAAAATCTTCAAGGTCAGCCCGGTAAGCCTTGAGCGTGTTAGCCGACAAACCCTTTGCAGACGCAAGGTATTCGATGAACCTGGTTAAGAGGTCATCGGTGACATTGGTCATGGGATTAGGTTACCCATTACGGTTCCGATTCACCGTGCAACTAGAGGCGACTCGTAGAAAAACTGTTTGCCCTCTCTGCTGGAAGGAGCAAGTGTGGCTTTTTGTATTTGCCCAGGACCTCTACCAGATGTCTTGACGCCACGAGGGCTTCAACCGCAAGGCGCGTTTGCGAGGTGGTCATGCCTGAAGCTACCTGGATTTCACTTTGGCTCTTGTGCTGACTGCCCACTGCGTCAAGTGCTCTGGTTTCTAACTCACCGAGCCCGGAGACCACCTCTGGGGGCCGGATTCTGTTAGCGCATAGGTATTTAAGATCAGAAACGTTGGTTACCAGCTGAACCATATCGGGATGCAACCTAACAAGTTCGTTACTCCCCACTGACGTTGCAGAGGTGATTGGGCCAGGGACCACCCCAACAGGTCTCTCAAGCAGAAAAGCATGATGAGCTGTATTTAGCGCGCCAGATCTGCTTCCGGCTTCCACGACAATTGTTGCCTTGGACCATGCCGCGATTAGCCTGTTCCTCTGAAGAAAACGCCATTTGGTTGGCTTAACACCTGGAGGCACCTCGGCAACCAGAAGTCCTTCTGCGAGGATCTCCTGAAACAGTTCTCGGTTGCTCGATGGGTAAAGCGAATCTAGACCTCCAGCCATAATCGAAACGGTTTCGCCCCCGTCGGTGAGAGTTGCTTTGTGAACCGTGGAGTCAATTCCGAAAGCACCTCCCGAAACGGTAACGATGTTATTGCCGACGGCTTCGGCAACCAGGTCTACCGCTACCCTTCGACCGTATGGAGTGGAGTTTCTGGATCCCACTAAACCAACACTGAGGGATTCGTTCAAGAACGAAGTCTTGCCGCGCAGCCAAAGAACGGAGGGTTTTGCCTCCCCTAGTTTTAGAAGCCCAGAAGGAAAGTTAGATTCCGTGTTTGCGACAACTTTGCCTTTCAATGTCCCAAAGGTCTCTAAACCGCTCACGATTGGCTGCTGAAGTGCCCTAGGTTTCCATCTTTCCAAGCCATCACTCCAGAGAGAATGGAAATTCTGAAAGAACCGAGATTCGACAGCTTCAACGATTTTTTTGTCAATTTTGCTTACGACAAGACCCGAAGCAAAAGCGTTTATGACCGCCTCAGCGAACTGGGTTGGACCCATTGTGTTAGCCAGGTAACCTGCCAGAGAATCACCGGGCTCGCACAAGTAACTGATCACAAGGTTTGCGAAAAGATCCTTCTGACTAACCTCAGGATTCAGCGCAATAGGACCTACCAAGGAAGGGAGATTTATTCCGTCTTCTAGCTGTATCAAGCCAAATCCTCAAATGAATCGGCGCTTCGCAGTTCCATGGCTCTGGCTACATTTTGCGGCGATGGACTAGAAGACGCTTCAAGATCCGCCAGAGTCCAAGCCAATCGCAAACATCTGTCAAACCCCCGCATGCTAAGTTGCCCACGATCAAGGGCGAGTTCAAGCGGACGTAAGCTATCACGACTGGGCTTTAGTTCAGATCTGAGCAACTGGCCAGGAATCTCAGAGTTACGCTCGAGCCCGAATTTGGTGAGTCGATTTGCAGCATGAGATCGTGCGGCTAAAACCCTCTGGAGCGCCTGACTCGAAGTTAGAGTTGTGCCACCTTTGCCTTCGGCCATTTTCTTGGCAAGACGTGAAACGGGTTCAATCTTTAGCCTTATGTCGATGCGGTCAAGTAACGGACCTGAAAGCCTTGAAAGATAGCGCTTTCTCGAAACGTAGGTGCATTCGCAATGCCGCTTTGTCGAGCCGAAATGTCCACATGAACAGGGGTTGGCCGCCAAAATAAGTTGAAAGTTAGCGGGAAATTTGGCTGCACCACCACTGCGTTGAATCAAGACTTTTCCCGATTCCAGAGGCTCACGCAGCGAATCCAGCACAGGAGCCTGAAACTCTAGTGCTTCGTCTAAGAAAAGAACGCCGCGATGGGCTAGCGAAACTGCACCTGGTCGGGGAAATCTAGACCCGCCTCCGATAACTGAGGACACTGATGCTGTGTGGTGAGGATTCTGAAATCTTGGCCGCAGGTCAAGGTTCTGTATTCCACCGAGGTTGCCCAAGTGCAGGGATTCCACAGCAGTCACCTCGAGTGCGTGTTCGGGAGTCAACTCGGGCAGAATACCCAGATACCGTTCTGCCAACATGGTTTTCCCAGAACCTGGAGTCCCAATCATTGAAAAGTGATGACCCCCGGATGCGGCAACGATTAACGCTTCAATGGCGTGGTCCTGGCCAACCACGTCGGAAAGGTCAGTTGCTAATTGCTTCTTGACTGGCGACTCGCGCTGGACTGTAAACGAATCAGCCAACACAGATTCGTCGCCACCGTGAAACTGACAGAGTTGAGTAAGTGTCGCGCAACCGAAAACCGATATGCCCAAGGTCAACTGTGCCTCTGAAAGGTTCTCAACTGGCACTATGGCTCGAGTGAATCCCGCCTCTCTAGCGGCGAGCAGCATTGGAATGATGCCAGAAACTGGCCGAACCGAGCCATCGAGGCCCAGCTCGCCTAAATGCACCGATTTGCTGACGCTTTCCCGAATAGCTGGATCTTGCGCCGCCAAAATGGAAATGGCTATTGCTAAATCGAAGCTTGAACCCGATTTAGGTACCGAAGCAGGTGAGAGATTCACAGTAATTTTTTTGGAGGGAAGTGGCCGAGCGGAGTTCGCGCATGCCGCCCGAACTCTGGAAGTTGCTTCGCTCAGCGAGGTATCGGGTAGGCCAATCAGAATAAAGTTCGGAAGATTCGCCGATATGTCAGCTTCAACTTCTATAATGGTTCCGGATAGGCCCAGGAGACTGACAGCGTAGGACTTTGCAAGTGGCACTAGTACACCTGCTTTAGGTGTTCGATTGTGACTCGTCCCCCGCGCACCAAGACACCGATGGCATCGAAGCGAACCTGAACGTTACTGACCTGATGTCCCGCGCACCATGCGGCGGCGAGCCTTCGAATTCTTGCAAGTTTTGACGGTGTCACTGCCGAAAGAGGCGAACCAGCATTGTCAGAGGTGCGCGTCTTAACCTCTACAAAAACCAGAGTTTTACCTGTGGATGCAACGATATCGAGTTCGCCAGCTCGAGTCTGTGAGTTTCTGTCAAGGATCTGATATCCAGATTTGGCAAGGTAGTCGCACGCTCGTTCTTCGCCGTAGCGACCGAGCCATTTTTTATCGAGGGCCATTCGACAAAGATGCCCGCAACCACTAGTAGCCAGACGCTATTTATCGAGAGTTGTTGATAATCGCAAAGCTCGACTCTTGTGACTAGTTCTCTACAGATAGATCCTTTGGAAGTTCGAAGGCCTGCATGTTGAGCTCTTCAACGTTCACATCTTTGAAGGTCTGAACGCGCACCTGCTTGACGAAGCGATCTGAACGGTTTATGTCCCAAACCCAGACATCTTTGAGGAAAAGCTCAAAGTAGAAATCACTGGGAGTGTCAATGCGATTGAACTCGACCTCGTTAGCCAGATAGAGTCTTCGTTCTGTCTCGACAAGGTACTTAAACGTGCCTAGAACGTCTCGAAACTCGCGCAGCAGCGCTTGTTCCGCCTCGCGGTCTAGCTCATCAAATTCGTTTTCATCCATTGGACTAAGTCTAAACCGACTAAAACAGGGTGTCCTGTCCAAGAATTTTGCGCAACCAGGATTGCCTGTGGATTGTGGTCGGTCCAAAGGCCCGAATTGCTTCGATGTGAGCCTCCGACGCATAGCCCTTATTTGAGTCCCATTTATAGGCTGACAACTTATCAACCTCAGCGGCTAATGCAATCATCTCCCGGTCTCTCGTAACCTTGGCTATAACCGAGGCGGCGGCCACCGAAACGCAATCCCTGTCGGCTTTTGGTCTGACTACCACCGGACACCCCAAGAAACTATGCCCCAACCAATTGTGACTGCCGTCGAGTAAAACTACCCCTCTACCAAACCTGCTGGCATCGATGATTTGCGCTGAAGCCCGCTCTGCGGAAACTGCGAGCGAATGGATAATTCCTTGGGCATCAATCTCAGAAGCGCAGGCCGAGCCAACCCCGAATCCAGCGACCCATTTGCAGATAAGTGGATAAAGCTTTTCTCGGTTGCGCTCACTAATAAGTTTGGAATCGCGAAGCGCCGATGGCCATTGGGGGGTATCTTCAACCTGCTGGGCACTGACCACTGCCAAACCCACCGACACCGGACCGGCTAAGGCACCACGGCCCACTTCATCAACCCCGACTATGTAGTCGAAGCCAGATTCGAAAAATTCTTTTTCGAAGCTAAGGCTTGGGAACGAACTTGAAGACATTCGAGTAGTTGTCTAGCCAAGTGAAGTGGTTGAAAGGCCAACTCACAACAAAAGCGCGCCCTACAACGAACTCTTTGGCAACAAAACCCTTGCTTGGGAGATCCCCGTGGAACCTGGAATCCTCGCTGTTTGGTCTGTTATCGCCCATGACCCAGTACGAGTTAGCGGGTACGGTTACGTCAAAATCAATGTCAGATGGTTTGGCGTCGGCAATCACGTAACTTTCGTTGATGGCTACGCCGTTTACTGTTAGACGCCCCTTGGCGTCGCAACACTTGACATGATCCCCGGGTAGGCCAATAACTCGTTTAACCAAGTGACTGTCTGAATCTGGAGCCGTGATTCCAAAAGCGCCAAGGAACCAGTCAGCGGTTTGCGTGTACCACGGTACATCGTTGTTGATGGGGCCACCCAACCAACCTCCGGGATCGCGGAAAACCACAACATCGCCGCGTTCTAGGGGAATTACATTTGGCACTAGTTCGTTGACGATTATTCGGTCGTTGATCTGAAGCGTGTTGAGCATTGAGCCCGAGGGAATGTAGAACGACCGGATCAGAAAAGTCTTGATGAGGAGCGATAGCACCAACGCTGTCAGAAGAATGCCGAGCAGGTCAACGATAAATGCGACGATCGGGTTCTTCAGGAACTTTCGAAAACCTTTGTGCTTTAAGCCAGTCCGGCCTCCCCGTTCGCGCAGATACTGCACTTGTTCGGGGAGACCGGAATTAGACATGTGTTTAGTTTAGGTTCTGAGGAACAAAGACCTAGGCGTTGTCGCGCTTTTCGCGGATCTTTGCCTTCTTGCCGCGAAGATCGCGCAGGAAGTAAAGCTTTGCGCGACGGACCTGGCCACGAGAAACGAGCTCAATGTGGTCGATCACTGGGGAGTGGACTGGGAAAGTACGCTCAACGCCCACCTGGAAAGAAATTTTGCGAACGGTGAAGGTTTCACGAACACCCTGACCCGACTTGCGGATAACGATACCCTGGAACACCTGGATACGGCTGCGGTTACCTTCGACGATGTTTACGTGAACCTTTACGGTGTCACCAGCGCGGAACTCTGGAATGTCTGAACGTAGGCTCTTGGCATCTACGACATCTAGAATGTGCATTTTGAATCACTCTCTGTCTCGGCGCGCAGGTCTTCAACAAGTTTTTTTAGTAAGGATTTGCCTAACTGCTCCCCTGCGGCAGAGCGTTACTTTGTTTCGGCAACAGTTTTCTATTCTGTCACACGAAATCGCGTTATGGCAAAAGGTCAGGCCGAATTTCTTGAGTTCTGGCCTTCTGCTGCTCGAGCCTCCACTTGGCGATTTCGGCGTGGTTTCCGCTGAGAAGGACCGGTGGTACAGCAAGCCCTCGCCATTCCGCTGGTTTGGTGTAGCTGGGGTACTCCAACAAGCCATCGTTGTGAGATTCTTCGGCAAGGCTCTCGGAATTGCCAATAACCCCGGGAATGAGTCGCGCCAAAGCTTCGATCATGACCATGGCGGCAACTTCTCCTCCATTGAGAACATAATCGCCAATGGAAATCATTCGAACTCTAGCCTTAGTGCCAGCGTACTCAACAACTCTCTGGTCAATTCCCTCGTATCGACCACAAGCAAAAACCAAGTGGCTTTCCAGCGCCAGTTCCTGAGCCGTGCTTTGCTTGAAGACTTCTCCCGCAGGTGAGGTGAAAATTACGGTCGCGTCAGGAGAATCTGATAGCACCGAATCCAAAGCCAGACCCCAAGGCTCTGGTTTCATTAGCATTCCGGCACCACCGCCGTAAGGTGTGTCATCTACAGTTCTGTGCTTGTCGAAAGTAAAGTCACGCAGATCGTGAGCTTGGAAATTGATGAGTCCTTTTTCCCGTGCCTTACCGAGTAAGGAGAGATCTAAAGGCTGGAAATAGCCTGGGAAAATCGAAAATGCATCTATGCGCAAGTTGTTTTCCTATTCTGAGGCAGAGTCAGATTCTGCACCGGACTCAGATTCCGAAGCCCTAGGCGCAGGTTCGGGAGTAGCAAGCTCTTCTAGAACCGCTTCGAATAAGCCGGTTGGAGGGGTCACGGTTATGGTGCCGGCACTCAGGTCAACGCTAGGGACAATGGCCTTGACAAACGGAACCATGACGTCGGAGCCATTTGCATTGACAACCAGCAAGTCCTGAGCCGGGAAATGCTCAACGCGGCTGACCGTTCCAATCGTCAAGCCGTCTCTAATGACATTGAGGCCAACAAGCTGGTGGTCGTACCATGCGTCAGGCTCGGCAGGTAACGCGTCTTCATCCTGGCTGACCAAAAGGATTGCTTTGATGAGAGATTCTGCTGCAGACCTATCAGTGATGCCCTCAAAGAATATGACTGGGGCTTGGTTGTACCAACGAAGTTCAGCTACGGTAAGGGTTTTACCGAACCAAGGGGACTCTTGCGGGACTTGAAGTTCCATTACCGCTCCAGGAACGAAGCGTTCGTTAGGAGTGTCGGTGTACAGCTCGAGTTTTATTGCGCCTTTTAGACCGTGAGCCTTGAGCAAACGACCCACACGGAGCTTGGTCTGGTTAGAAATCTGTTTTCACCACGTCAACACGGATCTTACGACCGTCAGCCAGAGCTTTGATTACGGTGCGCAGCGCGTTTGCGGTACGGCCGTTGCGCCCGATCACTCGCCCCAAATCTTCGGGGTGAACAACAACCTCAAGCAAGTCGCCTCGCGAGGTGCGTCGTTCAGTTACGTTGGCGTCGTCCGGGTGGTCGACGATTCCCTTAACCAAGTGTTCGAGCGCAGCAGCTAACACGTTATTAAGCCTCTTCTGCGGCTGGTGCTTCTTCTGCAGGAGCCTCTTCGGCTGCTGCAGGAGCCTCAACCTCTGCCTCAGCGGCAGGCGACTCGGCGGCTTCTACTGCAACTTCTTCTGCAGGTGCCTCTACTGCTGCATCTGCAACTGATTCCTCAACTACCTCGGCAGCTGGAGCCTCATCGGCCTTTGGTGCCTCAACCTTGATCTCAGCCTTTGGGCGAAGAACGGTCTTCTTGGTTGCGTCAGAAACGAAAGCTGGCTTTGGCTCTGCGACCTTGACCACGTTCTTTGCGTTCTTGTCGCCCTTTGATGCCTGGAAGTCGCCGGTTAGCTTTAGCAACGCAGCAACCTGCTCGGTTGGCTGTGCGCCAACGCTTAGCCAGTACTGGGCTCGAGCCGAGTCAACTTCGATAATCGAAGGCTCTTGACCTGGCACGTAACGGCCGATCTCTTCGATTGCGCGACCGTCGCGCTTGGTGCGCGAGTCAGCCACAACGATGCGGTAGTGAGGCGTACGGATCTTTCCGAGACGCTTTAGGCGGATTTTTACAGCCACAATGCTCCTGTTGTTTGTATTGGACCGAACGTTCCACCGTGAGCGTGGGGGCACACTCGGTGAAGAAGCTCTAAGGGTTTTCTCGAAAGCCTTGATAGAGGGTCAAGCGCACGAGATACCCCGTTATTCTGCCAGAAAATTGGCAAATGCGCTAGTTTCTGTGACGTGTTGCTCTGATCTAAAGCCCGAAAGCAGAGCCACCGGAAGACTTTTGCCCCGATGCATCGGGGCTGCTGTTACCGCCTAGGCGAAGGGCTTCCTCGGCGGCGCGTTTTGCGGGGTTGCCCGACTTTCCAGACTTCTTCTTGTCTTTTCCCTTGTTCTTGGCCTTACCGCCACCACCAAATCCACTCATACCGGGAGGCATTCCAGGAATCTGTGGAACTCCACCCTTGGATACCGTCTTCATCATTTTGGCGGCCTGTTCGAATCGATTGACCAACGAATTTACATCCGTAACAGTCATACCTGAACCCTTGGCAATTCGAAGTCGTCGTGAACCATTTAGGAGCTTGGGCTGGCGCCGTTCAGCAGGCGTCATGGAACGAATGATTGCTTCGGTTCGATCGATTTCCTTTTCGTCAAAGTTATCAATCTGGTCGCGAAGGGCCCCGGCCCCCGGCATCATGGCCAGCATGCTCTTGAGCGACCCCATTTTGCGCATCTGCTGCATCTGGTCAAGGAAGTCCTCGAGAGTGAATTGCTCCTTGGCCAACTTTTCCGCCATGGCGCGAGCTTCGGCCTCATCAAAGGTCTTTTGAGTTTGTTCAATGAGCGTGAGAATGTCACCCAAATCAAGGATTCGACTCGCCATGCGATCGGGATAGAACGGCTCAAATGAATCGAGTCCCTCGCCCGTAGACGAGAAGATGATGGGCTTTCCGGTAACTGACGCAACCGACAACGCCGCGCCGCCTCGGGCATCGCCGTCTAGCTTGGTGAGGACCACGCCCGTAATTCCAACGCCATCCTCAAAAGCCTTTGCAACGTTTACGGCATCCTGACCAACCATGGCGTCAATGACGAACAAGACTTCGTCTGGGTTAACCGCAGCTCGAATCTTTTTGGCCTGATCCATCATCTCTTGGTCAATTCCAAGACGACCAGCGGTGTCTACGATGACCACGCTGAACTGCTTTTGAGTAGCGTGCTTTACAGCATCTTTTGCAACCTTTACTGGATCCCCAACGCCGTTACCTGGCTCAGGTGCGAAAACCGGAACGCCAGTGCGCTCACCCAAAACCTGAAGTTGGTTTACAGCGTTTGGTCTTTGCAAATCAGCGGCAACGAGTATCGGTGTCTGGTTTTGATCCTTGAGCCACTTGGCCAACTTGCCAGCGAGGGTAGTCTTACCGCTACCCTGCAAACCGGCGAGCATAATCACTGTGGGTGGGTTCTTGGCGAAGCTCAACCTACGCTGTTCGCCACCAAGAATTGCCACCAGTTCATCGTTGACAATTTGAACTACCTGCTGAGCTGGGTTCAGAGCCTTGGATACTTCATCGCCCAATGCACGGTCCCGAACCGCCTGCACAAAGTTCTTTACAACTTCTAGGGCAACATCGGCCTCTAGGAGAGCCCTACGAATCTCACGCAGGGTGGCATCGATGTCGGCTGGGCTGAGCTTGCCCTTGGTGCGCAGGTTTTTGAACGTTTGCGCCAAGCGGTCAGATAGATTTCCGAACACGAAACTCCTTGAAATAGGTAGTGACTAAGGATACCAAGGTCGCAAGGCGAGCCTCGGGAGCGCGGCTGGGGTTACTGTCCCACTAGTCCCCTGGCGAATTCATCGGCCTCAAAAAAAGCGAAATCCTCGATGCCTTCGCCAAAGGCAATTAGTTTCACGGGTAAGCCAAGTTCCTTCTGGATGCTGTATACGATTCCACCCTTGGCTGTGCCATCGACTTTAGTGAGCACTACACCGGTAACTTTTGCTACCTCTGAGAAGGCGCGAGCCTGACTGAGGCCGTTTTGACCAGTTGTAGCGTCGAGCACTAGCAGGACTTCGCTGACCGGAACCGATTTCTCCACCACTCTGCGAATCTTGAGCAGCTCGTCCATTAAATCTTGCTTATTTTGCAATCGTCCGGCGGTGTCAATAATGACGATGTCTGCGTTATCGGCGATTGCTGTCTCGACGGCTTCAAAGGCCACGGAAGCCGGGTCTTGGCCCTCGACCTTTGGTCTGACTAACTTTGCGCCAGCACGGCTGGCCCAGGTTGCAACCTGTTCCACGGCAGCTGCCCTGAAGGTATCGGCCGCGCCAATCACAACCTGCCAGTCACCTTCGGCCAGCCAGGCGCTGAGCTTACCGATGGTTGTGGTCTTGCCCGCGCCATTTACTCCAACGATCAAAAAAACGTAAGGAAGTTTTTCACCCGAAAGATTGAGTTCTCGATTGGTAATTTCTAGTGCTCCGGTCAGCACCGAAACCAAAATGGTCCTTAGCTCGGACTCGGTTTTGGCACCCGACTTGGCTGCCAAGGCCTTGACCTTGCCAACCAGTTCCGTCGCGGCATCGACACCAAAGTCAGCTTGAATCAGGATGTCTTCTAGTTCATCCAGATTCTCTGGATCGAAGTAAATACCAGTGAATAGCGATCGGATTCTTGAGGCAAAACTTCTGCGGCCTGACTCTTCGAATGCATCCCCAAGTTCTTGGGTTCCGTCAATCTCAGCTGCTGTATTTAGCTCGGGAATGGCGGCAGGAGTCGTTGACTCAGCACTCTGTGCCGACTGCGAGGCATGGCTGCTCTCGGTCTTAGCCTTCTTTTTGAACCACTCGAATGCCACTAGTTTGAGCCAATCTTTTGACCGACAACGGCAGAAATACCGTCTTGGCGCATCGAGACTCCGTAGAGCGCGTCAGCGATTTCCATGGTGCGCTTTTGGTGCGTAATGATGATGAGCTGAGAGTTGGTTCGGAGGTCTTGGAAAATCTGAAGCAGGCGACCAAGGTTGGCGTCGTCAAGGGCTGCTTCGACCTCGTCCATGACATAGAAGGGCGAGGGTCTGGCCTTGAATATCGCAATCAACAGGGCAACCGCGGCCAATGATCGCTCGCCTCCTGACAGGAGAGACAAGCGTTCAATTTTCTTGCCCGCCGGTTTGACGGTTACTTCGATGCCAGTGGTCAGCAAGTTCTCTGGGTCAGTTAGGTAGATAGCGCCACTTCCGCCAGGGAAAAGCACAGGAAATACCTGCTCAAAAGCCTTGCGGGTGTCCTCGAATGCCTCCGCAAAAATGCTCTGCATCTTGGAATCCAATTCCTCGATGATCTGAATCAAGTCCTTGCGCGTCTGGGTGAGGTCTGCCAGCTGCTCTGTCAAGAATTTATGGCGTTGCTCGAGGGCTGCGAACTCCTCCAAGGCCAACGGATTCACGCGCCCGAGGCGCTCCAATAGCCTTTCGGCCTCGCGAAGTCGCTTCACTTGCTCTTCAACCACAAACGGCTTAAAGCCACCTTCAACACTTTCGTCAGGTACCTGCTGGTCCGGGCCGAACTCTGCAATCAAAACCTGCTGTTCCAAGCCGAGTTCATCGTAGGCCTTGCTTGTCAGATTTGCTAGATTCAACCGCTTTTCGTGATTGGAAAGCTCTATGTCGTGAACACTCTGGGTAAGAGTGGCCAGCTTCATTTGGATCTCAGCGGTTTCGCCCCGGAGACGAACCAATTCGGAGTTTTGATTTGCCCGCTGGGACTCGAGAGTGTGAAGCTGAAGCTTGGCCTGGCTGGAACTGTCTGCCAGCTTCTCCATGACGATTGGAAGTACATTCAGCACTCGCTTCGCCGCAGCCAAACTGCTTTCACGCGCAAGCTGGGCAGCAATTTCCCGCTCATTGGCCAGTTTGGCCTCTATTACCTGTTTTTTTAGAAGTGCGACGCGCTCGCGTTCAACGCGCAGGCGCTCATTTGCAGCACCCAACTCGATGCGAATGTCCAGTTCCGCTTGACGTTGCACTTCCAAGGATTCGGACAGCCCGACTCGATTACCCAAATCTAGTTCCGGTCTTGGTTGCGCGGCAAAGGCGTCATGTACCGCAATCGCACTCTGTAGGTTTGATTCGGCCTCGGAAATCTGAACCTGAGTCGCCTGAGCGACTGCACTAAGGCGGTTTAACTCGCCCGCCAACGCTTCCACCTGAACGCGCGTGCGACCCAACTTCTCTGCATTTGATGCCAGGTTGGCATCGTGCTCTTTTAGCTTTGCAAGTGCCACCTTTGAGGTCTCAATGGCAGCCTGGTTTGTCGCACGCAACTCAGCGAGTTGAGCATTCAAAGATTCAAGTTCTTTGGATACCTTGGCCAGACTGCCCTCGGTAACTTCTCGGTCTGCTACCAGCTCCACCTTGGATGGCTTCTTGCCTGAGCCGCCGCGCAGGACAGAAGACGACAGGACATCGCCATCTCTGGTGATTACCGTAACTAAGCCAGCATCAATTTTTGAATAAAGAGCTCGCGCTGCAGCCAGATCATCGACGATTGCCACGTTCTCGAGCAATTTCAGAATTCCTGCCGGCCCGCTCACAACGGAAATCGCCGAAACCGCTCCCGAAACATCTGGGATGCCGCTTTTAGCTGATGTCCCCTCAACGTCGGCAATCACCAACTCGACTCTGCCGCCATCCTGGGACTTTAGAAGGCCGAGCGCATCGATGCCAGCCTCTCTGGATTCGGCTACTAGAGCGTCGGCCAAGGTGCCTAGGGCCGCCGCAACCGCTGTTTCAAAGCCGATTTCAATTTTTAGGTGAGTGGCAACAAGACCACGAATTCCTCGTAGCCCAGAGGAAGCGAGAATCGAGGCACCGTCTTTTTGCTCGAGGGTGAGATTCAGAGCCGACCGCCGAGAGGATAGCGAGTCTCGTTCACGCTCAGCTTGGTGAATTTGGTCACGAATTGACTCAATGTTTGCCTGAGACTCGGTGACTGCTTTTTGAGCGGCTTCATACTCCATTTCGAAACCGGAGGAATCGCCTTGGCTTTGGATACCACGCTCCAAGATCTCGTACTCAGCCACCGCCAGCTGGTGCCGGGTTTGAGCCTGACTTAGAGCGTCTTGGTGACGAAGCAGCTCGGCTCTGAGAGATGCCAATTTGGATTCAGCAACTGCGGCTTCGTTGGCCAGTTTGGATAACTCAAGATCGAATTTGGAAATCAGCGAGTTCTGTTCGGCAACTTGGTTGTCAAAGGCTTCAAGCGCATCACGTGCAGCGTTTCTGGCGGTTTCCGCGAGTTCAAGTTTGTGCCTTAACTCGACTACTAGAGATTCAAGATTTTCGGCCTCGCGCTGGGCGTTTGATGCTTCGGCCTCCAGCAACTCGACGTTGGAAAGCGAACCGGATTCAGTGCTTTGACTCGATAACAGAGCCACCTTCTGAGTGGCAATTGAGAGCAAAGAGCGCAGTCTCTCGGCTATTGAATCGAATCGAAATGCCAAATTTCGGGCACGGTCAACATCGTCCGAAACCTGAGCCGCCTCCAATTCGGTTAGGCGTATATGATTCTCGCCAAGCATTGACTGCAGAATGTTGCGTTCTGCCCGGCGGTCGTTCTCTGTCTTTGCCGTTTCTTCAACGGCCTTTAGAAGTTCAACAATTTCGGCAGCGATGAGTCGTGATTTGGCATCCCGTAAAACAGAAGCAATTCCCTGCGCTTGCCGTGCGGTCTCCGCCTGTTGACCCAGAGGCTTCAGCTGGCGCCGAACTTCGCCAGCAAGATCATTTAGACGCGTTAGATTAACCTGCATCGCCTCGAGTTTGCGCTCGGTTTTTTCCTTCCGGCGCCTATGTTTCAGGATGCCGGCCGCCTCTTCAATGAAACCCCGGCGCTCTTCTGGGGTCGCCTTAAGGACGCTATCCAGCTGACCCTGACCCACAATCACGTGCATTTCTCTGCCCAGACCCGAGTCACTCAGAAGTTCCTGGACATCGAGTAGGCGGCAGCCTTCACCGTTAATCGCATACTCTGAACCGCCGTTGCGGAACAAGGTTCTGCTAATCGTTACCTCTGCGTAGTCGATTGGCAAAGCCCCATCGGTGTTGTCAATTGTCAGCAACACCTCAGCTCGGCCTAGCGGACCCTTGGTACTCGTACCCGCAAAAATGACGTCTTCCATTTTTCCGCCGCGAAGGGTCTTAGCCCCCTGCTCGCCCATTACCCAAGCGAGTGCGTCAACCACATTTGACTTTCCCGAGCCGTTCGGACCAACCACACAGGTCACACCTGGCTCAAAAGCAAAAGTGGTTGGCTGAGCAAAGGACTTAAAACCCTTTAGGGTCAGACTCTTCAGATACAAAGTCGCCCCTTCTTTGGATTTTGTGACAGAAAACGAGTCGCGTTTACGCGCTTAAATACCCTATCGCTTGCGCTGACACCGCGGACAGAAATGGGAACCACGGTTGGCCCAGTTCTCTCTAATAATTTCGGCACCGCAACGGTTACACGCGGTGCCGGCTCGTCCGTAGGCGTTCAAGGAGATCTCAAAATAGCCAGACTCGCCGTTCACATTTTTGTACTGTTCGTCGAAGCTGGTTCCCCCAACTTCCACCGCGCGCGCCAGAATCTCGCGAATATGCTGCAGCAGTTCCTTGGCTTTGACCAGAGAAATCGAGTTTGCTGGTTGGTCGTAATGCAACTTGGCTCTCCAGAGTGATTCGTCGGCGTATATGTTTCCGACTCCACTCATAAGGTTCTGGTCAAGAATGGCTCGCTTGATTCCAGTATTTTTGCTACAGAGTTTCCTAAGGACCTCAGCCTCTGGAAAGTTTGGGTCGAGTGGGTCTCGGGCGATGTGGGCTGCAGTTGCGGGAACCAGGTTTTGCCACCAGCTTCCGGACTGGTCATTGCCCGAGAAACCCCCGGCGTGACCATCGTTGGTTTCAACAAGCTGATCGATAGCAAGCGACCCAAAAATACGTTGATCTACAAACCTGAACTCAATATTTCTCCCCGATGAATCGGTGACCTCGATCACGATTCGAGTCAACTTATCCGCGCTAAAGTCTGGAGTCCGAAGGAGCATCTGCCCTGACATTCCAAGGTGCCCCACAAGGGCTAAACGATCCTGCTCTGGCTTGCCTGACTCCAGTTGCAGAGGCATCCACAAAAATTTTCCCCGGCGAACAACGTCAAGTATCCGACTCCTGGTTAATGTCCTCACAAAGTCTTGAGGACCCGCTAGGTGACGTTTGAGGCTTCTTTGGTCGAGGATACGCACGCCAGACACGGTGGCGTTGGTGAGGACCGGCTCCAGTCCGGCCCTAACAGTTTCAACTTCGGGCAGTTCGGGCATTATTAGGAATTCTCAATCAGTTCGAGTGCCCGAATAGCCGCCTCTGTTTCTGCAGCTTTTTTGGTTTTTCCTGTAGCTGAGCTGACCATTTTGTCGGCCAGGTAGAGACGCGCCGAGAAAATCCTGTCGTGATCCGGCCCTTCGAAACTTATCTGGTAGCTGACTGACCCAAGCTTCTTTGCCTGAGCTACCTCTAGAAGTCGAGTTTTAGGGTCTGAGGCCTGCCGCAATGCGTCGGGGTCTGACAAAAGGGGGAAGATGAACCTCTCGACTAGAGACGCTGCTACCGGCAAACCTTTTGAGACCAGGACAGCTCCCAAGATTGCCTCAACAGCGTCTGCTAAGAGGCTGGCCTTGTCTCTTCCGCCGGTTTGCTCTTCACCTTTGCCAAGGCGAAGAAACTGACCTAACTCGAGCTGTCTGGCAACGTGGGCTAGGGCCTTTTCGGAAACCACAGAGTTTTTAAGCTTTGTGAGTTCGCCTTCCGAGAGATCGGTGTGAGTGTGAAAAATGTGCTCGGTAACGACAAAACCCAACACCGAATCACCTAGAAACTCGAGGCGTTCGTTGTTGGGTATGCCCCCATTCTCGTATGCAAACGAGCGATGGGTAAGAGCTTGCTCTAAAAGCTGTGGTTCAACCCTGATGCCCAGTTTTTCACCGAGCAGATCAAGGTTCATGACCAAACTTAGAGTTGCTTAGGCGTCAGCGACCTTGCGGCCCTTGTACTCCATGAACAGGGCGTTACCTGCGGAGTCCTCTACCAACTTGGCGCGGTGAGGAAGGCTGTAAACGGTCTTGCCGTTCTCAATGGTCTTGACCAGAGTCAATGGCGCGGCCTTCCAAGCGGAACGGCGAGCGCGGGTGTTCGAACGAGATAGGCGTCTCTTTGGTACTGGCATGGTTACTCTTCCTTGCTCTGAAGCTTTTGCAGTTCCGCCCAGCGAGAATCAATCGGCTGGTCGTGAACGTGATTTGGGTCTTTGGCCATCTTTACTCCGCACTCCGGGCACAGTCCTAAACAGTTAGGTCTGCATACGGGTTGGAAGGGGAGGCTCAAAACTACAGCGTCTCGGACTACTTGCTCAAGGTCGACTTGATCGTCTTGAACCAAGAAATCTTCTTCTTGTGTTCCAGAATAGGCGAAAAGCTCTTGAAAATCCACCTCAACCGCCAGTTTTAGTTCATCTAGGCATCGACTGCACTCGGTTTGCGCGGTAGCAAAGGCCACGCCGGTAACCAGAATCCCCTCGTGCACAGATTCCAACCGCGTGTCGAGCTCCAAAGTCTCACCCACTCGAACCGCGGCAATGGCGTTTCCAAAATCCTCTCCAAGCACCACATCAAAATTGTGTTCGCGCATGCCTCCGGGTTTGCGGATTAGGTCATGAACTTGGATCTTGAATGAGTTGGAGCTCACTTGTTTGATGCCTTTCGAGTCTCTGCCAGTAGCGCCCGTTCCACCGGCTCTGTTACGTACTTGTCTACCTTGCCGCCAAGTTCTGCAACCTGTCGGACCAGTGAACTTGAGATGTGCCCGAACGCTGGATTGGCTGGCACGAAAACTGTCTCGACGCCAGCCAGGTCTCTGTTGACCTGTGCCATGGGCAGCTCGTAATCGAGATCGACATTGGTCCTAACTCCCTTTACCAAGGCAGTTGCCGAAATCATGCGACAGTAATCAACTAAAAGCCCACCGTCTAGTGTGTCAACCACGATTTTTGAACCCTTTGGTATCTCAAGTTCAGAGAGACTGGCCCTGAGTAGTTCGACACGTTGTTCGCTGCTAAATCTAGGATTCTTGGCAGGATTATGCACCACGACAACGTGTAGTTCCTGAAACAGCTTGGCTGCCCGCAGGGCAATATCCAAGTGTCCCCGAGTAACGGGGTCGAACGAACCCGGATAAACGGCAATTGAAGGCATGAGACTAGGTTAGCCCACTAGCCCTTGGCTAAGTTGGCTTGAGTTTGTTGGTCCAGCCGCTCCAGGACAAGTGCGAGAGTCTCATGAGCTTGCAGCGTTGGATCTTGCGCGTAAATGCTCATTACCTCTTGGCGCATGTCTTGAATTAGCTTTGAATCTTGTATCACCCTGAGCAGCTTGAGCGAAGACCGCCCACCAGATTGAGTAGCACCGAGCACGTCGCCTTCGCGACGCTGCTCTAGGTCGATTTGGCTCAACTCAAATCCATCGATGGTTGAGGCAACCGCCCGAACCCGTTCCAAAGCCAGTGAGCCTTCTTCGGCATTTGTGAGAAGGAGGCAGAGTCCAGCGTGGTCACCACGCCCGACTCGACCTCTGAGCTGGTGAAGCTGCGAGATTCCGAACCGATCTGCGTCGACGATCACCATGACAGTAGCGTTGGGAACATTCACGCCCACCTCGATAACGGTGGTGGCAACGAGAACATCAATTTGGCGGCTTTGAAACTGACCCATTATCTGGTCTTTTTCTTCGCTCGACATTCTTCCGTGTAGCAAGCCAATACGAAGACCCGAAAGAGCCGGATTTCTCTGCAGAGCCGCTACCATTCCAACGGCCGAAGCAATGGGTGGGCGTTTTACCTGCTGGTCTGGAAGCTCATCGAGGTTTCCACCAGCTTCAATGAGTTCGGGCGCGGTGTCATCCTCGTCGATTCTTGGGCACACCACAAAAGCTTGGCGACCTGCAGCAACTTCCTCGGCGATTCGCGACCAGGTTCTGGCCACCAGAGCTGTCTGGCTCAACTGAACCACGTGACTCGAGATGCCCTGTCGGCCACCCGGTAACTCGGTGAGTGTAGAGATTTCCAGATCGCCAAAAACCGTTACTGCCAAGGTTCTGGGTATGGGTGTCGCTGTCATCGTTAGCACGTGTGGGGCAAGCTTGCCCTTGAGCCGAAGTGCCTCGCGCTGGTCCACACCAAATCGGTGCTGCTCGTCAACCACGATCATTCCGAGGTCAAAAAACTCAACCTTCTGAGATATAAGTGCGTGAGTACCCACGACTAGATGGGCTTTTCCACTCACCAGCTGCAACATGGCTCGTTTGCGCTCAGCTTGTCCCATTTGACCTGTCAAAAGGGTCAAACCAACCCGAGCGGCAAGTTCAGGTCCTAGAGCGTCTTGGATTGACCTGAAATGCTGAGATGCCAACACCTCGGTGGGGGCCAAAAGTGCGGACTGTCCCCCGCTATCGGCAACCGTAAGCATCGCTCTCAGCGCTACAACGGTTTTTCCAGACCCCACCTCACCCTGCAACAAACGATTCATAGGGTGCTCCGCTTCAAGATCGCGCGCTATTTCATAGGAGACTTGTTGCTGCCCAGCGGTGAGCGCAAACGGCAAACCCGCGTCAAACTCTTTGAGGAAACCATCGATGGCTGCGTGGCGAGGCGTCGCTCGCTGGTGCGCGTTCTCAAACTTTCGTCGGATCAGAGTCGCCTGAAGAATGAATGCCTCATGGGCCTTGAGCGTCGACCGAGCTAGCTGCCACTGGCTGTTATCCGCCGGAGCGTGAATCTGCCTGAATGCTTCAGTTAGGGGTAGCAAACCTCGAGCCTGGATGATCTCTTCTGGAAGCTCGTCGGGAATGTGGTCCAGTGTGTCAAGGATTACGCCCATAGCGCGCTGGATTGCCCAGGTGGTAACAGCGCTCGCCGCCGGATAGATGGGAATCGGGATCTCGGCCCACCGTTTGGCATCGACATCGTCCAACTCTTCAGAGAAGAGCTCGTATTCGGGGTGAGAAAGCTGCAATTTGCCCTGAAACGAGCCAATCTTTCCGGCGAATAGTCCCCTGGCTCCAGGTCTTAGATCTTTTTGTCTCCAGGCCTGATTGAAGAAAGTGAGTGTCATTTGGCCGTCACCGTCGGTGATTCTCACCTCAAGAATCGACTTTCCGTTAGCTCGCCTTTCACGTGTGTCAACTATCTGGGCGACAACCGTTACGGACTCACCAATGGGTATCTGTGAGATTGGCGTTAGTTCGCCTCTGGTGTAATAACGTCTTGGAAAATGTTGCAGTAGATCCGCAACCGTTTTTAGCCCGAGATGCTTGGCGAAAGCTTTAGCGGTTCGGTCGCCAAGTACCCGATCGAGCGGGGTAAGAGGCAACAACATGACTCAATCTTGCCTCAGGGTCTAGGCTTTTCAGGGTTATGACAAGAATCATTGGCGGAATCGCCGGCTCGAGAAAATTGGTTTCGCCAGCCAAATCCACAAGACCAACCAGCGATCGAATTCGCGAGAGTATTTTTAATCGACTCGAGTCTAGAGATCTTGTTTCGGACGCAGAAGTTCTAGACCTGTACGCAGGTACCGGCGCGCTTGCCCTAGAAGCGCTGAGCCGCGGTGCTAAAAATGCGGTACTTGTGGAGAATAATCGACAAGCCGCTGCAGTTTGCGAGCAGAACAGCAAACTTGTGGTCAAAGCTCTAGATTCGGAGCGGGTTTTTGTTCAGTTTCGAGTATTCATCCAACCAGTCAAGAATTTCCTTGCGAGCGATGGTAAAACCTACGATTTGGTATTTATAGATCCACCGTACGAGGTTACAAACGAGGAAATCACCCAGAACCTAGAAGCTCTTGTCTCGCACCTGAAGCCGGCGGCCACAGTAGTTGTAGAGCGTTCTAGCCGAAGCGGAGAACCCGAGATTCCAAGCGCCTACGAGCTAGCCGAAACTAAGGGTTACGGCGACACCAATGTCTTCTGGCTGAATGTTAGATAACCGCCCTACAGATTTCGCAGCGGGCTTCCCACGTACACCTGCTGTGGGCGACCGATCTTGGTGGTAGGGTCCGAAATCATCTCGCGCCAGTGAGCAATCCATCCTGGAATTCGACCCATGGCGAAAAGGGCCGTGAACATTCTTGGCGGGAAGCCCATTGCCTTGTAAATGACGCCGGTGTAGAAGTCAACGTTTGGGTATAGCTTGCGCTCCACGAAGTAGCTGTCTGCGAGCGCTGCAGCCTCGAGCTGCTTGGCGATGTCCAGAAGTGGGTCATTCACACCGAGCTCAGCCAAAACCTGATCGGCAATTTCCTTTACGATGCGAGCGCGCGGGTCAAAACTCTTGTAAACCCTGTGCCCAAAGCCCATGAGACGAATACCGTCTTCTTTGTTTTTTACCCGCTCAACATAGCGCTCAACGGACTCGCCACTCTGGTGGATAAAGTTGAGCATGTCCAGAACTGCCTCGTTTGCGCCACCGTGAAGTGGTCCAGAGAGGGCGTTGATACCTGCCGAGACCGAGGCGAAAAGATTAGCCTGACTCGAACCAACTAAGCGAACAGTTGAGGTTGAACAGTTCTGCTCATGGTCGGCGTGGAGGACAAGAAGGGTGTCTAGCGCTTTGGTGATGACTGGATTCTGAACGTACTCTTCGGCCATGTTGCCAAAGTTAAGTCTCAAGAAGTTTTCAACATAGCTAAGAGAGTTATCTGGATAAAGTAACGCTTGCCCCAGGCTCTTCTTGTGCGTGTAAGCCGTTAGCACGGGTAATTTTGCCAGCAACCGAATGGTTGAAAGTTCAACCTGGGCGTGGTCGTGAGGATTCAAAGAATCTTGGTAAAAAGTTGAAAGAGCAGAAACACCAGATGTCAGGACTGACATGGGGTGAGCGTTCTGGGGGAAAGCGTCAAAGAAGCTCTTGAGATCCTCGTGAAGAAGAGTGTGACGGCGGAGTTTGTTGTCGAAAATAGCAAGCGTCTCAGCATCTGGGAGGTCGCCGTAAATAAGCAAATACGCAACTTCGAGGAAGCTCTTCTTGCCAGCCAACTGCTCGATTGGGTACCCGCGGTAACGCAAGATTCCTTGCTCACCGTTGATAAAAGTAATGGCCGACTTGGTCGAAGCAGTGTTGACAAATCCGTTGTCATAGGCGGTCAAACCAGTGCTGGACAAAAGCTTTGAAACATCAACTGCCGAGGGTCCGTCAACGCTCTGCAGAACGGGAAACTCGGCGGTGGTATCACCGTACGTAATGGCAACTTTGTCGGTTGAAGTCAACGCTACTCCTTGTGGGATTTTTGCTCAGATAAGACTATGGCATTGCGAAGGCGATCAGCGGCCTCGGCAATGTCTGAATCGGTTGCGGTAATAGAGAAACGAACGTGGTCTCGGCTTGATTCACCGTAAAACTCTCCGGGAACCACAACGATACCCAAGGCAGCCATGCGCTCCACGGTTGCCCAACAGTTCTCACCGAGAGTTGCCCAGAGATAGAGCCCCGCTTCGGAATCGGTGACAGTGAATCCGTACTCTCGTACCGCGGGAAGTAAAACATCACGCCGCTTTTTGTAAATAGCCTTTTCGTGTGCTACGTGCTCATCATCATTGAGTGCCGCAATCATGGCATTTTGCACCGGCAGCGGTGTGATCATTCCCGCATGCATGCGCAAGTTAACCAGTGCCTTAATCAGGTCAGCAGATCCAGCTGCAAATGCGGCTCGATAGCCGGCCAGGTTTGACTGCTTGCTGAGTGAGTAAACGCACAGCACACCGGTCAAGTCGCCATCGATGACTCGGGGATCCAAGATGCTCGGGATTATTTGGGTAGCCCACTCACCTTCCCATCCGAGCTCCGCGTAGCATTCATCGCTGGCCAGCAGGGCACCAAGTTCTCGCGCCTTTGCCACCGCGTACCTGAGTTGATTTACGCCCAAAACCTTGCCGTCGGGGTTTCCGGGCGAGTTGAGCCAGATGAGTTTTGCGTTGGACGGCCACTTGTCTGGGTCATCCTCAGAAACGATTTGAGCGCCACAGAATGCAGCTCCAACCGCATAAGCGGTGTAGGCCGACTCTGGTTGAACAACGGCGTCTTCTGGGCCCAGGCCAAGCAACAGCGGCAGCCAGCTTATGAACTCTTTTGACCCGATTGTGGGCATTACGTTATCCACCGTTAGTCCGGCAACCCCACGTCGTCTGGCAAACCATTGCGCGACTGCCTGCCTGAACTGCAGAGATCCTGCGGTAGACGGATAACCCGGAGCGTTTGAACCCGCGACCAGGGCATCCTGAATCACCTTGGGAGTGGGATCAATTGGCGAACCAATAGATAGGTCGACCGCGCCACCGGGGAACTCGGCTGCCTTGGCCGCGTAGGGCTTTAGCTTCTGCCAGGGGTATTCCGGTAAGCGGTCAAACACAGCAGGCTACTCGCCCTGTGGCGGAAGTGCCGAGATAACATCGTGGTCGGCGTCGATTTTTCCGACCTTGCCCGCACCACCAGGTGACCCGATGGTCTCAAAGAATTCGACGTTCGCCTTGTAGTAGTCGGACCACTGCGAAGGAAGGTCATCCTCGTAGTAGATTGCCTCAACTGGGCAAACCGGCTCGCAGGCACCGCAGTCAACGCACTCATCGGGGTGAATGTAAAGCATTCGGTCGCCCTCGTAGATGCAGTCAACAGGGCATTCTTCAATGCAGGCCTTGTCTTTGACATCAACGCAAGGCAGAGCAATGACATAAGTCATGTTGGGATCCCTTCGAAAACTGCTTTTATTATCCCATTCCCCAAAGGGCGAAACGTTCTATCTAGCGATGCCCAGAGGCGTTTTGTCTCCAAACAGCAGGCTGAATCTTTGGGAAGAGCATTATTACCCCGATGAGTACGCTGGAGCCGTAGAGCCACCACGAGCTGATCGTCGAGTTGGTTACAAACTGTTCTCCGCCTGGCTGATTCGTAGACATCTGAAAAATTGTCGTCAGGAAGCCCAGTGCCATGAGGTACAGGGCGCCTCGACTCCTTCGGAGAATGCGCAGGGCTAGAGCTAAAGAACCAACCATGAGTAGGGCAACCACTAAGCCAACTGGCAGCACATTGTCCTGGGTCTGGATTAGGTGGAGCATAGTGCCGGCGATACCTGTTAGGACTCCAGCTGGGAGCGCCCACAGCGAGTGCAACCAAGGCTTCAGCGAATGCCAGTAAGACGGATTGCTCAGCTTCAACCGCTCTTGCTCCAGATATTCGATCTCTTTGCCAACGACCAACGAATAGGTCTTGTCAAAGGTTTGCACTTGGCTGGCATGTGCTTCAAGAGCACGTTTTTTGACCTGCGCAGTAGCGGCTGTTCCAACCGAGACATCTGCCCGCTCCCCTGGCTCGGCAATGACCCAAAGCGCCGGTGCCCGGTGCGCTTTGGAATATTGGCGAATAGCCATGGCCGTGGCCTCATAAGCCTTTTTATGATCGGGGTGCCCAAAACCACCCTTGCGGTTGTAGGTCACCACCGCATCTGGACGAAAATCCTTCAAGACCTTGAGAATGTCATCGGCGATCACCTGGGTTGCCGCGGCAGAAAGGCTCATTTCATCGAGCATTCGCTTTCTTGCTGGCCGGCCAAAGGAGTTGATTCGCATGCCCGAATCCAAGTAACTTCTGGTTCCAGCGAAGGCATGCTTTACCTTGTTTTGATCGCTGTTGAATTCTTGAATAGCGTTCATTAGTTCCGCAGTGCGGAAGGCGCCCATTTCTGGCAAACGACCCTCAAGAGACTTCAAATCCGCCAGCTTAACCTTGCCTCGCTCTCCCCTGGTGAGGGTCAGAACGAATACTTCGGCGCCGGCAGCAACTCGGTCGGCAATAACGTGACCAGTGAAGAGGCTCTCGTCATCGGGGTGCGCGTGCACCAGCAACAGACGTTTGGGGTTGAAACTCCGTTTTGCCATGGTCTAACTTTACCCAGCCATTCGAGGCTAGGAAATTGCAACTTGTTAGGTAAGGCTTACCTAACTAAACTAGAGGTAAGAAAGGAACAACTGATATTGTTTGCTAACTATCTAATCGGCCTTCGCGAAGGTCTTGAAGCCGCTCTCATCGTAGGAATCTTGTGCGCTTACCTGGTCAAGCTGGGGCGCACCAGAGACATTTCTAAAATCATGGCGGGCGTGGCACTTGCCATAGCCCTTTGTATTGGCGTGGGTCTTTTACTCACTGCCATTGAGTCTTCGCTTCCCCAAGGCACCGAGGAGATCATCGCAGGATTCACATCTCTGATCGCGGTGGTGTTCGTAACTTGGATGATTTTCTGGATGGCCAAAGAGGCCCGGCACATGGGGGTAAACCTTCGCGGTCGCGTAGACACCGCACTGGGTGGATCAGTAATTTCGTTGGCCCTGGTGGCATTCTTCGCTGTGATCCGAGAGGGAATCGAGACCAGCATTTTGCTCTGGTCCTCTACCAAATCTCTGGGTCAAGATTCAGCGCCAATATGGGGCGCATTCCTAGGCCTCAGCACAGCAGCTGTTCTGGGTTACCTGCTTTACAAGGGAGCCCTCAAGGTTAATCTGAGCCTTTTCTTCAAGTGGACTGGGGCCTACCTCATTGTGGTCGCAGCAGGCATTTTGTCTTACGGGATACACGAGCTTCAGGAAATTGGGTGGCTGCCAATCCTGGGTTCGGATTTCTATAACTTCTCAGCCGTTATCTCTGAAGGTTCAGTTGTTGAGGCCATTCTGAAAGGAATGGTTTCATTTGATTCCTCGCCCAGCTGGTTGCAGGCTGTGGCTTGGGTCCTTTACCTGGTCCCAGTGGCAGCGCTTTACTGGCGCTCAACCGTGCGAAAAGTAGGTAAATAACCGCAGATAAGACCCGTTTTGCTCCCGTCCTTGGCTAGTGTTTTAGCATCCAAGCGATAGGGGTAGCTTTTATGGCGACTAACAGCGGCTTTGTGTCTCCAATTTGTAAGCACAAAATCTCGGATGATTCCTACGATGAGAGTGGCATAGCAACCTGTGGTTGTGGCTACAGATTCTCAAAGGCAACAGTCAACGAGTACGTTGAGGCTGAAGCCGACGCCATGGCGATTAACCGCGAGTACCAGTCGGCACTAACTCGCCTCGAGGAGCTGCGCAGACGCCTGATCGCGGAATCGGTAGTAAATGGAGCAGCAAGCAGCAGCGCCAAGAGTTTCACCGCTTCAAAGGTAGCCTCGACTTCTGTCGCGACCAAAGCGCCAAGGCCCGAGAAACCGGCAAAGCCATCGCGGCCAAGCCGACCAAAACGCGCCCCGCTGAGCCCAAGAACTCTTCTTTTTATCGTGGGCGGAAGCCTAGTGCTGATTGCATTCAGCGTGTTCTTTGCCACCACCTGGAAGGACATTCCACCGGTGGGTCAAGCGGCGGTTGTTCTCTTCGCCGTCTTCCTCGCGGGGTTCGGTGCTATCAAGGCTCGAGACCGCATTAGGAACTTGGCCAATTTCCTGAGCACGCTTTCATCGGCGCTACTCATGCTTGGCCTGTATGCGGCGGGTCTATTGGGAATGCTCCCAGCCGAAACCATCGATGTCTCAAAATCGCTTTATTTACCCGCCAGCTTTGCAGTTGTAGGCATTTTGAGTCAACTTGCAGGTCGACGCTTCAAGATAGCGGGCTGGCTGTCAATGGGTCCTATCGGGCTGGCTCTCGCTTCAGGTTTAGCCTCACTGGGTTTTCTTAGCGCACAACTCGCAAACACCGGAAGTGCCGAATTCGGTTGGTTGATGCTGACGCTGAGCGCAGGCGGGATTCTGGTTGCCATTTCGGGGAGATATTCAAAACTCGAGATTCCCGACATAAAGAAACCAACCGAGACTGAGCAGTTCTTGATCGCTGATATCGAGGGTGAGATCCGGCGCGATCGCATGGTGGTTCGGCTAGCGTATCTTGCAACCCTTTCCCAACTGACGCTGGTTCTGCTCCTGGGTATTGTGGAGGCACTTAAGCTTGGGTCGCTTGACTCGTGGGGTCTGGTAGCGCTCGGTGTCTTCTGGCTAGGGGCAGCCACCGGCCTAGAAAGAATCGGAGGCAAGTTCACCGAGTCTGGCAAGGTCAATGGCAAGGTTCTCACCGGATCCTGGGTCATGGCATTTGCGCCTTTTGGACTCGCGACTGTGGGTTGGGCTACTCAACTGGAGCTTGTAAACGCACCCAACTACAGCAGTCTCCTGATTTCGGCTGCAGTGGCAGCACTCATTGCGTTTTCAGTGCATTTTGTCTCGGAATTCAAGAAGCACGAACATGCGGTAAGTGGCGCCTACGCGAGCACCTGGGCCACTTGGGCATCCTGGCTGATATTGACCAATCAGTTTTCGCTTGGAAATGACCGGCAGATTCAAGTCTTTGCCGTGCTGCTTTTCTTGATTGCGGCAACTTGGTTTTGCATTCGTGCGATATCAAACCCAGACGCACTTCAGTTGGTGTCAGTAATTCCGGCAGTTACTGGGGCAACAATCTGGATGTTCAACTCCCACGCCTCGCTCGAAGCCTATGAGAATGTGTCAGCCGCACTAGCTCTTAATCTCTACCTGGTTAGCATGGTCATCGCATCCACCGCACTCGCGCACGCTGCGCTAGAACAGCGCTTGGGCAAAGAACCCAGCAGAGTGACCACTTACCTGATTGCATTTGGAAGTGTTGCAACTGTTTTGGGATCTTTGCCTAGAGCCAGCGAGTTATGGCAAATCGGTGGGACCCAGTTCAACATGTTGGAACTCTGGCCACTTCTTGGAATTACCTTGTTGGTGGCGGTAATGGCTCTCGCTTCACAACGGAATGAATGGATAGCCGGCCACCACACCCTGCGGCGCCTGACGAGCATTCAGGGCATCACACTGATGGCAGGTAGTTTCCTTCAGGTGAGTTTGGCTGCCGCCATCAGTTACCAACAGAACTTGGGAACAGTGCTTGTGCTAGTGAGCATTGCAAACCTGGCAATCGCATTTGTTTACGGCATCTGGACAAAGAGCCGGGTCTTCTTATACGGCGCGCTGTCAGTTGCAACCGTTCTTGCTGTGAGCTTTGATGCCCTACTTATGCGCGACTTGCACTACTACGGTTGGCAGCAGGTTTGGCCTTCGACACTTTTAATTATTCTTTTGGCGGTAGCGATCCTCTGGGCTCTTAACGGGACTGGAAAGAAGCCCGCGCCCGCCTCGCTGGGTGGCTTTACCGCGGCCTTGTCGCTTGTTTATTTCGGACACGTGGTATTGGCTTTCCGAGCTTTCGCTGTGTACATTCCAGAGTCACAGTTCAATGCCTGGCTAAACACAATAACCCTGTTGGCTGTTGGAGCGGTTGGTCTGCTGGCTAGCCACTCGACTCCCGTGAAAAAGATTGCAGGACTCGATGTCCTGGCCGAGCGGCTAGGGAGCCTTTCACTGATAGCCGCTCCGATCATTGCCATGCTAGCTTCCTCGGGAACCTCTCAGGTTTACCGCCTCGCAGTGGTGTCTATCGTGGCAACCGGTGTTGCAGTTTTCAAAGCCAGAGCTACCGGTTCGCACAACTGGGCATTAGGTGCACTCACACTTGGTGGCGTTGGGATCTGGTTCTATGTCATTGCCCTCATCACGGCATTGATTCCAATCGGCCTAGACCTCACGAGCGCAGCCATCGTTGGTTGCTATGTCACCCTGGGCGGTCTGGCGGTTTGGAACAGTAGCTATCGCAGACTCACGCATGACAAAGTGAGTTCGGCAGAGTCCGTGCCACTCCCGATTATCGAGATTTTAGCCCTTGGGTCGGCAGTTTCGTGGCTCACCGGGTACACCGGAATGATGTACCTAGCCATGACAGGTCACTTTGATTGGCCTTCGGCGGGAGTCCTTGAGGGCAACATTTCACCAGAGTTACCCGCGGTGCTTTCAATGTTGGCGCTGGTCTGGGTGCTCATTTTTGCCAGGATTCGCTCCGCAAAAAACCGAGGCTTTTTCAATGGTCACCTTATGAATCTTGCGTTCATAGCATTCGGCTATGGCGTAATTTCGCTGCTTCTAAACGACGGTACGGGGAATCCTTCTCGACTCCTCTTGTCTGCAGTTGCATTTATTGGATTTGCAGCTGCGGTGGCTCTAGACGGTTTCTTCAGCCACAACCGAAACTACCTGGTGACTGGATTCGTGAGCTCGGTCTTGGGCTTTTGGGCTCTTGCAGCCTGGTTGCTTCTGGATCAAGATTTGGTTCTGGCTCAGCTCTTTAATTTTGGTGCCATTCTGAGCTTCATTGTCACCACCTGGCTACTGCGCCGAAATCCAGCAGGATTCAACCTGAATAGCTGGTCCGTAGTACTACCAGTGGTGTCATCGCTTTCGATAGTGATCGGTTTGACCCTTCGCGGCATGAACCCGGTAGTAAACCAGCCCAAGTTGCTTTGGGATTTGGAGTGGATTATTGGCTTGGCGCTCTCCGTTGCCTACCTGTTCGCTAGCCGCCACAGGGCACTCAAGGGCCTTGACAGGGCACGAAATAGCACAATGGCCAGCGCCGCACTATCTTGGCTCCTCAGCGCACCCTACGTAGTCGTGCTTCCTAGCCCTGGCGCACTTGAGGGTCATTGGGTAGCTCTCGCTTACTTCGGTATTTCACTTCTGAACCTGTTTACATTCGCCAGAAAGTTTGCCAGCAAAACAGCGCTCTTTGTCGGTTACCCAATAGCGATTCTGTTTGCTCTGGCACTGCGCCAGTTGCTCAGGGACCTCTTCGCGGTAAATGTTAACGGCCCTGAGCTGTTTGCTCTTGGTTTGACTATCTGGACGTTCCTGGCATCGTGGCTGTACCTAAAGACCTTTGAAGCTCCAAGGCGCACACTCTACAGTTGGGGTATCCCCGCAGGTACTGCACTTCTACCCTCTGCCGCCTACTTGGCCTTCAATAGCTCACAGCCACTCAGTGCGCAATCAACCGAGGACGTCTTGCGACTTGTGTTGCTAGCAATTGTTGCCACTGGACTGCTGGTTGCCGGAATGCGCATTGGGAATTTAGGCTTGACGGCCGCCAGCACAACTGCGCTCCTAGTCGCCTTGGTGCCATCGCTCTATTACCGCATCGATGACATCTTCACCTCGGTTGCTCTCAGGGGCGAGATGAAGGCCCTGTTGGTTGCGGTTACGGTTTACGTCTTGCTGTATCTATTGCAACGAACTCGCAAGATTGAGCTTCCAAGTCTGGTCGCGTGGGGCTTGCCAACAGTCATTGCTCTGAGCGTTACTCTGATCGACGCTCTCAACGCCCTGCAAAAAACAACATTGGACACCGAGGATTGGGTGAGATTTGCGGTTTTGATTGCAGTTGGAACTGCGGTTTTGGTCCTTGGGGCGATACGCAAAATCGGTGGCTTCTTCTACCCCGGCCTAATTTCTGTATTGGCCGCAGCCATTCCTTACGCCTTCAAGCCCGGAGGCATTGGCCTTTGGCTGATTCTACTTAGCCTTGCGGCTCTTATCGTTTGGGTTGCCGTGCGCCTCGACCGCTTCACCGGTTGGTTGAAGCAACTCAGGTAGCAAAGGGTTCCAAAAGACGAAACCCCGCACCAAACGTAGGTGCGGGGTTTCGTTTTGAGTTTTTATTGGCCTATGCCTCGTTTGCTCGCTTGCGAGCCGAAACCTGGCGAGCACGGATGGTTGGATCCAACTCAACCTTACGAATGCGCACGGCTTCCGGAGTTACCTCGACACACTCGTCCTCGCGAGCAAACTCTAAACACTCTTCGAGCGAAAGCTTGCGCGGAGGGGTCAAAGACTGGAACTCATCTGACGAAGAAGCGCGCATGTTGGTGAGCTTCTTTTCCTTGGTGATGTTCACTTCCATGTCGTCTGCGCGCGAGTTCTCGCCTACAACCATGCCTCCGTAGACCTCTTCGGTTGGCTGGACAAAGAACGAACCGCGCTCCTGCAGCGCGACCATGGCGAACGGAGTTGCAACTCCGGCACGGTCGGCAACCATAGAACCGGTGTTGCGTGTGACAATCTCGCCAGCCCAAGGCTCGTAACCGGCCGAAATAGCATTTGCGATACCGGTTCCCTTGGTGGTGGTCAAGAACTCGGTACGGAAACCAATGAGACCACGCGAAGGAATCCGGAACTCCATGCGAACCCAGCCGGTGCCGTGGTTAGACATGTTGTTCATGCGACCCTTGCGCGATGCCATTAGCTGGGTAATCGCGCCCAAGAATTCTTCGGGGACATCGATGGTTAGGTCCTCAACTGGCTCGTTTAGCTTGCCGTCGATGCGCTTGGTAACCACCTGAGGCTTTCCAACGGTAAGTTCGTAGCCTTCGCGGCGCATCTGCTCTACCAAAATTGCAAGCGCTAGCTCACCACGGCCCTGAACTTCCCAGGCGTCTGGACGCTCGGTTGGAAGTACCTTGATTGACACGTTTCCGATAAGTTCGCGATCCAGGCGGTCCTTGACCAGACGTGCCGTGACCTTGGCACCCTTGACACGACCGGCCATTGGCGAGGTGTTGATTCCAATGGTCATCGAGATGGCTGGGTCATCTACTGTGATCATGGGTAGGGGTCGTACATCGTCAGGGTCAGCAAGAGTCTCACCAATGGTGATGTCTTCAATACCCGCAACCGCAACAATGTCACCAGGGAAAGCCTGGTCCGTTGGGTAACGCTCAAGAGCGCGGGTTGCCAAGAGCTCCGTGATCTTAACTGTCTTGGTGGTACCGTCCTGACGAACCCAAGCTACGTTTTGGCCCTTCTTTAGAGTGCCGTTGAAGATGCGTAGGAGGGCCAAACGACCAAGGAACGGGGAGGCGTCTAGGTTGGTGACGTGTGCCTGCAATGGGTGCTCGTCATCGTAGGTTGGAGCCGGAATGTGCTTGAGAATGGCACCAAACAGGGGCTCTAGGTCATCGTGGTCTGGAAGAGTTCCGTCAGCCGGCTTATTGAGGCTGGCACGACCAGCGCGACCCGATGCGTAGATCACCGGTAGTTCAAGAATGCCATCGATGTCGAGGTCTGGGACATCATCGGCTAGGTCGCTGGCTAGACCCAAGAGCAAGTCGTGGGTCTCCTCAACAACCTCGTCGATTCGAGCGTCAGGGCGGTCGGTCTTGTTAACCAAAAGGATCACCGGAAGCTTGGCCTCGAGTGCCTTACGAAGCACAAATCGAGTCTGCGGTAGCGGACCCTCGGATGCGTCTACAAGCAGCACAACTCCATCAACCATGGACAAACCGCGCTCCACCTCGCCACCAAAGTCGGCGTGGCCTGGGGTGTCGATTACGTTGATGGTGATGGTTTTGCCATTGGCCGCGGGACCCGAATAGGAAACCGCGGTGTTCTTGGCCAAAATGGTGATTCCCTTTTCACGCTCGAGGTCACCCGAGTCCATAACACGCTCGCCTACAGCGGCGTGAGAGTCAAAGGAGTTGGTCTGACGCAACATGGCGTCAACCAGAGTTGTTTTACCGTGGTCAACGTGAGCCACGATTGCAACGTTACGAAGTTCATCTCTGCTTACCAGAGCCATAAAAACATCCTTTATTTGGCGCGGGCACAAACAACGTAAGTGCGTGACGCTTGATTGGAAAATCAGTTGGCGATTCAACGGCCGCTTCTGCGACGAGCCACTGCTTTTCTTAGTCTACTTGGCTGGGGCCGAAACCACCCAGTTCCAATAACCATTTACGAGAGACTGTGTCGAAATGTTTGGAACATATTTTTCAAGTTTTTTTGAGTAGGCAACACTGTTTGGCAGAGTAAACAGCGGTAACGCGAAGCCATTTTGTACCAGCAACTGGTCGAGCCTTTCCAACTTTGATGTCTCGTTTGCCAGGTCCTTGGACTTAGAAAGTGAGGCTACGACCTTGTTGACCGAGTCATTCTTAAAACCTGTAGCAGAACCCAGCGCGCTGGCAAGTGCGGTTGAGCTGGAACCAATCAGTTGCTGATTAGTGATGAATACATCCCAGGAGCCATCGGCGAATGTCTGACTCGGATTATCCGAGGACACGTTTTGAAGCACAAAACCCGAGGCTTTGGAATAGCGATCCAAGATTCCAAACTCAATCTGTCCGCGAGGGTTTTTGGAGTCGAATAGGACTCTAATTGGGACTTTTTCGGTGTGGCCCGCCTTGATGAGTACTTCGCTGGCGAGTTCAGCTTGCTGGAATCGTAAGTCTGAGGTGCCATTTGTTTTCACAGTGGCTTTGTATGGTTCTGTTCCCGGGCTGAAAACGAGCGAATCGCTTCTGGTTAAGGCAGAGCCCGGCGACAGAGTAGTTACGAAACCACTCCTCGGAACGTAAAGTTTGAATGCGTCTCTTGCAGCTTCTACGAGTTTGGCGTTGCTCTTGCTGAGGTTATAAGCAAAAGCAGACCGAGATCGGTAGCTGAAGAGCATAACCTCTTGGGTCTGGGAAACACCAGCCTGGTAACTAACCCCAAGGTCAGATGCCGCATCCAAAGATGTGAGGATCTGTGCGTAACTTGTGGTGATGGTCTCAACCGGCATAGCGAGGTCTAGCTCACCTCGATTCAAGGCGGCAAGAAGGCGTTTGGTTCCGTTGAAGCATTTCACGGTAAGCCGCTCCACTGTGGGCAGTGGCCCCCAGGTGAACTTTGGATTCACCACCAGTTGCGCTTCCTGGGCCGATGCTTTTTCAATGAGGTACGGGCCAGCCGACACTAGCAAGTCGCCGTCGAGACTAGACGAAGCCTTCGATGTGTTGAGTGCAGTAATGGTGTTGAAAGCCGAGGCGACCAATGCAAGTTTTTGCGAATCGCCTGATTTTATGGCTTCATTTTGCAGCAATACCGTGTCGGTGTCTGAAGTTGAGTCAGCCTTAAAAACTTGATTAGCAACCAGATGGGCCGGAACCGTGATTTGAAGGGCAGTTTTCCAGTCCGGTGGCAATATCGGGTACGTAATCTGTAACTGGTTAGGTGAAATTACTGGATCTGCCGTTGCGAGCGCCAAGGAACTGGTCTTGGAGATTGAGTTGAAGCCTGCCTGTGATTCGTTGACTGCGGCAGCCCAAGCCAGAGCAAGGTCCCCCTCCGAAACTGGTTTGCCATCAGACCAAACGGCATTTCCGGATAACTTGTAAGTCACCTTGTTTCCGACAGCTGTAACGGTTCCAAATGCTTCATTTGCGACCAACTCGCCATTCGCGTCAACGCTGTAAAAAGAAGGCATGGTCAATATTGCGAGGTCAGAATTTGACCGCATTTGGCCTGTAGTTGCCAACACAGCGGAATTAATGTTGGACAAATACGAGCCTTCGCCAATGACCAGGCTTGAGCCCTTTACTAGGCCAGCAGGCTGAGAGCACGAGGTTAGGGTGAGCACAGAAAGGGAAAGCGCCAAAAGCCCCAGCAGAAGACGCTTCATTTTTCCCATAAGGATTCCAAGGTTACCAACTCCGGGACTCCCGAAAACCTAACTACTAGTTGCCCAGTATTTTTGCCCTGGCTTCGCGTCTGAGCTTCTGCTCGGCAGGGTCAGGAACCGGAACAGCGGCAAGCAGCCGTTGGGTATAGGCATCCTTGGGGTTCCTCAGAATCTGGTCGCGCGGACCAACTTCCACAAGGCGTCCGTTCTGCATCACCGCAATGCGATGCGACAGGATGTCCACAACTGCAAGATCGTGGCTAATGAAGAGGCAGGCGAACTTTAGTTTGTTCTGAAGTTCAAGCAACAGCTCCAGGAATCTTGCCTGAACAGAAACGTCTAGTGCAGATGTTGGCTCATCGGCAATGAGAAGGTCTGGAGCTAGTGCCAAGGCTCGGGCGATACCTACTCGCTGGCGCTGGCCACCGGAGAGTTCATGAGGGTACCGGTTCCGATAACTTCTGGGGAGTTCAACCTGGTCGAGCAAGTCCTCAACCATGCGATTCAGCTCGTCACCCTTGGCTATTCCAGCCAAGAGGATAGGTTCTCCAATGCTCTCTCCAATAGGAAGGCGAGGGTTCAACGATGACGCGGGGTCCTGGAAAACAATTCCGGTGTTTCGTCTGATTGCA
Source organism: Micrococcales bacterium (assembly GCA_046063415.1). Taxonomy (GTDB): domain Bacteria; phylum Actinomycetota; class Actinomycetes; order Actinomycetales; family Microbacteriaceae; genus Rhodoluna. The sequence continues at coordinate 34,895 of JBJTMG010000088.1, forward strand.
CGAAGATCCTTGAGAGTGGCGTGGCTGATGTCCTTGCCAACCACTTCAATCGAACCGCTCTTTACCGGCAAAAGCCCAATTGCTGCGCGACCGACAGTGGTTTTTCCAGAACCCGATTCACCAACGAGCCCGACGATCTCACCAGGGTAAATCTCGAGCGAGAAGTCCTGTACCGCCTTGAAAGCAGGGACACGACCGCGCTTGGGGTACTCAATGGTCAAATCTTTGATTCGAAGAACCGGCTGGGCGCCATCTGCTTGCTGCGGAAGCTCCCGGACTGCTACAGAACCTAGTTTTGGAACCGAAGCCAAAAGCTGTTGGGTATAAGGGTGCTGTGGGCGATTGAAAATGTTGTCGGCAGTGTCTGCCTCAACTGTGAAACCGTCCTTCATGACCAAAATCTTGTCCGCTAGGTCAGCCACAACTCCCATGTCGTGAGTGATAAGAAGTACGGCAGAGTCGAGCTTGTCCTTGAGGTTACGCATCAGGTCAATGATTTCGGCCTGAACCGTAACATCGAGCGCCGTGGTTGGCTCGTCCGCGATGAGTAGTACTGGGTCACAAGCAAGCGACTGAGCGATCATCGCACGTTGACGCTGCCCACCGGAGAGCTGATGAGGGTATTTGTCGAAAGTTTTTTCCGGATTAGGAAGTTCGACCATGTCAATGAGCTCAATCGCGCGCTTCTTGGCTTCCTTTGGGCTCAAATCCAAGTGGGTTCGAAGCACCTCAACAATTTGGAATCCGATCGTGTAAACCGGGTTCATGGCTGTCATTGGCTCTTGGAAGATGTATGCGACCTGGCTGCCTCGGTACTTACGAATGGCCTGATTGCTCAGCCCTAGCATTTCAATACCGTTTACCTTGACACTTCCCGAGGTACGCGCATTGGAGGCTAGAAGCCCCATGAGTCCCATCGAGGATGAACTCTTACCGGAACCTGACTCGCCTACAATGGCCAAGACTTCGCCAGCGGCGACCTCGTAGTTCATGTCGATAGCAGCTGGGTACCAGACGCCGTCAACCCAGAAGTCAACGTTGAAATTCTCTACCTTGAGAATGGGTTGTTTAGTGGCCATTAGTTCTTACCGCCCTGTGACTTCATTGATTCTGCGAGGATTGAAATATGTTTGAACGTCAAATCTTTAGGCCCTTGAGTAATCTGGCTCTTGCCGGCACGGTTTTCCTGCTTGCCGCCTTGTACCCCATAGAGCCTCTGATTCGCCAGAACTGGCTTGGCTTTGCCGCAGCCACAGCCGTCTCCGCAACCGCAGTCGCTCTTTCCTGGATCGCTTTCGTCAGACCTAAGCTCATAATTGATGACGTCAAGATCACTATCGTGAACCCGTTCCGGACCGTAGTAATCCCCTACGGAAAAATCGAAATTATCGATTCCAAATACTCTCTGGTAATAACCACCGAAAACGGCAAATTCAGCTGCTGGGTTGCTCCAGCCCCTAGTCGGTACGGGGGAAGAGGCGTCATCAAAGCCGACATTCGAAACCTGCCCATTACCTCCGGCCAAGACTCTCAGATTCGCGCCAGCGACTCCCCCAAATCGCACTCGGGGCAGGCTGCTGTTCTTGTGAGAATGGCGGTTGAAACTTTCAATCGCGCCGCCGTCAACAGCGATGACAAAGTTACTCAGCACTTCAACGTGGTTGGCGCAACCCTGACCCTGGCTCTGCTGCTGAGTGCCGTAGCACTGCAACTGGTTCATTAGCTGGCAACCTTCTTGAGCTGGGTGGCTCGCTCACGATCTCTGCGGGTAATGCGACGGCGCTGACGAGGGTCGAATGCGTCGCGCAGACCGTCACCAATGAAGTTGATGCAGAGCGCAATGGTGATGATGATGAGGCCTGGCCACCAGAACAACCAAGGACGAGTGGTGAACGAGTCCTGATACTGGCTGATTAGGCTTCCGAGCGATACATCGGGGCTCACCACACCAAATCCAAGGTAGCTAAGTGCGGTCTCAAGAAGGATCGCACCTGACATAAGCAGCGTCACCGAAACGATGATTACGCCCACGGCGTTGGGCAGAATGTGCTTAAAAATGATTCGGGTGTTTGAGGCTCCCGCGACACGCGCTGCATCCACAAACTCGCGCTCACGCAGGCTCAGGAACTCACCACGGACCAATCGAGCAAGACCGGTCCAAGCAAACACACCAAGGAACACACCAAGGAAGAACACACCAAGGTTTCCAATTCGGTAACCGATCACGGCACCAATAATGAGGGTTGGAATGGTAATGATGAGGTCGGTGATGCGCATCAGGACGGCATCTACCCAGCCGCGGAAGAATCCGGCGATTGCTCCAATGACGGTTCCCATGAACGCCGCAATGATACCGATGACGAACATGATCATGATTGACTGCTCTGCTCCGCGCATTGCTAGCGCAAAGTAGTCACGACCAATGTCGTCCTGACCAAATGGGTGATCGCCAATGGCAACTCCAGTGCCATCGATGAATGAAGGCAGCAGATCAAGGCTGGGGCAGCCAACGATGTTCTCGGGGCAGGTCTCATAGACCAGCTCAGGTAGGTCGGTGATTGAGTAGTGCCACCAACCAGGGATAACAATCGGGTCCTTCTCACTGCCGAATCGAAGACCCGAGGCAGTGAATACGAACAGGATTAGAGTCACGAGAACAACAACCGAAACCATTGCGGCGCGGTGTCGAACGAATCTTCTCAGAACAATTTGCGATTGGCTCAGGCCGGCGGTTTCGCGCTGTTCAATGGCATTTTCGCCGGCTTCAACAGTCGCGGCTTCTTGATTCTTCTTAGCCATGGTTTTTACTTTCCAACTCGAATACGAGGATCAAGGGCCGAATAGATGAGGTCAGCGGCAAGGTTTGCCAACAAAGCCATCGATGCGGTGACAAAAAACACACCCATAAGCAGGTTCAGGTCCTGCCCTCCGATTGCCTGGTTGAACAGGGTGCCCATGCCGACCCAGCCGAAAACCTTTTCGGTGATGATGGCTCCACCAATGATTCCTGCGAAGTCGAAGGCCATGATGGTGGTAAGCGGGATCAGCGCGTTTCTAAATGCGTGACGCATAATCACGGTGCGTTCGGTAAGTCCCTTGGCACGAGCGGTCCGGATGTAATCCTGGTTCAGAACCTCAAGAAGGCTTCCGCGCGAGTATCGAACGTAGCCAGCGAAGGAAATGATCATTAGAGCCATGGTTGGCAGGAACAGGTGAAGCATGGAGTCCAAGGTCAGGAACCAGAAGTCCTCGGTGACCAACAAGGTGTTGACCTGACCGATGGTTGGAACCGGACGGAAGTTAATCGCATCTGTACTGGAGTACGAATACCAAGTCCGCATGATCTTGTCCACCAGGATTATGCCGGCCACCAGTACACCTGTTATGACCGTGGTGCGAACTGTGGCGCTTCTGTCAATCTTGGTTGAGAACCAGCCGATTGCCCAAGAGACGACGATTGTCGCAGCCGCAAGTAGAAGCAACTGAACAAAATCAAAACTTGGGTTCAGAACCGACTGAATTGGGAAGTAGATGATGAAACCCAGGACAGCTACTGCAAGGGATGCGTAGAGCGCCCTTCGGTTTGAGATACCCATTGAAATTTGTGTTACTCCAACGGCCACTCCAATTCCCAGAACCAATACCATTCCTGGCCCAAGCGCAGGTTTCGTGAACCAGTCCAGGGTGTCAAGCAACCACAGCGCCAGTGCTGAGCTAGCAAACGCAGTGAAGAAGATGATCCATACTTTTCGCCGCTCACCACCGATGATTCCGGCCCAGAAGATTCCGCTTGCTAGTGAGAGCCAGAATAGCCAAGGCATTGTCACAGTGGGATCGGCAAGGAAGTTGTTGAAACCAATTGCGAGGTACTGCTTTAGGAGTACGGCTACCCAGAAGATAGGTAGCGAGAAGAACAGGAACGAAACAAAAGTCATTGAGTAGTCAAAGCGACTGTACTGACGAAGTGCGGTGATGATACCAATGGTGATTCCAAGCACGATTGCCAAAATGGTGGCGCCGAGGACCAACCGAATGGTGGTTGGTATGGCAGCTGTGATTGCCTCCCCCACCGGTTCACCAGTGCGGGTCTTGCCAAGGTCAAAGTCACCGACAAAAATTCCAAGAACGCCCTTGAGCCAGTTGAAGAAACGAATTGGAGGCGGCACGTCTAGTTGAAGGTCGCGCGTTAGCACAAGCATTTGTTGCTTGGCATTGGGCGCCTTGCTAATGCGAAGCTCTTCAAGAGGGTCACCGGCAAGTGCCTCGAGGTTGTAAATAAGGAAGCTGGATCCAAGCAGGATCACCAATAGAACCGAAATACGGCGAGTTATGAAGCCGAACAAATCAAGCCACTTCCTTTTTAGACGTCATTGGCAACTTAGAAAAGTTTATGTTGATAAAACTGCCGCCAGCAAACTTGTGGCAGCCGGTTCAAATATCCCCGGCTGCCACAAGTGACTAGCTGTGTAGTCCTAGTCTTTTCAGACTAGAAGTGCCACTCCCAGTAGTTCCAAACCAGGTTTGGAGTTAGTGGGGCTGGCTTGATTCCCTTTAGACCAGTGGTGTACGAGGTCACCGCTGGGTGCTGGAAGATACCTAGGCTGACAGCGTCCTCAACGAGGATCTTTTCAGCTGCAAGGTACTTTGCAGTGATCTGCTTAGGAGTCAACTTCTTCTCTAGACCACGAAGAACCTTGTCAAGGTCAGCGTTTGCGTAACCTAGGAAGTTGTTCTCACCATCGCTAAGGAAGTTAGGGTTGGTCGAGGTCTGGCTGGTGTTAGTTGGGCACCAAGCGAAGAAGGCTGCGTCGTAGTTGTTAGCAGTTAGGTAACCGCCCCAACCTGACTTACCAGGTGCGCTCACGTCGAAACCAGCAAGCTTCTCCTCAGCAATCACAAGAGCAGCCTCTGCGCCACGACGAGCGTTGCTTGGCTGACCCCATAGAAGGTTGATCTTGATTGGCTGGTTCTTAGCGCCGGCTTCTGGGTAGTACTTCTGAACTAGAGCAAGCGCCTTAGCGGTGCGCTCTGCCTGGGTACCATCGCTGAACTTCTTAACACCGCTGCCCTTGACGACATCGTTGTAACCAGTCTGACCTGGAAGCAGGAAGACCGAGTTAACAACAACAGCGCTGCTGTTGATTGGACGAACGATGGTGTCAATGATGCGCTGACGAGGGTAAGCAAGTAGGAACGCGGTACGCAGGTCCTTTGCCTTCTGGCTGTTTCCGAGGAATGGACCGGTGTACTTGTCGGTCTCGCCCTGGCCGTCGCCTACGCGAAGGTCAATGTGCTCGAAACATGCGTTGGTTCCACCAATGGTGGTAACACCGCTGATGCCCTTAAGCTGTGCAACGGCGTCAGCGGTTGGCTGACCCTGGTACACATCGATTTCACGGTTAGCAAGTGCCTGCGAAGCAGCGGTACCGTCAGCAATGAACTTGAAGACTAGAGTCTTGATGCCCGAGAGCTTCTTGCCCGAGTTGTACTTAGGGTTCGCTACAAGAGTCGCGCTCTGGTCTGCAACTGCACTCTTCATGATGTAGCCACCGTTGGTGACTAGTAGAAGTGGGTTGGTGCTGCTGTTTACAGTCTTGATGTTGTAGTCGTTGCTCCAGACCTTACCCATGGCCTTTAGAGCCGAGGTCTTCTTGCCCTTGAAGTCTGCAAGGAACTTAGCCTTGGCAGCCTTGTTAGCAGAAGCCGACTGAAGGCCATCCTTGCCCGCAGCCATTAGCTCAAGAGCGTGAACTGGTGCAGGACCAGGGCCCATGATCTCCCAGTCTGGCTGGAAAGAGTCGTAGCGAATGGTTACCGACATCTGGTCAGCGCTAAGGGTTGGCTCGCCGACAACGTGGTTGTCGTATGGGCCACCGTAGCCACCAGAGTTGAATGCTGGGGTTGCATCGGTGTTAGCTGGGTCGCCCAAGCCAGCAGCCTTGCTGTACTTACTGCTCGAGAGCACGTGGCTTAGAAGAAGGTCAACACCGGTGATAGGGGTTCCGTCTGACCAGACCTTGCCCTTGTTCACGGTGTACTGAACACGGAAGTCCTTGGCGGTGTCCTTAACAACTTTGTAGGAACCGAAAACGGTGTTCTTGACAAGGTTCTTCTTGTCGTCGTAGTAGTTGAAGCCGGCACCCGAAACGTACGCGATGTCTGCGTTAACGGTGAGGTTGGTGTCGGGGGTGCTTGGGTTGAGCGAGGTCATGGCGTTTGATTCCACGATGACCACGGTCGTACGTGCTGCAGCGTCTGCCGCGTTGACCGAAAGCAGGGAAACTCCTGCAATGGTCAAGGTGCTGGCAGCAACAGCCGCAACCGCGCGAACGGTGCGTGATGCTTTCATATTTCTCTCCTTGTTGGGGTCCAGCATTCTCGCGGATTCCACAGCGGAGAGACCCCTGTGAGTTCCGGCAACAATGCCTTGGGTGACTCCACACTATAAAGAAAATGTCCGCAAAGTGAACTTTTGCAGAAATTAATACGGTTCTTTACATGTTCTTTACATTTCAGCTCGAAAGACCGCAATGTTAGGCTCGGGGCGTGGATGCCCCCGAAATACTGATTTTTGATGCTGACTGCGCCTTTTGCCGCAGCTGCGTTGTGTGGGGCCAACGAAACCTTTCGAACTTCCCCGAAGCCGTTGGGTATCAGTTTTTGCAGCCCGAAAAATATGGGCTCTCACAAGAGCAAGTGACAAAATCTATCTGGCTGGTTTGTAAAGAAGCGGGCCAAACTGTTCCGACTGGAGCCGGCAGAGCAGTGTCTAAAATCCTCAAGTCTCAACCTGAAGCTCACTGGCAAGTGCTGGGGCTGATTTCGGATCTTCCATTGATACGAGTTCTTACCAACAGCCTCTACTTTTTGGTGGCAACCAACAGACACAGGCTTCCGGGTGGAAGTTCAGAGTGCAAACTGCCAAGCGCTGATTCCAAACGGTAGGAATGAATATGGGTGATCTTTTCGCCATTGGAATTTTCGCGGGCCTAGCCCTCGCGATTCCGGTTGGACCAATGGCTCTGCTCCTGATTCAAACCACTATTCAGCGCGGGCTGAGCGCGGGAATTGCGGGAGGCCTCGGAATGGCCACAGTAGATTTTCTCTACGCTATCGCAGCGTTCACAATGGGAGGACTAGTTACTACCTTCCTTGGATCATCGGGTGGCTTCTTATCTTGGGTTGGAGGTCTCATACTCGCGGGGTTTGGTGCACGAACTGCGGTTTCCAGCTGGAGAACCAGAAATAGCAACGTCGACTCAGTGGTCACCCAAAAAATCACCGCTAGCAGGAACTTTTTCAGGTTCGTCGCGGCAACTTTGGTCAATCCGCCGACTGCACTTTACTTTGTTGCCCTCGCAGCCACCTTTGCCCAAAAATTCTCAAGGACCGAGCTATGCGTCTTGGAATTCTCATCTCTCGCCCTGACATTTGGCTTGGGTGTCTTTCTGGGATCGGGTCTTTGGCAAGAATCTCTGGCTGTGGGGGCCCACACGCTGAAAAAGTGGCTAAGCGTGAAAGCACAAAAATGGATCGGCGTTTCGAGCGGCGTCCTGATAGTTGCCCTGGCAGTGAAGATGGTGGTTGCGCCTTGACAGAGCAAAGTAAAAAGCATCTGGTTCAAGAAGTCTTTCTTGTTCTGGGAGTAAGCCTTGGAGTATCCGCTGTCTATTCCGTAGTTAGCGTCATTGTCAAGCTTCTCTCCCCAGCGGGACTCGCTGGCAGCAAAACCACCATCAATGGCTCTCTTAGCGAAAATCCATGGCTTGACTTGACCTACCAGCTGCTTGGTATTTTCTTCGATTTGGTTCCAGCACTGCTTGCCCTTTACCTACTGAGACAGACTTTTCTTCTGCTGCACCAAGACACCGATGGCTGGTTGCAGAGACTCTTTGGCGCCATAAACGCACGCGCGGCCCTTCGGGGCATAGCGCTAGCCGCAGCCATCGGGGTTCCCGGAATTGGGCTGTATCTGCTTGCCAGAGAACTGGGCTGGGCAGCCAAGGTAATTCCGGCTGACCTTGGCTCCTATTGGTGGACTGTGCCGGTGCTGCTGCTATCGGCAGCAAAGTCCTCGTTTATTGAAGAAGTGATTGTCGTCGGCTACCTGTTGGATCGGCTTAAGAGATTGGGGCTAGATACACGATGGCAGATGGGGATTTCTGCGGTATTCCGAGGTAGTTACCACCTTTACCAGGGTTTCGGTGGCTTTATAGGCAATGCGATTATGGGCATTGTTTTTGGTTTGGCCTACAAACGTTGGGGCAAACTGATGCCGCTGTTGATTGCGCATTTCATCATGGACGCGGTTGTCTTTATTGGTTACACATTTGTTGCACGGCTAATTCCGTAACCAGACCAGTTCCCTGCTAATCTGACAAAGCATTCGCACAGAATGTAGCTTTTGCCTCTGTTGGGGGAAGCTGGTGAAAATCCGGCGCTGACCCGCAACCGTAAATCAGAGACTCGTAAAGAGCGCTGACAAGTCGGAATGCCTAACAGGAGCGATTGACTCCAAAAAAATACCGTCGAGGTCTACGGGTGGAGTCGGATAAATCTTTATCCGAATTCCTGATTTTTTAGTAAATCGGGTTTTGGGTTTCGAGAAACCGCCTTCGCACTCAGATCGCAAAACTGCGAAAGGTTTCGAAATGTTCGAGACAAAAAAATCTGGGTTGCGCACTATCGCAACATTCACAATAGCCGTCATGCTTTTCGCTGGCGCTGGGCAAAGCGCTCATGCCAAGGAGAGCGCGAACCAAACGACTGTTAAGTTTCTGCAATCAAAGTTTGTAGCAGGAAAATACATCGAGGGTTTCACTCCTGGCAAAGCTGACTATGGCTTCACTCTTGAAGCCTTGCTGCAAAGAAAGGCTTTAGGCGAAAAATCTTCTGCCTTGGCCAAAGCTGTTCGCTTCAACCTCGTGAACACTTCGGTGGTGGGCGTATCCCCGTCAGTTCCCGGCTACCTTTTTGATTCCGAAGGGAAGCTGAATGTTGGACTTGCCGGAAAGTTTGCCTTTGTTAGCCAGGCCATGAAGGCACCGAACGGTAAGCTTCGCAGCAAGATTTTGCAAAAAATCAAAGCCAGCTTTGGCTCAAATGGCGACCTCAAGGATGCCTCAGCAACTACTTTCGACCGCTCCTGGGTAATTCTTGGGCTCGCCGCAAACGGGAACCCAAAGCAGGCCCAGAGGCTTGGGCTGGCTCTTCAACAAACTCAACTTTCTGACGGTGGCTTCAACGATGGCTACACGCTTGATGCCAGCGCAACCGACGGTACGGGTATTGCCTTGCAGGCCTTGGCCGCAACCAGAAACCTTGGATCGACCGAGGTCAAAAGCAAGACAGGGACGAGTATCGCTAAGGCAGTTCAGTATCTGAGAGGCACCCAGGTAAATGGTGATCACTGGGAAGCCTGGGGTGACTACAACACCAACGGAACCGCCTACGCTGCCATGGGAATCATCGCAGCCGGAAGCCCGAGTCTTGGAATAGCCACTTGGCTCAAGAACAAGCTTTCAAGCGATGGCGGGCTGGTCACTCCTTGGTCCGGTGGTTCCGGAGATACTTACGCCACGGCTCAATCAGTGGTTCCCATGTTGAATCTCAGTTACCTAAGCCTGCTCAGCTGACCTTATGAACCGAAAGTTTTTGCGCTGGACTCTGGTTGGCATGGTCGCTCTGGTTACCCTGGGGGCTGTGGCCCCCGGGGTCATGGCCAATCTGGGCCTCGAGATCAGTTTGGTTAGCCCAACATCCTTGGCTGGCGCAAAAACCTCTGCGGGTTGGTGTCGAGACCGTGGTGTTTCAGTTGTAGTTGATTTTGGACAGCAATCGGGAAAACCAATACAGGTGAGCTGCGTTGTGGGTCCAAAACTAACCGGTTGGGACCTTCTAACTGCCGCCGAGCTGGGGCCTGTTGGAACAGCGCAATACCCCACCGGGTTCGTCTGTCGTCTGGCGAATTTTCCACCCGCTAACACGCAAGATTGCTCCGACACTCCAACGTATTCAGAGGGAACCTGGGCCTACTACTTTGCCACCGCCGAAGCGGGCAACCACTGGATGTTCAGCGGAGCCGGTTCGCAGCAGCGCAGCCCCGACTGCGGAACCGTGGAGGGTTGGGTTTTCGAGTTGAATCACACCGATGGTTTGGCAGACGGGCCAAGAATAAAACCTGAGGCCTTCCGGTGCCGCTAGGAACGAGGCATGTACAAGAGCGACTGGCTGCCACAACCTGGTGGCTCTTGGGACTGAGTTTTGCCCTGTCGGCGAGCCTTTCCAACCAGATACCAATCTTGGTTTTGCTGTGTGCCGCCATGCTGGTGACCTGTTGGTCTTTTGCAAAACCCGAACAACGCACCAAGGCATTTCCGCTTTACTTGGGCCTGGCGGTATTCGTTGTTATGGTGCGGTTGGTTTTCAGGGTTATTTTCAACCAACCGGCCACGACCGACGTAGCCCTGAATCTTCCCCGCATTGCAATCCGGGTGCTCGACACCTCAGTTTCATTCCTGGGACCGGTTTCAATGCAGTCACTTGAGGCAGCAGCCATCGATGGTCTCCGGCTCGCCGGCATAGTCCTGGGCATTGGCCTGGCAAACACTCTTGCGAACCCTCGCAGATTGCTGAAGTCAACTCCCCCGGCGCTGTACGAACTTGCTGCAGCTGCGGCAGTCGCGATAAATCTGGCACCGGAGTTAATCCAAAGCCTGCAACGTGTCAGGCTGGCACGCAGGCTGCGTGGTCAAGAGCTCAGATGGTGGCAACTTAGTTACCTAGTGATTCCGGTCCTAGAAGACTCAATTGAGCGCTCCCTGAAACTTGCTGCAGGCATGGATTCTCGTGGCTTCGGCCGCGCGCCCGCAACCTCGAGAAGCGCAAAACTTTCCTTTCAACTCTTGACCATTACGTCTCTGTGTGCCTTTTCTACGGTCAGTTATCTTGCACTCGCGGGTCAGCAGCAGACGTGGGTTTTGGCATTTATCGCTGTGTTTGGGATTGGTACCTTGGCATCATCTATAGCCATCGCAGGTAAGTCGCGAATTCGCACAAGGTATCCCGGGGAGCAGAGGACCTGGCGAGATCTAGCCGTGGCCCTGCTTGCAATTTCCATGGTTGCTTGGTTCATAAGCGGAGCGCCGAATTCATTGGAGTTGATGCAGTGGAAGCCGTAATTGAACTGAGAGACCTCACGTTCAGCTTTGAGGCAGCCGATACTCCAATTTTGCGTCGTGTGAACCTCAGGTTTGAAGCAGGAGAGTTTGCATTAATTTGCGGCCCGACTGGATCTGGTAAGTCCACTCTTTTGGCAGCGATAAACGGATTGATACCGCATTTCAGCTCCGGGCAGATTTCTGGTCAGGTGATCATAAATGGAACTGATATGTCCGGAAAGAAACCCCGCGAGTTTGCAGAGCAGGTCGGTTATGTGAACCAAGGGCCTGAGGTTGCGTTTGTAGCACACACGGTGGCCGAGGAGCTGGCGTTTGGTATGGAGCAACTTGGTTTTGCTCCCGAATCCATGATTCGCAAGGTAGCGGAAGTCGCAAGGCAGTTTTCTCTTTCGGACTTTTTGGAAAAGCCGCTCCACGAGTTATCTGGAGGCCAACAACAGCGAGTGGCGATGGCAGCGTCGCTTGCCGCAGGCCAGAGAATATTGCTGCTGGATGAACCGACATCATCGTTGGATCCCGATGCGGCGGCGGAACTTCTAGCGCTGCTTCGCACGCTAGCGACCGAACAGGGAATCACCATACTCCTCGTTGAGCATCGCATTGAGCGGGTTCTTGAAATCACCGATTCGGTGACTGTCGTTAGCGGCGATGGCAGTGCGCTAAAGGCATACAAGCGGCAAGGGCTAGATCCAGTGCTTCGCAGTTACCGAATGGTTCCACCCCTTCTTGAACTTGGCCAGACCCTCGGCTGGTCACCATTGCCACTGTCAATAAATGAAGCAAAAAAGCGGTGGCAAGAAAACCCAGGGCTGATTCATGCTCTCGAACTCGCGAAACCTGAACACACTGCGCTTTCAGTCGAGAATCTTGAGGTCTGCTACGGGGCTCGGAGCATTTTAGAAAACTTGAGCTTAGAGATCCGATCAGGAGAAATCACTTGTCTCTTGGGTTCAAACGGATCAGGGAAGACCACATTACTGTTGGCAATTCAAGGGGCACTCATTAGCTCCGGAAAGGTCACACTTCTGCCCGAGCAAGTGGCACCCCAAGAACTCAAACCTTCCGAGCTGATAAAGCATTTAGCGATGGTGCCGCAAGCCGCCTCTGACTTATTGGTCTTGACCTCGGTTTCTAAAGAACTTGAGGCATCGGATTTGCAGTCGTCCTTAGCCCCAGGAACTACCGGAAACCTGTTCGCGAAGCTTGCAGGAAGAATAAACCCAAATCGACACCCCCGAGACCTTTCAGCCGGGCAACAGCTTGCTCTGGTTTTGGCTATTCAGCTGAGCAAGGGTGCAAAAATACTCTTGCTTGACGAGCCAACTAGGGGGTTGGATTATCAATCCAAACGCGTACTTGCCGGCCAGTTGGCTTTGCTAAAAGCAGGAGGTTCTGCTGTTTTTGTTGCCTCGAATGATGTTGAATTTGTTGCTCTAGTAGCTGACCGTGTCCTGAATATTGCCCACGGGCAAATCCTTCAGGAAGACTCAGCCCCCAGTGTCTTGTCAGAGCTAGGACGGCACGCACCCCAGCTGTATCAAATCACCCAGCAGGCCATTCGTCTTGAACAAATCGAGGCCAAGCAGTGAAAACAACGCTTGCCGCCCGTCTGGTTATCGGCGCAGTCACCGCGCTGTCAGTTTTCAGCTTTCTGTGGCCTTTTTTCATTTCAGCCGAGGGGTCAAGCCAGGCAGCTACTGCACAAACGCTTTTCATGCTGCTAATGCCATCTTTTATTGCAACAGTGCTCACGCAGTATTCAAGCGGAAACATCGACTCAAGGCAGCTAGCCATGCTTGGTGTTCTGATCGCCCTCAACTCAGTAGTTAGATTGCTGGGCGCCGGCACGGCTGGAATCGAAACCGCATTCTTCCTGATAATCATTGGCGGTTTTGTTTTTGGGTCTGGATTTGGGTTCCTACTTGGCTCGGGATCACTTCTGATTAGTGCGGTGCTCAGTGGTGGCGTGGGCCCTTGGCTTCCATTCCAAATGATGGCTGCCGGTTTAGTTGGGCTTGGCGCGGGAGCCCTGCCATCGCTGCAAAGAATTCGACTGCAGGTTTGGGTCCTGGTTCCCTACGCCATAGTGGCTAGTTACGCTTACGGGGCATTGATGACAGCGTGGAATTGGCCGTTTCTTGCGGGGCTTGGCACAACTATTGGGTACGCCCCAGGCCAAGGCCCACTTGTGAATCTAGGACGGTTCCTAACCTACGAAATTGTCACTGGAGGCTTGCTCTGGGACACCGGAAGAGCCGTGACGACAGCCACTTTGATCGCCTTAACCGGTCCGACCCTGCTGACTACCCTGAAGAGGGCAGCCCGCAGGGCCGGTTTAGAAACTAAGTTCTAAAAAAGTTTGTGACCAAAAGCAGCAAGCAGAACTGCAGCAATCAGTGCTGCAAAAAACAGGCTCAGGTTGCTCTTGTAGGTGTACTTGAACTCGCCGCGAATGATGTGCATGGCAGCTGCCACAAGCATGGTTAGGGCTAGGCCTGCGGCTGCTAGGACTCCCCACACCTGAGCCCAGGCAAACCCAAGGAACTCGCTAGCGATTGGTGCAAGGATGATGCCAACTGCACCAAGCAACTCAAGGGCGGCGATTAGGCGAACGATTCCCATTGGAAGGTTCTTTACCCAGCCAAAGCCGGCACCCAGCAGGGTTTCCTTGCTTGCGGTCAGCTTGAACTTGCCGGCCTTGTAAAAACCGATAGCAACGAAAATTGAAAGCGCCCAGGCGATAACCACGCCGATGACCTGCAAAATGTCCATGAAATGTCTCTTCTCTAAGTTGTTGTGTTTTGGGCCCTGCGGGCTTACTCTTGTTAGTAAAGCACGGCTTGACTTATTAAGTCAAGTAGGACTTGACAAAAATTCGAGGTGAACTGCGTGGAGATCAAAGCCCAGTGCGAACGTCAGGAAGACGGTTGGCTAATTACCGTGCCACAGTTGGACAACTTCCAGACTTCCTCTAAACGCCTTGACAAAGCCAGCGCCTTGATCCAGGCACTTGCAAACAAGCAGCTTGGGGAACCAATCTGCGACATCGTGGTCACAATCGAGGCTGTTATGCCCGGAATCATCTGTGACATTGAAAAGGCTCAGGGAAAAATGACTGAGGCCGCAAAACTCCAAGAGGAAGCTTCGCTAGAAATTCGCGATGTTGTGAGGCGAATGCGCGAGCAGGGTTTGACTATGCGTGATATCGCCGTGCTGCTGGGCGTAACCCCGCAGCGTGTCGCTCAGCTCACGGGTGCGCCACCCTGCCCCACCGACAACGTTTAGCCGTTAACTTTCCACTCCGGCAGGCGCCAGTTCATGACTATTGCAGCTAGTCGGAACGCAATTATTAGCAGCGCGGTGCAGAGCACTGACCAAAACGAAGACAGTCCCAAAGCGTTGAATATCACAACGAACCAGGACCCTAGCAACACCACAATGGCGTTCGGTTGGTGATCGCTAAAAGCTGCTGGAATCTCGTTTAAAGCAATGTCCCTAAGCACTCCCCCAAAAACTGCGGTAATTGCACCCATAACGACTGCCACGATAGCCGGCATGCCATGTTCAAGGGCTATTTGGGTGCCGCTCGCCCCGAAAATGCCCAAACCAATGGCATCTGGCCAAAGCACCGCGCGCTCGGTGAACTCAATGTGCTTAGATCTCACAAACAGCAGAGCCACAACACATAGGACAATGATTGCGTAGATCCAACCCAGGTTCTTAACCCAATAGAACGGGCGAATATCCAAGAGGATGTCCCTTAGAGTGCCGCCACCAAAAGCCGCAAACGCCGCCACCATGGCCATGCCTACGATATCGAGTTTCTTTCGCGCCGCACCAACCAAACCAGACAAGGCATAAGCGAGAATCCCGATAGCCTCGAAAACAACCCCGCCGTTGGATACCCACCACTCGACTAAGTTCACAAGTGCACCATTTCCTCTTTAGTTGGTTTTCCTTGGAAACATTTGGTGAGATGCTGCAAGGCGTAGCCGATTAAAACTCGATTTTCTCCAATGGAACTGCTTTGGCAGTTCTACCGGGAAGCTGATACGAGTAAAAGTTGCCATTCTGCTCGTCAATCACTCGAGCGGCGTCCACGACTAGCCCGTTCCATTCCCAACCCGTGGTCGTGTGGGCATCTGAAATCAGTGTGACATCGTAACCGCGCTCGAGCGCCGTGTGAGAGGTGTGCCTGAGGCAGTTGTTTGATTCGGCTCCGCAGACTAACAAATGACCAACATTCGCCTGGGCCAAAACCTCCTCAAGGTTGGTGTCCTCAAATGACGAGCGGTAGATTTTGCGGATGATTTGTTCCTCCGGTTTGGGCTCCAGTTCGGGAACGATTTGCCAGCCATCGCTGTCAATAGGCATCTCTTCCTCGGAGTGTTGCACCCAGATCACTGGAACGCCAGCGCTGCGCGCTTGGGTAACGGCATCGCGAATAGTTGCAACAACCTGATCCCGTTTGTATGCCTCCGCAACTACGCCAACTTGAACATCGATGACGAGTAGTGCCGACTGTGAGCGATTAAGAGTAGTCATGACTACGAGCCTACCGCCGAGGCGACAAACTCAAACCTCTACTGGGCATCCTGGTCGTGGTAGCTACCCTGCCCGTACTGGGTGTCTGGATAAGGGGTATTTGGCGAGTAGCCGCGGGATCCTGAGTGCATATCCCCCTCATTCATGCTCACGCGAGCTGTACTTGGTTTTCTATTGGCTTTAGTCTCGTCACCAAATTGAATTTTGGAACTCGACCTGTTCAAACCAAACAATCTGGCCAACCACTTGAGCACGAGCCCTCCCCTTTTTGAACGTCGCGACAACTCTCGCTTCAACCACAGACATTCTTTGCTCAAATGGCCCTTAAACGACAAGACCCCCGAAGCTACGGAGGTCTTGTTTTGGTTGTGGAGATGGGGGGAATTGAACCCCCGTCCAGAGCTTAGAAGCTGGGTCTTCTACGTGCGTAGTTTTACTAATGTTCTACTCGGCCCCGGTCATAGCGTAAAACGACCTAACCGACGGGCCCAGCCTGAGTAAAAGTCCCAAGTAGCCCTAAGGCGTAACTACTGAGCAAGATTTCTAAATGACGCCAGGGTCTGCCACGAAATCAAAGACAGTCTGACGGACTTCGGGCTAGTTGCGCTTAGGCAGCTAGGGCAAAGTCAGTGCGATTAGCATCAGCACTTATTTTTTGCAGCGGACATTTACGAGTTGACGCTACATTCTCGGCACGCTTCATCCAGCATCAATAAACACTGTCGAAACCGATCATCCCCATATTTAGTTACCAAACTCAATTTCTTGAGCCCTCTAAGAGTAAGTCAACTGTGCGACATTTGCCAGCGCAGCCACCTGTGAGGTTTCTGTGAACTCTGGGTCTAAGAGAAGCCGAGCCTAAAGTTCAAGCTCGACAATTTGCTGGCCGTTGGAGATCAAGGGACCTTCAACGAAACCGGCTTTGAGGTACATGGCTTTGGGCCCGTGGTAGTTGCGTTCTTGGTCGTCTGAGTCAGCCATTGGAGCCGCTTGGATTCTCACAAAACCCTTTGAGCGCAAGTCATCGATGGCGAATCTCAATAATGCCGTTGCAACTCCCCTGCCCCGGTACTCCGGATCAATCACGAAGCACGGGATTCGGGCCATACCCGCATCCTCCGGAGGAAGTAATCGGTACTGATTGGCCGAACCAGCCGCGCACCAGCCCACAGCCTTCTCTTCATCAAAGGCTAGATACCCACTGAATGTGCCCGCGGAAAGCCGGTCACATGCTGCTTGACGATTTGTTGGCGCTTGATCTGGCGAAGATGCAGCAGTGCCTGGCTCTCCAAGATAAAACTGGCAGTAGCATCCAGACCACTGAGGGGTCTTGGCGAAGGCGCGATTGTCAAAGAGATCGAGGTATGCGTCAAGGTGCGATGCGCTTAGGGTTTCTATTCTCCAGGTCAACTGCTACCACTCTCGGCCACGAGTGGCAACTGCACGGGCGGCCTCACGGGTGTCTTGCTGCTCTTTGAGCGTCTGACGCTTGTCGTATTCCTTCTTACCGCGAGCCAAAGCTATTTCAACCTTTGCCTTGCCGTCCTTGAAGTAGATGGAAAGCGGAATCAAGGTGTAACCGGATTCTTTAATTTCTCGGGCCAGCTTGTTGATTTCCATGCGGTTGAGCAGGAGTTTTCGCTTGCGGCGACTTGGAACGTTATTCCAGGTGCCTTGGCTGTATTCAGGAATGTGGACGTTCTCCATCCAGGCTTCACCGCCATCGATGCTGGCAAAGCCGTCTACCAACGAAGCACGACCGGCGCGCAACGACTTCACTTCAGTACCTGTCAGGACCAGTCCAGCCTCGTAGACATCTTCAATGTGATAGTCGTGACGCGCTTTTCGGTTGGTGGCAACAGCTTTCTGGCCACGTTCTCTAGGCACGATACACTCCAAGTCTCAGTTAACCCGTTTGGGTCAGCCCGCCAGTATAACAAACTGTCGCAGGTTTTAGAAAAGCCTATTTCTAAATCTTGAGGTATCTGCGGATAGCGGTCCCGGAGGCCAAACCAGCCAACAGAACACCTGCGCCGAGAAGTATCGGGATTATGGCCGATGCCTGTTGAACTGTAACGAAACTTGTAAACGGTAAGTTCGTGGCTAGGTACCCCTGTACAAAGAACTGAACAATTGCAATGACTGCGCCAGAGGCCAAAAGGCTGCCAAAAGTGGCTGCAACTATGCCCTCCAAGATGAACGGCAACTGAATGTAAAAGTTACTGGCGCCGACTAGTCGCATGATGCCCAGCTCTCTTCGCCTTGACAACGCCGAGAGCCGAATCGTTGTAGAAATCAGCAGTGCCGCCGAGAGCAGCATGAGGGCCGCAATTCCAACGGCAGCAAGACTAGCCGCGTTCAGTACGGAGAAAATCTGATCCAAATAGCGGCGTTGGTCACGAACTTCCTCAACACCTGCTGTGCCGGTGAAACTTTCCGTGATGACTTCGCTCTGGGTTGGGTCTTTGAGTTTTATCCAAAAGGTTTCGTTTAGTTGATTCGCCGTCACGTACTTGGCGATGGAGTTGCCTTTGAACTGGGTTTGGAAATTCTCGAAGGCCTGTTTGTGGTCTTCGAAGTAGTAGCGCTCAATGTAGGGAGAAAGCAGCGATGAATCGAGCTTCTTGGTCACCGTGGCCTTCACGTCTTGGCTGGCCTCACCCTGGGGGCAAATGGTGCTTGGGCTGGTCTCGGTGCACAGGTATACCGCGACCTGCGCGCGGTCATACCAATACGACTTCATCGATGAGATCTGAAACTGAAGTAAGAGTGCCGCACCCACGAAGGTTAGGGACACCAGGGTAACCAAGACGATAGAGATGACCATTGAAAGGTTGCGGCGAAGCCCCTGGTACATTTCACCGATTACGAAACCAAACCGCATTTTTAGAGCACCTCGGGATCGATAATCGCTACCGGTTCGGTTTTAGGCTCATACCCTGCGCCCCGCTGATCCCGGACAATCTTGCCCTGGTCCAGAACAATCACTCGCTTACGCATTCTGTCTACAATGCCTCGATCGTGAGTGGCCATGACGATTGTGGTGCCAGCGGCGTTGATTCGCTCAAGCAAATGCATGATGTCCTGACTAGTTGCAGGATCAAGGTTTCCTGTGGGCTCATCGGCCAGGAGAATAGCGGGTTTGTTAACAATGGCCCGGGCAAGCGCCACGCGCTGCTGCTCACCGCCCGAAAGCTCATTGGGAAGGTTGTCCTGTTTGTGACCTAGGCCGACAAGATTCAGTACATCGGGTACGGCGGAAGAAATAAATCCCTGGCTCTTTCCAATTACCTCGAGGCTGAATGCCACGTTCTGGGCAACTGTTTTGTTGGGAAGCAGGCGAAAGTCTTGAAACACCATGCCAAGCTGTCGCCTAAAGTACGGCACTCGACGCCCCGGAATTGTCACTAGGTTCTCACCCAGGACAAAGACCGAGCCCGCATTTGGGGTATCTTCACGGAGTATTAGGCGCATCAAACTTGATTTCCCAGAGCCAGAGGCTCCAACTAGGAAAACGAAATCGCCCTTCTCAATTTCGAGCGAAACGTTCTCAAGCGCCGGTCTCGCCGCACCGCGGTAGTTCTTGACGACGTTTTCGATGCGAATCATGGTTTTTTTAGCCTAGTTCCTAGGAAGCCGATTCGGCTTTCTTTCGCCACCTGATTCCCTCGGTAATGAATCCATCGAGGTCGCCGTCGAAGACAGCATCGGGGTTGTTTACTTCGTAATTGGTGCGCAGATCTTTGACCATTTGGTACGGAGCGAGCACGTAGGAACGCATCTGGTCACCCCAGCTGGCAGTTGCGTCACCAGCAAGTTGCTTCTTCTGAGCTTCTTCTTCGCGTCGCTTGATTTCGAGCAACCGACTTGCAAGCACGCGAAGCGCTGAAGCCTTGTTTTGCGGTTGGCTCTTCTCGTTCTGGCAACTCACGACGATTCCCGATGGGAGGTGCGTGATACGAACCGCAGAGTCGGTGGTGTTGACTGACTGCCCGCCGGGACCCGAGGACCTAAACACATCCACTCGAATGTCCGAATCCGGAATATCAATGGCATCGGTCTGCACAATCAGAGGAACGACTTCGACGGCCGCAAATGAAGTTTGCCTCTTACCAGCGGAGTTAAAGGGACTCATGCGCACTAGCCGATGAGTTCCGGCTTCAACCGAAAGGTTTCCGTAGGCAAAAGGTGCATCAATTTCAAAGGTTGCAGACTTGATGCCAGCACCCTCGGCATAGGAAATATCCAGGACGCTCTTTTGGTATCCGTGCTTCTCGGCGTACCTCAGGTACATACGCATTAGCATCTCGGCAAAGTCGGTGGCGTCATCGCCTCCCGCGCCGGCACGGATGGTTACAACCGCAGCTCTTTCGTCGTACTCGTTGTTGAGCAGGGTTTGCACTTCTAGCTCGCTCACCAACCTAGAGATTTCTTTGAGTTCTCGCACAGCCTCGGTTTGGGTCTGGGAATCAGACTCGGCGTTTGCCATATCCACCAGCACTTCGAGGTCATCGATGCGACTTCTGACCTCTTTGAGGCGACGCAGTTTGGACTGCTTTTGAGAAAGGGAGCTAGTGATTTTCTGCCCTTGTTCGGGATCATCCCAAAGATTTGCGGAATTGGCTTTTTCTTCGAGTTCAGCTATTTCCGAGCTCAGCTTTTCAAGGTCTACAACAGCCTCGACGCTATTCATGGTGTTGCGCAGGTCACGAAGTTCTGGGGATATGTCAAGGTCAGCCATTTGGAACTAGTCTAGGCGAGCCAATCGAACAGACGGCTGGAGGTAGATTTGAGGAGTGCAAAATGAATCCTTCAAAAAACGAAGCCTGATTCTGCCGGTATTTCTCCCCTCGATACTCTTCTCAACTGGTGAGGCGAGTCTTTTTCCAGTCTTGCCTGCAAACGCCACCTCCCTTGGTGCAGATCTACCCACCGCAGGTCTTATTTCTGGTCTTCTAATGATGGGTATGGTCTTCTTTGACCTTCCGGCCGCAACTTTGGTGCGGAGAACTGGCGAACGAAACGCCATGATTGGGGCGGCACTTGTCGCTTCTGCGGCCATTCTGTGTGCCTTTTTTGCCCGCGACTTGATCACGCTTGGGGTTTTTGTGTTTATCGGCGGTTCAACTACCGCGGTCTTCGGCCTCGCCCGCCACGGCTACATGGCAGACAATGTTCCTCTGTCGCATCGAGCTAGGTCTCTTGCATTGTTGGGTGGCATGTTTCGTGGAGGCTATTTCATTGGCCCTGTGATTGGCTCACTCGTGGTCTTCCTGTCAGACACTCAAACCGTGTACCTAGTAGCGGTTGTGTTTTGCACCGCCGCCGCGCTTTGCCTGATCTTCTTCACCAAGGCAGAGACTCGCGACACCCATACCGTAGGTACTGCCAGTTCTCCCTGGGCGGTCGCAAAGCGGGAATCTGGCAAGCTGGCAACGGTAGGACTGGCCGCAGCCATCTTGGCCGCTCTCAGAACCGCACGAACTATAGGTCTCCCACTGTGGGGAATCTTTATTGGACTTCACCCAGGAACCACCTCACTGATAATTGGCGTGGCTGGGGCTGTTGACTTTGCTCTGTTCTATGCCTCCGGGCAAGTCATGGATCGGTTCGGTAGGCGTTGGGCTGCAATTCCAACACTCTTTGGCATGGCGGTAACCATGGCTGCACTACTTCTTGCAGACTCCGAAAGTTCGTTCTTTATTGCCGCCATTGCAATGTCACTTGCCAATGCCCTGGGTAGTGGGGTAATCATGGTTCTTGGAGCAGATCTTGCTCCCGCGGGCGAAACCAACGAGTTTCTGGCCGGATACCGACTCCTTGTCGACGTTGGTCAGGCCTCCACTCCCCCCATCATTTCAGCCATAACAGCGATGGCATCGTTGCCACTTGCCATGGGAAGCATGTCGGTCTTGAGTCTGGTCGGTGCGGGGTTGCTGCTCAGGTACCTTCCGAGGTACGGGATCCGTTAGTTGCCAACTAAAAATTGTCAGAGGCCACGTTTTGGGCGGCTGTTGCCACGCAGACCTCGGCTAATGAGCTTGGCATCAGGGAAGTGACCAGCGAGTTCGCAAACCGTGAATCGGCACACAGCTGCAAAACAATTTTCTGAGTATTTTGCAAGTGGAAGGCCGAAATTCTAGGTTTAAGCAAATCCAGGCTTCTGGGATCCTTTGCCATTTCCAAAAGGGTTGATGATGCGTACTTTCTCAGGGCTGGCTGGTTGGTTTCCAGTGCAGAATCGGACTTGAGTAAATCCGCTGTGTCCAGGGCAACAGCGTTGGCCAGGTTCCCCAACTGCCTTTGCTCTACTAGCGTTCCGGCCGCTTGTGCCAGCACCAAGGCCAGCGCAGAGCAAACGACAACGCCGAATAAACCCAACAGGCTCTGAGAACCTCTTTCTGATTTCATCGGGGCATTCTCCTAGTGTCGGTGGTTTCGATAGTGCCGATTTGGACCCGAACAGTGAATAACTGACCAGGATGGGGCAGCTCCGGGCTAACTTCCACGGAAACCCTCGAATCCGCACCCAATTCGTAGTTACTGGTCTGCTGAGCAACCAATTCTTGGATTCGGTCGAGGTTTGTTGGATCTTGGGCGATAACCCTGGCGACTTGAGACACAAGAGAGTTTGCCGCCAGTTGGACTCGTTGCTGCTGCATCGCTGGAAGTGCGATAGCAACAATGACGATCTGGGCCAGCAGTCCAAGTACTACGAACTCAATGACTGCGCTTCCCCGATCTGAATGGCATCTATTGGTTTTCATGGATCGCCAAGCCTTGGGTGCTAAGTTCCCAAACTCCCAGAAGCAGATTCGGCGTCGAAACGGTAACTCTGGCTCGGGATAAAAGTCTGCCCGCGACTCTCAGAGTATCTACTTCTACATTTGATCTGACTTGCGGAATCGCCAGGTTCAACACCCTTTGACCCTGGGTTACACCTAGTTGTTCGGTGCCGTCTGCCAAGGCAGCTGTTTGTGCTGCCTCGGCGGCTGCATCAAGCGCCACGGTCTTGCAATAACTTGAGTACAAAACTTGGCTGGATACCAGGGTGAGGCCCAAAAGAGGTAGCCCGATTAAGAGGAACTCCAAGGGAGCCGAACCCCGCTCGTTAGAACGCAACTACCTTGCTCATTGCCTGGTTGAAGACGGTGCTTAGAGCAGGTGCCGCGAGGCTCCAGAGCAAGACAACCATGGCGGCAGTCATTAGGGTGATGAGTACCCAGCCCGGGACATCTCCTCTTTCATCTGCAAGTTTTTCGCTTGTATTTACTTTGTTTTCGTGTGCCATTTCTCTTCCTTTCTAGAAGTTAACTTGGAGTAATTGGAACGAGGGATACACAGCTACCAGAATGGTCACTGGAAGAATCACAAAGACCAGCGGAATAAGCATCTTGATTTCATTTTTTCCCGCTTGCCTCAACAGTTGAACCCGCAACTGCCCACGCGCAGACTCTGCAAGATTCTTGAGTTGCTCCGCCAGCGGAGTTCCACGATCAAGAGACAAAATCAATTTGTTGCTGAATTCCGCGAGGAGCGGCGAGGGCAACTCGCGTGCAAGGAGCGTTAGCGCCACTTCAATGTTTTGACCCAAATTCACTCTCGCGATAAGCCGATTTAGGGCCTTGGCAAAATCTCCCGAACTGCGCTCCGCAATCCAGTCAAAAGCCGAATAGATGTTTTCACCATTTGTGAGTAAAGCTGCGGCTAGCTCAAGTTGCTGGGGCAGTTCTAGAAGCAATGGATCGAACTTGGTGGACTTTGAACCAATTTTGAACATTGAGAAGGATGAGGCAGATGTCTTTGTTGCGGGAAAAAGTCGCTTCTCGAGTTGACTCGCAGGGCTCATGCAGTATGCACCCTCCTTATGACCGGCAAACCCGACATTAGGTTCACTGAGAGGTATGCCAACAGGCAAAGACACAGTGCACCGCCAAGCACAAGCAGGCCGCTCGGCGAGTTATAGGCTGCCGCGTTCTCTGGTCTCTGAGCCAGAAGCGCCACAATTAGCCAAGGGGTCGCCAAAGCTAGCTTGGCCGTGCCGATGACCCAGCCCTGTTTCGCGGATATTTCCTGGCGCAGTGTGGCGTCTTCTCGGATTCTGTTCGAGAGCGCCTTTAGGTTTTCTGCCAAGGCAACCCCACCACTATGTTGAGACAGAACCAAGTACTCGCAAAATTGATCAACTTGCGGGCTGCCAAACTCATTTTTGAGCCACCGCATCGTCGATTCCAGCGCTACACCCGAGTCCACAAGGTGTGACACCTGAGCGAAGGACGACCTTACCGATTTGGGGCCAACCCGAGCTATATCTAGAAATGCTAGGTTCAGGTCGAGGCCAGATACCACAGCTGAGTGAACC
Source organism: Micrococcales bacterium (assembly GCA_046063415.1). Taxonomy (GTDB): domain Bacteria; phylum Actinomycetota; class Actinomycetes; order Actinomycetales; family Microbacteriaceae; genus Rhodoluna. Next base: position 58,982 of record JBJTMG010000088.1, read on the forward strand.
GCTTCGATTACTTCGGGAAAGACTCGTAAAACTGCTGAATTCCTAGCTCTGGACCTGAGGACTAGAATTTCAAACTGGGCGGCAAGGGCCAAAACACCAGTTGCCAAGCCAAGGCCCAGGACCGAAAAAACTGCAATGGCGAATAACCCGCAGAAGGTGGCCACGACTGCCATGACCACACCCACGGCCACCGGTCTGAAGTGACCAAAACCCGCGCCGGCCACGAGGTTCCTGAACCAGCTCAAAACAATACCTCCGTGGCTATTGGTGTCCCATTTGGCCCGGCAGAGACGCGTGATATGTTGCTGATGCGTCGGCCCAAACGCTGATCGTTTGTGCACTGAACCACCAAATGCACAGCTCCCAGGATGGTTGCCTGCACGAACTCGCTCGAAATGTTGGGCCCGGCCAATAGCGGCAGAGTTCCCAGTTTGGTCAGAGCTGCCTGGGGAGAGTTTGCGTGGATGGTACACATGCCCGCTATGCCCGAGTTCATCCCGATTAGCAGATCCAAAGCTTCGGCTTCACGGACCTCACCAATCACCAGACGGCTTGGACGCATTCTTAGGGCTTCCTTCACAAGCCTTCTCAGGGGAATCTCGCCTTCTCCCTCGAGGTTGGGTTGTCGAGTCTGCATGGCAATCCAGTCAGGGAGGTTGCTCCTAATTTCGAAGGTTTCCTCACAGGAAACTAGTCGCACGTCTGGCTGAAGCTCGTTTAGCAGTGCGCAAAGCAGAGTTGTCTTGCCCGCGTGAGTTGCCCCAGAAACCAGAATGTTTAGGCCCTGTTTTACAGCATCGGATAGAAATTCAGCGTGCGCGGGCTGCAGGCTATTGCGATCAACTAAGTCACGCAGGGTCATAATCGTTGTGGGGAACTTGCGGAGGTTGAAGGTCCAGTGTCGAGCCGTGATTTCGGGAATCACCACGTGGAGCCTAGAACCATCGGGCAACGCGGCATCGGCAAACGGCAGCGTGCGGTCAATTCTTCGGCCGGAATGCCGCAGCATGCGAAGCAATATGGTCTTCAAGTCTTGCTGAGACAGTTCCAGTTTGATGCGCTCAACTCTGAGACCAGAAGCGACGAATAGTTCATCTGGACGATTAGACCAGAGTTCCTCAATCTCTGGGTTGTCCAAATATTCTTGCAGCGGACCGTAGCCTTCAAGAATGGATGTTGCCTGAGCCACCAGGTGGGCTTCATTTTTAGCCAACGGCGATCCTTGAAGCGAGTGGCTATCAATCACACTCAAGATTGCGTCGCTGGCATTCGATTCTTGGCCTCGGATAACGAGATCTCGCGCCGAGTCAGCTATTGACCTCACGATTGACATGTGCCTCCCTTCGAACATTCAAAACTTTGTCATCGGATTCGAAAACTTGGGAAAAGTTATGCACAGAATGGTCTAAACTAATCAAGTCTGCGGGAGTGGTGGAATGGCAGACACGCTGGATTTAGGTTCCAGTGCCGAGAGGCGTGAGGGTTCAAGTCCCTTCTCCCGTACCAAAAAAGGTCCCAGCGTTGCTGGGACCTTTTACTTTGCGCTCACCGCTTTCTACGGTAGGCGTAACACTGCATCGATTGCGGCTGAGGCATTCACTACACCCGCCCCACAAGGCGACTCGGAGGCTCGCCTAAAACAGTAACTTGACTGTGAATATTGGGTTGAGGTTGTCTTCAAAATGGCCTCTATCTCTGAAGACGAGAGCGTGCTTCGCAGCGAGAGCATGAGTGCTACTACACCAGCCACCTGCGGTGCTGCGAAACTTGTCCCCTCAACGAGTTGATATGTGGGAAGTCCCTGGTTTTTCAAGCCAGAGTTTGAAGTCGTCAAAATTCCGAGCGATTGCTCCAGTGCCGGTGTTGCACCACTGGGCTGTTCGCCGCCGGGAGCAGTTAGATCAACAAGAGGACCAAAATCCGAGTACTCTGCCAAGTCAAAGTTTCTAGCAACTGCCGCTACATTGATGCTTGCGTTGCAGTTACCTGGGAATGAAAAGTAGGTTGGTCGGGCATCGTTTCCAGCCGCTGTGATGACTGATACACCGCGTTTTGCGGCTGCAGCAAGTGCCGCTTTAGCGCTCGAATCACAGCCCAAACCCTGCCCGTTTCCAATTGAAATGTTCAGAATTTTTGCAGGGTTGCGGTTGGTGGGAACTCCCTTAACTTTCTCGCCAATCGCCCAATAAATGCCGGCCACGGTATCACTTATCAGTCCACCTGTTTCACCCATGGTTCTCACCTGCAACAGCTTCACATTTGGCGCTACGCCCACTATTCCCTGACCGTTTGCTGCTGCTGCTAAAACTCCGCTGACCATGGTGCCATGCCACTGGTTTCTAGAAGACGGGTCGGCTGGATTCGAGTCCCAACCGCCGCCATCACCGGAACCAACTTCTTTTGAAACGAAATCGTAGCCGGCAACCGAACCATCGGGGTTTCTCAGCAACTGATCGTCTAGATCAGGGTGCGAAGTAATTCCGCTGTCGATAACCGCGACGACTATCTTGCTGGAACCTCGAGTATGTTCCCACGCTGAATCGGCTTTGATGCCATCGCCACCCAGATACCACTGCTGCGAATAACTGGTATCAGCGGGCACAAATAGCTCCTCCGATAAAGCGGAACCGTGCGCGTTGGTTGCCTTTAGCTTGACGGTGTACGAAACGCCAGGTTTCAACCCCTCAAACTGGCAGGTTGATGCTGTAGTCGTGCAACTAACCGGGTTCTGAGCAAAGGCCAAAGCTGTGGCCGTAAAAGTGACAGGAAGCCCACCAGCTTGCTCCAGACTTGGAACGAACCAGCTGGGTGAGTTATCAACTGTGGCGATTCGATCACCCTTGAACTGCGGCGGCCCCGGTAACCCGGTTGGAATTTGATAGCTGGTAGCAGAGTATGAACCCACGGTCTTTTTTCCCGCGACTTTGGCAAGGACTGCAACTCGAACTCCGGTTGCCACTCCATTGGTGATGCCTTCGGTTGGACCCAGCAGCACGGCCGGCGATTTGCTTGTCAAAACCTGGCGATAGGACTTTCCAAAGTCGGTGGTGACAAGGACTTGGTACCCAAGAACTTTTTCTGAAGCCTTGGGGGCTGGGGGTTGCCAACTCACTTTCAGGAAGGCCTTGAGAGGCCTGGTTGGGTCATAGGCATCGATGACCTTGAGCCCACGCACCACGCCAACGCTGGGCTTTTTGGCCGTGAGAGCACCCAGAGTTACAGCATTTGGCGCGGCCGAAAAACTCTGCAAGCGACGGTCTAGCTCAGCGGTATTTACCAACCCCGATTGACGAACGCGTTGCGCTAAATATCCGGCTTCGGCAGTGGTTATGTCCTTGGCGAAACGCACTGCGACCCAGTTTGAGCCCAGACTCTTGAGCCGAAACGGAACTTGACCCAGGGCCTTAGAGAGCGAAGTATCAAGTTCTTGCTCGGTTTGATTGCCAGGGGTTAGTTGCAGGATTAGACCCGGCACAGTTCCCAGTTGGGCCGCTTTCGCCGGGACCTGGCAAACAGCGATACAAGCAAGAACCAGCAGAATCGAGACAAAGCGCTTCACGGGTTAGAGGCTCTTTTGAAGTAGAACGGTTCCTAACCAGCGGCCGAACTTGAACCCTACTTTTCCCAGATGTCCCTGGTGTTTGAATCCGAAGGTTTCGTGCAACTTAATCGAGGCTTCTGCGCCCTTGTCCGAAATGACGGCAACCACTTCTTTTACTCCCGCGGCCTTTGACTTATAGAGCAACTGGTCTAGCAATTTAGTGCCAATTCTCTTACCAATTGCGGCGGGTCGTAGGTAGATGCTGTCTTCAACGGTTCGCCGATAGGCAGCTTTCTGGCGCCATGGAGCCACGTACGCAAAACCCAAGATTTGACCGCTTGAACTTGAGGCAACGATAAATGGGAGGCTAAGACCCTGAATGTATCGGTACTTCTCCACCCAGTCGGACAGAGTAAGTGGCTCGAGGTCAAAAGTGACCACTGAGTTTTGAATGTAGTAGTTGTAGATCTCGGCAATCTGTGGCAGATCAGTTTCGATTGCATCCCTGATTTCAACCGTGTTTTGAGTCTCGGCAGGTTGCGCTTTCGCCTTGCGCACCAAGCGCCAACGTGATTCAGAATCCAATGCCAAAGTGGGTCTCCTAACTGTTCCAATCTATCGGCTGGGCACCCACCGACAGAAACCAGTTATTTATCTTGCTGAATGGCCTTGAACCAAAGAATCCCCTGCTAGCAGAAAGCGGGCTTGGATGGGCTGATTTCAGAACCAAAACTTGACGTCTGGAATCGACCTCCAGGGTGGAGCCCAAACCGAGTTCCTTTTCCAGTTTCTGTGCCTGATTTCCCCAGAGGACCAAAACCAGAGGTTCAGTACCTGCACTGATTGCATGCCTGACAACCTCAAGGGTCACGGCCTGCCAGCCTGCATCAAAATGGGCAGCCGACTCCCCCGCAACCGTTGTTAGGTGTCGATTCAAGAGGAGTACGCCCTGTTCCTGCCAAGAGGAAAGGTCGGGTGCCGGTTCGGCAGCGGGCTGTGGTTCGGTATCAAGATCCTCGCGCAGTTCGCGAAGAATGTTCCTCAAGCTGGCCGGGATCTGTGCGTCGCGGTCAACCGCAAACGCCCTGCCCACGGCCAGACCTTTGCCAGGGTAAGGATCCTGGCCGACAACGATGACCCGAACTCGACTTGGGGGCAGCGCAAATGCTGCCATTACAAGGTTTGCGGGAGGGGCAAGGTTGGGCTTGGTGGAAAGCTTTAGCTCCAGGTCATCGATGCAGGGTTTCAAATGCACCAGTGCGTCCTGCCACTCTTGATGCATTTGGCTGAACCACATATTTCAATGGTAGGTGTGTCAACCATTTGCCAGAAGAAAAACAGCGGCGGGTGACAGAATAAAGTCATCGACTGGAGAAAAAATGAGTTACGAATTTCTTGCCACTGAAGCCAATGAGCTACTGCCAGAGCTTCAGAAGATCAGGCGCCACCTGCACACCATTCCCGAGTTTGGCATGTCACTGCCGAACACACTGGCGTATGTTGCCTCGCAAGTTGAAGGACTCGGGGAACTGACTCTGAACCACGAGCTTTCGGCGGCCGCGCTGCTGATCCACGGTGAGAAACCAGGACCGACAGTGTTATTGAGAGCAGACATGGACGCGCTGGCTGTCGTTGAAGACACTGGGCTAGATTTTGCGTCAACAAATGGTTTTATGCACGCCTGTGGCCACGATCTGCACATGGCAATTGGGGTTGGTGCGGCAAAACTGTTACACGCCAACCGCGACAAGATCGCGGGCAAGGTGGTCGTCTGGTTCCAGCCTGGAGAAGAAGGGCACGGAGGCGCCGATCAGATGCTAGAGGCAAATATGCACCTGGTATCAGGCGAGAAACCGATAAACGCTTACGGCATTCACGTTTTTTCTAGCGCGCCACTTGGAATATTTACCAGCCGTAAGGGCCCGCTCATGGCATCGGCAGGAGATATCACAGTTGAGTTCAGAGGAGCCGGGGGTCATGGAAGCATGCCATGGCTTTCCAAGGATCCAATCAGTGTTATGGCGCAAAGCATTGGTGCAATTCAAAATCTGATTGGCAAGCGCTTTTCGCCTTTTGACCCGGTGATTGTGAACGTGGGCTGGGTCCGTGCCGGCGATGATCACACCACCAATGTGATTCCCGAGACAGCATCCTTTGGCGCAACAATTCGCACCTTCTCGGATAAGAACTTCCACGCGGTACGCGAGGCCTTGGGGCAGCTAGTCACCAGTCACGCAGAGGCGGCAGGGCTAGAAGTGAAGTTTGAGTTTTCGCCCGCGTCTCAAGTTCTTAACAACGAACCAGCTGCCATCGACCGAGTGGCAAGAGTGGCAGAACAGGCTTTTGGCCCTGGTAGGTACGAAAATCTTCCTGATCCGATTCCCGGCGGCGAAGATATGGCTTCGATCCTCAATGAAATGCCTGGAGCCTTCATCTTCCTGGGAGCCTGCCCTCCGGACAGAGATTTTGCAAGGGCCGCGACCAACCACAGCAACAAGGCCGTCTTTGATGATTCTGTCCTTGGCGATGGAGCAGCTCTTCTTGCAGCCTTGGCACTGGACACCCTACAGAATCCCGCCTAGGTCTACTCTGCTCCGTCGAATCCGAAAAGTTACGGACTGTTTCGAGACCTGTTTTGCGACAAGTTCGTACGTATCTAAAGTTTGTTAGACAACCATCAATGCGACTTTAAGGAACCACCCATGAGCAACGACCCATCTAGCTGGGGATTCGAAACCGCCCAGATTCACGCCGGAGCGAATCCAGATCCTGCAACCAACGCACGCGCAACGCCTATTTACCAAACCACTGCCTACGTGTTTAACTCGTCGGAGCACGCCAAGAACCTGTTTGGTCTGGCCGAGTTTGGAAACATTTACACCCGCATCATGAACCCAACCCAGGATGTCGCCGAGCAGCGCATTGCGGCACTTGAGGGCGGAACCGCCGCTTTGCTTCTGGCATCCGGACAGGCTGCAGAGACCTTTGCCGTGCTCAACATTGCCCAGGCTGGCGACCACATTGTCTCGTCTTCAACCATTTACGGTGGAACTTACAACCTGTTCAAGTACACCCTGGCAAAGTTGGGAATCGAGACCACATTCGTTGAGAACCAAGACGACGCAGCTGAATGGGCTGCAGCGGTTCGCCCCAACACCAAACTCTTTTTTGGCGAAACCATCGGAAACCCAAAGGTCAGCATTTTAGACATTGAAAAGGTAGCGAAAGTCGCCCACGAAGCCGGTGTTCCTCTGATTGTTGATAACACAGTGGCCACCCCGTACCTCATCAAGCCTCTTGAGCACGGTGCCGACATTGTTGTTCACAGCGCCACCAAGTTCCTTGGCGGGCACGGAACTGTTGTGGCGGGCGCCATCGTTGACGGCGGCAAGTTTGCCTGGAGCAAATCTGATCGATTCCCTGGGCTAACCACTCCCGATCCTTCGTACCACGGTGTGACCTACACCGATGCTCTTGGAGACGGCATTGCCTACATTATTAAGGCTCGCGTGCAGCTGCTACGCGACATTGGTGCCGCTATCTCACCGAACAGCGCCTTCCAGTTGCTTCAGGGCATTGAAACGCTGAGCCTTCGTGTTCAGCGCCACGTGGATAACGCGCAAAAAGTTGCCGAGTTCCTTTCAAAGCACCCTCAGGTTCTGGGAGTCAACTACGCCGGTCTGCCAACCTCACCATGGCATGCCGCCGCTCAGAAATACGCCCCAAAGGGTGCCGGAGCGATTGTCTCTTTTGAGATTGCCGGAGGAGTCGAAGCCGGAGCCAAGTTCGTTGACGGCCTCGACCTGTTCAGCCACGTTGCCAACATTGGAGACGTTCGCTCACTGGTGATTCACCCTGCAAGCACCACCCACTCGCAGCTAACCCCAGAGCAGCAACTAACTGCGGGTGTGACCCCCGGCTTAGTTCGTCTGTCGGTTGGCCTCGAGACAATCGATGACCTTCTTGCCGACCTAGAAAGCGGATTCGCCGCTGCCAAGTAGGCAACTAAAACCAGGAAGGTTCCCAAGTGGACTTTCAAACGCCAGAGGACACCGTTCCATCCGGTTTTATCACGGATGAACTGAGCCGCCAGCTTGTGGGAAGACCTCCCGCCAGCGGGGCTTGGCGCGACGGCGACCCTGCCGGAGACCGTCAGTTCGCGCCCCTTTTCAGTTTCAAACTGGAGAGCGGGCGCGAACTCACGTCTGTGCGGATTGCCTATGAAACCTGGGGCACGCTCAACGAAGATAAGTCGAATGCGGTTCTGGTACTCCACGCGCTAACCGGCGATTCACATGCGGTTGGAGCCGCAAGCAAATCACATGCCACCGAAGGTTGGTGGAACGGAATTATTGGGCCAGGGCTGGCCATTGACACCGAAAAATGGTTCGTTGTGGCACCTAACATGCTGGGTGGCTGTCAGGGAAGCACGGGACCTTCTTCACTTGATTCAAAAGGTAGAGAGTACGGGTCTAAGTTTCCGTTCCTGACCATTCGCGATCAGGTTGCAGCTCAGTACGAGTTCACCAAGTTGATTGGCGTGAAGCGGTGGCACGCAGTCATCGGTGGTTCCATGGGTGGGATGCAAGCTCTGGAGTGGGCCATTGGCTACCCCGGCTTGGTGTCAAGGCTTGCCGTGATTGCAGCGCCGGCCATTTCATCGGCGGACCAGATAGCGCTGAATTCGGTGCAAATAGAGGCTATTAAGACGGATCCGGCCTTTGCCGGGGGAAACTACTACGATGCGAAGCCTGGTTTTGGACCGCATCGAGGATTAGCACTGGCTAGGCGCATGGCGCTGCTCAACTACCGATCGCCCAATGAACTAAACGAGCGATTCGAGCGCAGCTGGCAGTCGAACGTTTCGCCGCTGGGTGGGATTGGAAAGTACGCCGTAGAAAGCTACCTTGATTTTCACGGAAACAAATTCACGCGCAGGTTTGATGCCAACTCCTACATCACTCTTGTGAACGCCATGAACTCCCACGATGTTGGGCGCGACCGATCATCTGTAAAAGAAGCACTTGCGTCGGTCAAAGTTCCCACGCTGGTGGCGGGAATTGACTCTGACCGTCTATTTCCGCTAACTGACCAAGAGTTGATTGCAGAAAACATTGGTGGCGAGCTTGTCGGCGGCCAGTTGCAGGTCATTGCATCGCCTTACGGGCATGACGGATTCCTGATTGAGCGGGAGATTGTGGGCCCGTTACTTGCCGAGTTGCTTCATTCCTAGCCTGCTTAGACTCACGTTGCTCCAGACCAAAAGCCCAATTGCCAAGACATTGCGAAGTGTCAGCAGTGAGGTAGCCAAGATTTCTTGGTTCAGAATCTGATCGTAAAAAATAGGGAAAATCAGCCCAGTCAACAGACACACCAGCGCTGCACTCACCGCCAGGAGGCCGCGGTGAGGCACCTGCCACAGAATTGCGAGTATTACCGGAACCAGGATCCAGCAGTAGTACTGGGGTGAACCCACTTTGTTGAACACAATCAGGTCAAGAATGGCTGTGAGGAACGCCCAAACCACAACTTGATTCTCTAGCGCAGAGCCAACAGACCCTTTTGCACCGGCGCGATAGGCAAGAAAAACTGTGATGGCGAGCGCACCCACCTGCACCAGGTCCATGAGCCTTGCGAATTCAACAGTAAAAGGCCCAAATACCTGAAAGGTGAGGAGTTGTTGGGAAAAGCGGATTCCGGATTCAACGGGATTCTGGATTCCCATCCAAAGCCAAGGAGTAGCGACTGGAGC
>JBJTMG010000089.1:0-38338 GCA_046063415.1 Micrococcales bacterium
GAAGGAATATGTGGTCGTTTGAATATCACCAGTAAGTCGGCAATCAAGATACCCGTATTTGCCACCATTGAAACCACTTCGAACCAAATGTACGCGCCTTCGCTCATAATTCCCCAAGTCTATTGGCGGGCTAGGGCCAACGCCTGACCAATTAGCGCCTGTCTTTGCAGGACACGACCGCTGACTAAACTTGTAAAGGCCGAGTCGACTCGGCCAAGCCTCCGTAGCTCAGTGGATAGAGCAAGAGCCTTCTAATCTCTTGGTCGTAGGTTCGATTCCTACCGGGGGCGCGTGCAGACCTTGCCAGACGGAACTCCTGACACCTTCGAGGTTCTAGGCGGTGTTCGGCACCACGTCTGGCACATTCCAAGCGAAGCTGATCGCCTAATTATTTTGCTCCACGGTTTTGGTGCAAGCTGTTTTAGCTGGACTCCCGTGATTTCAGCGCTAGCCCGGCACGGAGAGGTTTACGCCTACGACAGGCCCGCGTTTGGTTTTACCGAACGCGTCGACGAGTCATCGGTGTATGCGTTTGATTTTCAACTTCGAGTGATTCAAGAGGTCATTGACCGCCACGCAAAGGGGCGCCCGGTGGTGCTAGTTGGCCACAGCGCCGGTGGCCAGATTGCTGCTGAGTTCGCACTCGTTAATGCCTCGATGATTCGGGCTCTAGTCCTGGAAGATCCAGCGATCTTGCTGCCGGGTGGGCCTCCGGACTCCGTTGCCAAACTATTGCGTGGCAAGACTTTCCACGGTCTGGGTACCTCGCTCGTCAAGAATTTTGACAAGGTGGGCGACAAAATCCTGACCGACGCATGGTTCGACAGGGCAAAACTAACCAGAGAAATCTGGGATGGCTACCACGCACCCATGACTGACGAGCGCTGGCCGGCAGCCTTCTGGCGGTTTGCAACGGCGCCTCGAAACCCAACCATCGCGCGAAGGCTAGGTGAGTTGAGCACTAGAACACTGGTTGTTACCGGAGACCACGACAAGATTGTCTCGCCCAAGTATTCCAAAGAGGTTTCACGTCAGCTTCCAAACAGCACGTTGCGCGTCATTGAAAACTGCGGCCATGTGCCACACGAAGAAACCCCCACCGAGTTTTTGGCTGCGGTGGGGGGTTTTCTGTCCGAACTTTAGGTCTGGCACTAAACCTAGGCTCAAGCTTTAGGCAGGCGTTACTTTAGTAGCGAGGCCATTTGCTTGTAGATCACTCCAGCGGCCCAAACCGGGTTTATCCGAGTCATGATGTCCATCATCTTGGCATCTTGACCAACGCAGATTCGTGGCTGATTCTTTTCGATTGCGTCCACCATTTGTCGAGCTGCCACATTTGCTTCGGTCATTTTGAATTTCGCAGTGGCCTCGTCCGCGTTTGCCGGTACGGCCATGCCCGAGTTCACCGAAATGTTGGTGTTGATTGCACCTGGGAAGACAATGGTCACGCCAACCGAGGTTCCCATGAGTTCGCTGCGAAGCCCCTCGGTAAATAGCTTGACCGCTGCTTTGGATGCACCGTAGACGCTCTGTCCGGGAACCGGTGCGTAGGCGCCCATGGATGACACGTTCAAAACATGCGCCTCGGGACGCTTCAGCAACCCGGGTAGAAAGGCTTTGGTGAGCATGAGCGGACCGGTGAAGTTTACGGCCATGACGTGAGCCGCCGAGTTCATGTCCAACTCGTTTATCTTGACGAACGGCTGGATGATTCCGGCGTTATTGATTAGCGCATCTGGAGCTCCAAGCTGAGCCTCCACCTGAGAGGGGAGTGCTGCAACGGCTGCGGAATCCGAGACATCGAGAACGTGCTGCGAGCAGGTTCCACCCTTTGCTTGGACCATCTGAGCGGTTTCAGCCAGAGTCTGAGCTCTGAAATCCACTAGAGCAACCTTGGCGCCACGACCAACTAGCTCAAGTGCAAGCTGGCGCCCCATGCCACTTCCTGCACCGGTTACAACTACAACTTTGTTTGCTACCTTCATTTGAAGCCCCTAACGCTGAATATAGAAAATGCTTCTATAACTGCAGTTTAGAAGCCTCAGGGGAACAGTCAACTAAGGTTTGGCTAAGTCTTTCGCTTGCGAACGAGTTGCCCAAAGGCTTGCAACGGTTGTCACAGTCAAGGTCACGAAGATGACTCCCAGTGACAACTCGGTGCTGATTTCGGGAGCCCATTTCACGTGCTCTCCACCGTTGATAAACGGTAGTTCGTTGACGTGCAAAGCGTGCATGACTAGCTTGAAGCCGATCCAAGCCAGAATGAACGCCAACCCGGCACCAAGGTAACGAAGCCGTTCCATGAGCCCGCTGAGCAAGAAGTAAAGCTGTCTCAGGCCCAGCAACGCAAAGGCGTTAGCCGTAAAGACAATGTACGACTGACTGGTAAGCCCGTAGACCGCAGGGATTGAGTCAAGCGCAAATAGTGCGTCGGTTAGACCAATGGCAACCATGACCAAAGCCATTGGAGTCAAGAAGCGCTTCTTATCAATTACTACGCTGAGTTTCCCTTCGTGGTACTCGTCCACGGTTGGAACAAATTTCTTAATCCACTCGGTCACCTTTCCTCCAGGGACCTTTTCTTCATCGTGGCCCTTCTTGAAGGTGTCGATGATGAGCATCACGGCGGTGTAAGCCAGGAATAAGCCGAAGAGGTAGAAAACCCAGCTGAAGCGCTCAATCAGTGCAGCGCCCACGGCAATGAAGATTCCGCGCATGACCAGCGCAATGACAATTCCCGACAGCAGCGCCTGACTCTGCAGTCTTCTTGGGACGGCAAAGTGGGTAAACAGAATCAGAAAAACAAAGAGGTTGTCCACCGAGAGGCTCTTCTCGGTGACGAATCCCGCTAGGTACTCCGAGGCGAACTGACCTCCCCAACCGAAACCGATGACAGCGGTGAAGGCCAAAGCGAGCCCAATGTAGATTACGCTTTGGATAGCGCTGGTGCGGAAACTAGGCTCCTTGGGGTGCCTGATTTGGTACCAGATGTCATATCCAATAACGGCGGTTAGTACGGCAATGGTGATACCCCAAACCAGTGGGGTTACGTTCATGTCGGTCACGTCATTTCCAACCGAGCAGTCTTGCAAACTGTTCCCCGACCAGGAAACAAAATATGTCTGAGTTACTTGCTCCCTGCCCTGTTTGTTCTAGCCCCTACAGCTACGAACTGGGCAGCCTACTGGTCTGCCCAGAGTGTGCCCACGAGTGGAATCCTGAGGATTTAGACACCCCAGTCGATAATTTCGACGCACCAAGTGTTGTAAAGGATTCAGCCGGTAATGTTCTGGCCGATGGCGACACCGTGACAATCGTCAAGGACTTGAAGGTTAAAGGAAGTTCCACCGCGATAAAGGTTGGTACCAAGGTTCGGAACATCCGTTTGGTAAACGGGTCGGATGGACACGACATTGATGCAAAGGTAGACGGCTTTGGTGCCATGATGCTCAAATCTAGCGTCGTGAAGAAAGTAACACCCTAGATACAACCTGCTGCACGAGCTCAATGATCCCAACGCCCAAGGCCCCGAGCAGGAGCGGTAGGGCCAGGTGTTGCAGGTCCAGGGCAACAAAGCCAAAGAAGTCGGTGCTCAGGGGAATGGTAAAAACCCCAATGAATCCAACGACCATGGCAGCGAAAATCGCCAACTTAGGTTTGGTGAACGGCCTCGAGAGAGCCGCCAGCACCCACAGCCCCGTGATCGAAAGCAACATGGAGACAGCGGTTTGAGCCTCACCCTGGCTCCATTGGGGTTGGTCTCTCACCAACATCGACAGTGCTACAACCAAACCTGCCACGGCAAGTCCTGCAGGCACGCAGAACAATAGCGAGCGCTTGAGAAATCCGGGAAGGTAGCGGCGGGAGTTCGGGAGCAGGGCTAGAGCAAAAGCGGGAAGCCCAATTGTGAAGCCATCGATGGCTGACAGCTGACGTGGCAGGAACGGAAAACTCCACAGCGCCAGACCAAAGACCACCGATAGCGACATGGCCCAGGTTGTCTTGGTCAGGAAAAGGCGAGAAATTCGCTCGATGTTGGCAATAACTCGACGACCCTCGGCCACCACGCCGGGTAGGTTCGAAAACTTGCCATCTAGCAAAATCAGGCGCGAGACTGCCTTGGTGACCGCCGCTCCCGAGCCCATGGCTATTCCTAGGTCCGCGTGTTTCAGGGCCAAGGCATCATTTACACCATCGCCGGTCATTGCGACCACGTGGCCTTTGCTTTGCAAAGCCGCCACCATGTTGCGTTTTTGATCTGGTGTTACCCGCCCAAAAACCTTGTGGGTTTCTAAAAGTATTGCCAGTTCGCCAATGTCTTGGGGCAGGGTTCTGGCGTCAACCGGCTCGCCGATGTCCTTGACCCCCGCCTCGGTGGCAACCGACGCCACGGTCTTTGGATTGTCACCGGAAATTATGCGAACTTGCACGCCCTGTTCGTCAAAGAAGCGAATGGTCTGGCTCGCATCGGCGCGCACTTTTTCTCGGAAGGTCACCACGGCAACCGGGACTAGGTTTGAGGGGAGCTGGTTCTGGGTGGGTTCAGCGGAATCGGATTTGGCCAGCACCAGGGTCCGCTTGCCCTGATTGGCGTACTCGTTGCAGATCTCGAGTGCCTGTGCCGCGTGTGGTTGCCGATTCTGGAACATTACATCGGGGGCGCCTAGAACCCAGGTGCCACGCGCAGCGTCTCCGCTTTGAAAACTGAATGAGCTCCACTTGTTTGCCGAACTAAACGCGATTGCGTGTGTTTCAACCAGGCTGGAATCTGTCTCAAAGTTGCCGGCCAGGCAGCGAGTAGTTGCGTTGGCGGCGGGGTCCTCACCAAAGTGCGCTAGCACCCCGCGCCAGTTTCCCGCGCTATCGGAGGCTGCTCCCAAACCCTCTGCCGAGTTGAAAACCATGTCGCCCTCGGTGAGTGTTCCTGTTTTATCAAAACAAATGACATCGACTCTGGCTAAACCCTCAACTGCGGGAAGCTCTTGAACCAGTACCTTCCAACTAGCCAGTTTTACCGCAGCCAGAGCAAACGAAATACTCGTGATCAGCACCAGACCCTGGGGAATCATGGCAATAATGCTGGCTATGGAACCCAATGCCGCTTCGACCCAAGATCCTGTTTCAAGTGCATGTGACCAACCACCTACAGCTTGCATTTGACCGTTGGTGACTATTGCCATGATTGGCAATAGCGCCCAGGTAATCCACTTGACGATCCTGGCCAGAGATGCACGGAGTTCTGAGTTAACCATGCTGAAACGCCTGGCTTCGAGGGTAAGTCGACTGCCGTAGGTTTCGGGCCCAACCTTGGTAACGCGCGCCAGCGCGCTACCGCCTATAACGCCAGAACCTGCGAAGAGGTCATCGGTGTCTCGTTTTTCAACCGGCTCGGACTCGCCCGTGAGCAGGGACTCGTCTACGGCAAGACCAAGAGCCGAAACCACCACGGCATCGGCTGGAATCTGATCACCCGGGCGAAGTACTAGCAAATCGTCTAGGACCACCTCGCTCACGTGAACCTGAACTTCCTGGCCTGCGCGTAAAACTCTGGAAAACGGGGCATTAAGCAGCGCTAGGCGATCCAGAGCGCGTTTTGAGCTGAACTCCTGAATGATTCCAATCAGTACGTTAGACACCACTGCAAAACCGAACAGCGCGTCTTTCCATTGGCCAAGTAGCAGTAACAGCAGGAACGCCCCACCCACCACCGCGTTGAATAGGGTCAGCAGGTTTGAACGCAGGATTGAAATCAGTGAACGACTCGAGTCGAACTTTTGGTCATTGGTCAGCCCCAGAATCAGTCTTTGCTGCACCTGCTCGGCGTCTAAGCCAAGTTTTTCGTAGTCGTTGAGTTGCAACGGGAGTAACTTTGAGCGCGCCTCGACCATGTTGGCTTCCTGACGCTGAGCCTTGATTGTGGCTCGATCCAAACGTTTTGTTTTCAAGGTAAGCGCCGATTAGAGCTGCGCTTGGCCCAGGTCAACGCCAAGGTACTTAGCGATTTCGCGAATAACCAAGAAGTGGTCGTCTCGCTGAGGCAATCCGGAGACGGTGACCGTCCCAACCATTCCAGTGCCACGAACCCGCACCGGGAAGCAACCGCCGTGTGAGGCAAAGTCGCGCTGGCTAAGTCCCATTTGCGCTGGCAAGTCTGAACCCAATTTTTGGTTCAGCCCAACCGCGTAGGAGCTGGTTTCCAGAAGGTTTACCAGGTTTCTTTTGCGTCTGGCCCAGTCGGCATTTGCCGAGGTTGTTCCAGGCATGGATGTCGCAAACCAGACGTCTTGGCCGCGGCAAATCTCAATGGTTACAGACGCACCCTGGGCCTCGGCAGCCTTCCTGAGTTGGCAACCTAAAGCCCAAGCATCGCTCTGGTCGAAGCTTTCAAAAATCAAGCGATCCTCGTGGACTCTGGTCTTTTCAAGGTCTTCGTTGAACTTTGCGGTCATTTCTCTAGCCTAATGACTTGGTCTACCAGACCCTGGTGTTCGGGATCGTGACTAATCAGGACTACGGCGCGAGAGGATTTTTGCTTAGCCAGCGATAGAAGGTCTCTGACCAGTTTTTGGCCAGTAACAGTGTCGACATTCGAGGTTGGTTCATCGAAAACTATTACGTCAAAGTCGGCTAGCAATGCTCGGGCAAGGGCAATACGCTGTGCTTCACCTCCTGAGACCGCAACACCACGCTCTCCAACCTGGGTGTCTAGGCCATCACGCTGTCTAAAGGTTTCCGCTAGATCAACTCGATCCAAGACCTGCCAAAGTTCCTGGTCTGAAGCGTTAGGTTTTCCAATCAAAAGGTTTGCCCGCAGCGTCCCCATGAATATTGCTGGGGATTGCTCAATGTAACCGATGCGCGCCCGTATTGAATCCGAGTCGTACTGGTCTGCAGAGACTTCGTTTATCTGATATTCACCCGAGCTTGGGGCTAAAAAGCGCATCAGCACCAAGGCAATAGTGCTTTTGCCAACGCCACTGGGTCCACGGAGCAAAACCGATTCACCAGCCCGTAACTTGAGATTGAACCCATCGATGGCTGGTTCCAAAGCCCTTGGATAACTAGCGGTTAGGTTCTTTAGTTCAAGACTTTTGACATGGTCAAGCGTCCTCGTTCCCTGAGCCGGACTTATACTTTCATCGGGTTCGTTATCAAGAAGAGCCAGCAAGTTTTGGGCGCTTTCTTGGTATCTCTGCCAGGTAAGCAGAACGGGCTGAGCCGTCGTTACGACTTCGAAAACTGCCATTGGTAACAGGGCTAAACTCGCCAACATCACGCCTGGAATTTGCCCGGCCGAAACCGCCTTTGCACCGAACCAGGCGCTTCCAAAGGTCGCGAGTGCAGTGAACAGCGTAATCAGCCCTTGCCCAATGCCTGTGCTTAGCGAATTTCGCGAAGCGATTCTTAGCAACGCGGTTTCGGATCGAGTGACACGGCTTCGAATCGAGTCAGCCCAGCCGTAAGCTTCGAGCACCTCTAAATTCTCAAGTAGATCCAGAGTGTTTCCAGCAAGTTGTCTGCGGTAGCTATTCGCAGTGCCATTTGCAGCCGCGGCAAGTCCAGTGCTAACTGGAATGGCGATGAAAAATGCGCCTGCGAGGCACATAGCAAGAGTCCAAGCGGCACCCGGAGAAAGCCACGCAAAAAAAGCAACGCTGAAAATCGAGACGACTATGGACTGAATTAGTGGAGACAACACACGCAAAGGAAGATTTTGCAGTTCGTCGACATCGGAAACCAATTTAGAGACTGTTACACCCCGATTCAGGCTGCTGAGGCCGGCCGGCGCCAAAGGTATGAGTGATCCGAATATGCGAGGCCGAATAGCTCCGAGCATTTTGAAGGCCGAGTTGTGCAGTAGAACTCGCTCTAGGTACCTGAACGTTGCTCGACCAAGAGCAAAACCGCGAACGAGTACCACTGCAATCTGTAAGTAGAGCACGGGTGGCTGTTCAGCCGCTCGTGAAATCAGCCAAGCTGAAACTCCCAATAGTGCTACGGCGCTTAGGGCTTGTAGCGCCGAAACCGCCAACCCAAGCCTGAACCCACGATCTTGAGGCAGGCCCAAGGCCAATGACTTGCCTAGGTTTTTAGAGTTCACTGCGTACCTCGCGGGTCTGGTCGGCTCCGACAATGGCCTGGTGGGAAACCGCCACTACAGTCAGGCCCCGTTTGGCCAGCTTTTGAAGCGAAGCCGCCACGATTTCGGCCCGGGCTTCGTCAAGTGAACTAATGGGTTCATCAAGTAAGACATGCGTGACGCTCGGCGTAGCTAAGGCACGGTAGAAAGCGCGCGCAAGAGCCACCCTCTGGGCTTGGCCGCCCGAGAGCATTGACCCATATGCCCCCAACTCGGCGGTTGGTGACACGTCATCTAACGCAGCCATTCGAAGTGCAACTTGTAAGGCCGTAGAGTCGTAGTTTTCACCCCTATCCGGCCCGACGATATTGTCTCGGACGCTTCCTTGTATGAGGCTAGGGTTCTGAGGTAACCAAGCCACAGCATGAGCCCCAAGTGTGGCCCGTAGATTGTTGAGCATTGAGGTTTTGCCAACTCCTGAACGACCGTAGACCGCGGTAACCTGCCCGACGGCAAACGCCGGCTCAGACTTATCGTCGCTGTGAACTTTTTCTTCTTTTGGCAGGCTGATGATGTCCAACACCGCCGAAGAGGCCGCCACGCCCTCGCTGCTCGCGTGAAAGTTTGCACCCACGAGGCGAAGGGGCAGGTACGCTTCCGGAGCGATCAGTAGAACAAATAAGCCAACCGCAAGACTTATTTCTCCATTAACCAAACGCAGCCCAATGGAAACAGCAACCAGCGCGACCGAAAGTGAAGCCGCCAACTCTAGGGCGAACCCAGAGAGGAACGAAATGCGCAGAACTTTCATGGTTCGAACTCGGTACTGCTCACTAACGACACCGATGGTTTCGAGCTGTGCCTTTGCACGACCAAAAATGCGCAGGGTGGTCAATCCCCGAACAACTTCGAGGAAATGGCCGGTTAGCTGATGCAATGCGGTGAGTTGCTGATTCTGAACAGTTTGGGTTGCCCAACCAATAAAGATCATGAAGATAGGGATGAGTGGAATGGTAGCAATGACCGCTATTCCACTGAGTGGGTCGAGCCAGAAAATAACAGCTGTGAAGATTGGTGTCACCAAGAATGTCGAAATAAGCTGCGGAAGAAATTTGGCAAAATATGCATCGAGTGAGTCTAGGCCTGAGGTTGCCAAGCTATTTAGCGTGGATATCTTTTGGGTTTTTAGCCAAGTCGAACCAAGTTGCTCCACGGCATTTAGGAATGCTGACCGAAGTTGACTTTTTGCCAATGCCGAGGACTTGGTGGACCAGGCTTCCTGAAGCCACAACACCAGAGCCTTGACTAGTCCGGCAGCCAGAACGACAAGTAGAGAACCTGTAACCTCGGTGACTGACTTACCACCCAGAAAGACGCCAACTATTGCACTGGACAGCTGCCAGGCCAGTAAAAGGGTTGTCCCAGAACTAAAAATCGCAAGCGCGACCACGCCGGCGATAAACCAGCGAGCCGCACTTGCGGTTCTTAGAAGCCGAGGATCGAGCGGTTTGATTGCCTAATCCTCTCTTGGTTATTAGTGCGATCCAGCAGGGATGGACTTGCGACTAATACGTTTTCTAAATACCCAGTATGTCCAACTCTGGTAAGCCAGGACAAATGGGATCATGAACACCGCAACCCAGGTCATTACAGTCAGTGTGTACTGACTTGAAGAGGCGTTATAGATCGTCAATCCAAAATCGGGGTTCGTGGATGAGGGCAGTACGTTTGGGAACAGTGCTGCAAACAGGGCTCCTACCGCGGTAACTATGGTGAAGACCATAAGCCCGAAAGAGATGCCTTCGCGGCGAGCGAAGTTAGCCCACTGAGCAGCAATCAGGCTAAGTGCGGCCAGAATCGTGAGGATGAACCCAATTGCCGAGAAGTGAGCAACTAGCGTCCACAGCAAGAAGGTAGCCGCCAGGACTGTGGTTACGAGCCCAGACTTCTTGGCAAGCGCTCGAGCGCGTTCCTTGATCTCGTCCTCAGTCTTGAGCGTGATGAATATCAAACCGTGAGTAAAGAAGAGAGTTAGGGTAACTAACCCGCCCAGTAGCCCGTATGGGTTGAGCAGAGTGAACAAGGTTCCCGTGTAAACGTGGTCTGAGTTCAGCGGAACGCCTTGCACAATGTTGGCAAAGGCCACGCCCCACAGTAGTGCTGGAAGGGCCGAGCCCACGGTAATCATCCAATCGAAAGTTTTTCGCCATTTTGGAGAGTCGTTTTTGCCACGGTATTCAAAGGCTACGCCGCGCGCAATTAACGCCGCCAAAATGAGTAGTAGGGCTAAATAGAACCCGCTAAACAACGATGCGTACCACTCTGGGAACGAGGCGAATAGCGAGGCACCGGCCACCAACACCCAGGTCTCATTCAGATCCCAAACGGGTCCAATGGTGTTGATTAGCACCCTGCGATCTGTATCGTCTTTGCCAAGGAACGGCAGAGCCATTCCAACTCCAAAGTCGAACCCATCGAGCACGAAGTAGCCGATGAATAGGAATCCAACAATTAGGAACCAGATTTCGTTGAGTTGCATTTTTGTCTTCTCCTAGGTCCTAGTAAGCCACGGCTAGCGTGTCGGATTCGTGTTCGGTTTGAACCAGCTCTTCGGGGCCAGCCTGGGCCGCCTTCTTGAGAAGCCCAAACTCGACAACTGCAAGCGCGCCGTAAATCACAGTAAAAACCACCAGTGAAATAAGGACGTCCCAGCCATTGATTCCGGGTGATACAGCATCGGCGGTCTTCATGAGCTTGAACACGATCCAGGGTTGACGACCCATCTCGGTGAAGGTCCAACCCACAGCAATAGCCAATAGAGACATTGGGGACGACCAGATAGCCAGGTTCCAGGTCCAGTTTGGCAGCGCAATCTTGCCCTTGCGGGTTAGCCAAAGGCCAACCACGGCAACGAGGCCGCTAAGTACGCCCAGGCCAATCATCCAACGGAAGGCCCAGTAAGTAATCCAAATCACTGGCATGTAGTCGCCTGGTCCATAAAGTGTTGTGTACTGCGCCTGTAGGTCATTTAGGCCTTCTACTTGACCGTCAAGTGTGTGGGTCGATAGGAAGGACAGCAGGTCAGGAATGCGAATCGAGAAGAGTTCACTCTTGCCGTCTGGAGTTCCTAGCGTGAAGATGCTGAACGAAGCATTTCTGGTCGTATTGTAGAGAGCTTCAGCGGCAGCCATTTTCATGGGTTGGGTTTGAACCATGGCAAGTCCAAGCCCGTCGCCCGAGATTGCGGTACCAATTCCACCGATGACAACGGTCCATAGACCGAAGCGCAGGCTGGTGTACATGCTGTCAACAAACTGGTTGCGCTTTAGGTGATACGCGGCGACCGCAACCATTACCGCACCTGCAAACATGAGGCTAGCGGTGACGGTGTGTGGGAACTGATTGAGTGCAACAATGTTTGTCAATACCGCGCCGATGTCCACAAGCTCAGCTCGATTTTTGGCTTCGTTAATCTCAAAACCAACAGGGTTTTGCATGAATGCGTTTGCCGCAAGAATGAAGTAAGCGGACATGACAACCCCAACTCCGGTCATCCAAATGGTTGCCAGGTGAATCTTCTTGGGGAGGCGATCCCAGCCAAAAATCCAGAGGCCAATAAACGTTGCCTCAAAAAAGAATGCCAAGAGACCTTCCATGGCAAGTGGTGCGCCAAAGACGTCTCCAACAAACCGCGAGTAGTCTGACCAGTTCATTCCGAATTGAAACTCTTGCACGATGCCTGTCACCACGCCCATAGCAAAGTTAATGAGGAAAATTTTGCCAAAGAGTTTTGTCATCTTCAGCCACTTTTCGTCGTTGGTGCGAACCCAGGCGGTCTGCATGATTGCTACTAGGAAAACCATGCCGATGGTCAGTGGGACGAATAAGAAGTGATAAACGGTGGTTAGGCCGAACTGCCAGCGCGAGAGCGTAAGAGGATCGAGTTCGGTCAAAATGTTCCCTGCAAGGTTCATTTCGAACATCTTTCTGGAGTCGACTCCTTGCCGCTCCAATTTCATTTGTATCCAAATGAAATTGCATCCACAACTAAGGGCTACCTAAGTGTCGTGAACTTGCTCTTCAGGAACCTCTAGCTGACCGGGCCTTTATGAAAGTGTTCAAAAACCATGTTGGTTCGGGTGTTTGCCACCGATGGGTTCGCCGACAGGTTTGCCAGAACAAACTCGCGAACGTGCTCGCTGTCGCGCACGGCCAGGTGAACTATGAAGTCCTCGGAACCGCCCAAGAAGAAAACCTGAACTACCTCTGGAAGTTTGCGCATCTCCTCCATGAACTGCGAGAGTTGCTGCCTGGCGGTTGCTCTTAGGGTCACCGAGATCAGCACCTGCAGGCCAAGCCCTAGGGCGGCGGGATTAACTGTTGTGGTAAAGCCTTGAATGACGCCTTTAGAAACCAGTGCCCTGATGCGTGTGATGCAGGTGGACTGAGCGATACCAGCCTTCTCGGCTAGTTCGGAATTGGTCATTCGCGAATTCTTGGTGAGTAGTTCAATGAGTACCAGGTCTATATCATCGATTTCCTGATGCGAAATATTCTTCATTTTCCGGACCTAATTTCCTTGGTTGAGTGAATATTTACACTCAAAAACAGAATACACCGCAGAATCTTCGAATTTTGAACAATAATCTGGCAAATACTTCAGAATCTAAGGAATGCACCGAAACGGTGCCCAACTTTAGTAGGAGATTGCAAATGCGCGTAGGCATTCCAGCAGAGGTAAAGAACCACGAGGATCGGGTAGCCATTACCCCAGCGGGCGTCCACGAGTTGGTCCGAAATGGCCACGATGTATTCGTTCAGCAGGGCGCGGGAGTAGCTTCTGGTTTCGCGGACTCAGCCTACGTGGCCGCAGGTGCCACCATGTTGGCCACCGCCGAAGAGGTCTGGGCGGCAGGCGACTTGCTCCTAAAGGTTAAAGAGCCCATTGCTTCTGAGTATCACCTGCTTCGCAAGGATCAGGTCCTTTTCACCTACCTGCACCTAGCTGCCTCAAAGGACTGCACCGACGCGCTGGTGGCGGCTGGAACCACCGCCATTGCCTACGAAACCGTTCAGCTAGCAGATCGTAGTCTGCCTCTGCTACAGCCAATGAGCGAGGTTGCCGGCCGACTGAGCGCTCAAATCGGCGCTTATCAGCTCATGAGCTCGATTGGCGGATCTGGAGTTCTCATGGGTGGCGTTCCCGGGACACCAAAGGCCAAGGTCGTGGTTATCGGTGGCGGCGTCGCTGGTGAGAACGCAGCCTCGATTGCACTTGGCATGAACGCCGACGTCACCATCATTGACCTCTCGCTTCCTCGACTACGTCAAATTGACGCGCTCTACCGAGGCGCAATCAAGACTCGCACCTCTACCTCCTACGAAATAGCAGACCAGCTGAAAGACGCTGATCTGGTAATCGGTTCGGTTTTGATTCCGGGTGCTAAGGCACCAAAACTGGTCACCGATGAAATGGTGAAGGGCATGAAGCCTGGTTCAGTGCTGGTTGACATTGCCATTGACCAGGGTGGCTGCTTCGAAGGCAGCAAACCAACCACGCACGACAACCCGACCTTCAAGGTCCACAACAGCATCTACTACTGTGTGGCAAACATGCCAGGTGCAGTTCCTGCAACCTCGACTCGGGCACTCACCAACGCAACGTTGCCATACGTGATTGCCCTGGCCAATAAGGGATTCAAGAAAGCGCTTCGTGAGGATTCGGCACTTGCCAAGGGACTAAACACCCACCAGGGCAAAATCACCTATGCCGCAGTAGCAGAAGCCTTTGGCGTGGAGCTGACCTCGGTCGAATCGGTTATTGCCGAGTAAGACCTGGGTTGGCAGCCATCGGTGCCCGCATTTTCAACAAACCAGGGGCTCTAAGGTCACTTAGGCTGCTGCTGAGTGATGCAGTGAATTCCGCCGCCGCGCGCAAAAATTTCACGGGCATCAACCAGCACTACCTTGCGACCAGGGTAGGCAGTTTCTAGCAACTCCTTGGCAACCTGGTCATTGGGGTCGTCAAAGCTGCAAAGAATTACGCCACCGTTCACCAGGTAGTGGTTTATGTAGCTGTAATCAACCCAGTCGTGCTCATCTCTCAGAACCTTGGGCGCCGGGACCGGAATCAACTTGAAATTTCCTGCGCGCTCTAGAGTGGCACGAACCTGCTTAGACACCTCAAAATCTGGGTGAGCTGGGTCTTGCTGGTCGTGGAACAAAATGGTATTCACATCAGAAAAACAAGCAACGATGTCAACGTGGCCGCGGGTACCGAACTCGTCGTAGTCTCTCGTGAGGCCTCTCTCGATCCAAATGGCTTGGGTAGTTCCAAGCATGCGGTGAATCTCTTCCTCAACCTCTTGACGATTCCACATGTGATTGCGACCTTCACCGAGTTGCACGGTGTCAGTCAGGAGAACGGCGCCCGCCCCGTTGACGTGTATTCCGCCACCTTCGTTTACCAGCGGTGAATCGAGCGAAACTACCCCGAGCTCGGAGTTTATGAACTTGGCGATTTTGGAATCGTTTTCCCAGGTCGCCCAGGGTTGGGCTCCCCAGCCATTGAAGACCCAGTTGACTCCGCCCAGCTCACCCTGGTGCCCGGGGTCGGTGCGCTTCACAAAGGTTGGACCAATATCACGCATCCAGGCGTCATCTAGTGGGGCGCTCACCAGCTCAATTCTTGGATCCAAGAAAGCTCTAGCGATAGCTTCATCACCTGGATTGACAATCATGGTTAGTGGTTCAAAGCTGACCACGGCATTCGCCACGTTAGCCCAGGCAGTTCGTGCCGCAAGTTTCTCTGCTTCGGTTTCTCCAAGCGTGTAGCCGCTGGTTGGCCAGGCCATGAAGGTTCGCTCGTGAGGCTCCCACTCGGCGGGCATTTTCCAATGCATGCCAAACATTAGGCTTGGGCCTCGCCCGCAATACCGCCATCTACACCCGCGCCCGAGGTGCCACGCGGGTTCACCACGGGAGCCGTGAGTTTTTCATAGGTGTCGGGTCGGCGGGTTGCCAGGAACGGGAACAGGTCGAGCCAGTCTCGTCGCGCGTCTAGGTCTAGATCCGCAACCAAAACCTCGTCGCCTTCGCGACCGGCCTGAACCAGAACGCGTCCGTAGGGATCGCTGATAAAACTGCCACCGTAAAAGTTAAGGCTTCCTTCGTTTCCGTAGCGGTTTGGTACCACCATGAAAGTTCCGTTTGCAATACCGTTTCCAACTATCACGCTTCGCCAGAGCGGTTGGGTGTCAAAGTGTGGGTGGTCAGGTTCGCTGCCAATGGCCGTGGGGTAAACTAGCACCTCAGCCCCGCGAAGGGAATAGTTGCGGGCAACCTCGGGGAACCATTCATCCCAGCACGTGGGCAAACCAATTTTTGCCTCGATGCCTTGGAGCTCAAGCTGGTACACCGGATACGGTTCCTCGCTCGCCGGACCAGGTGCAAAATACTGATCCTCGTAATAACCGGCGGTGACCGGAATGTGAAGCTTGGGGGTGCGAGCTATTAGCTGCCCGGCTGGATCCACCATGATGGCCACGTTTAGACCGCGTCCGTCTGCAAAATCTTGGTATTCGTATAGCGAGGCGTGAACCACCACGTTGTGGCGCTTGGCAGCGGCTGCAGCAAATGTGAAGGTCGGGCCAGTTTTCAAATCTTCGGCTAGTGCATTGGGAACCCCAGTAGGTAGCGCGTCGGCGGGGTACCTGCTTAGGGTCAGCTCGGGGAGGAAAACTATTTTTGCGCCGGCCGCAGCCGCCTTGCCAATGCCTAAATCCAGGTTTGCAGCGTGCGCCTCTGGATTTGGGTTCCAAGACATTTGCACTAGCGCAACTCTCAGTCGATCGCGCTGTGCCTCGTGGACTCTGGCCAGACTCGGCAGTTTTTCAGCGGTAGAAACCTTCATGGCTATTCGCTCTCTTTCATGGAATCTAAAATGCTCACCAGGTCTTCAAACTTGGTTTGCGGGTTCACGATTGCAAATCTGGTGTTCGGCTTACCAGCGTGAGAGCTTGGCACCACAAACGCCTCGCCGCGTTCTAGGAGCTTGGCTGACCAGGCTTCGTACTGGGGGAGTTCCCAGCCACCGCGCTCAAAAACAACCACCGAAAGTTGAGGCTGACGAATGAGTCTTAGGTACGGACGTTTCTTGATCTCTGTGGCAATTTCATGGGCTAACTCGATGTTCTGAGTAATTGCCTCTCGGTAAGCGGCAACCCCGTGGGTAGCTAAGGAGAACCAGAGCGGCAGCCCTCTGACCCTGCGAGTCAGGTTGTAGGCAAAGTCAGACGGATTCCAGTCTCCAGAGTCGGTGAGGGTATCTAGGTATTCGCCGTGCTGGGTATGAGCGGCACGAGCCAAGCTGGGTTCGCGGTAGACCAAGGCGCACGCGTCAAATGGGGCAAACAACCACTTGTGTGGGTCAACGATGAATGAGTCTGCCAGTTCTGCGCCGGCAAACAAGTGCCTCGTGAGCGGGCTCAGGATGCCGGCTAGTCCGTAGGCGCCATCAACGTGGAACCAAATGTCATTTGCTTTGGCGACCTCCCCAATAGTTTTTAGGTCGTCGACAATACCGAAATTTGTGGTTCCCGCGGTTGCGATAATCGCGAATACCGAATCCGCAGGCGCTTGTGCGAGCGCCTGTGCGACTTCCCTACCGTGGAGAACCCCTTCAAAATCAGGTTGGGCCAAGATCACGTCAATGTCCATTACCCGAGCCGCCGCTTTGAGCGAAGAGTGTGCCTCTGCGCTGCACAGAATCGCGAAGCGGTCTGGAAGCGGCTTTCCAGCCTGTGCCAGTTTTTGTTTAGCGGCTTCTCGCGCAGTGACCAGAGCCGAGAGATTTCCCAAGGTTCCGCCCTGTACGAACACCCCGCCAGCGGTGCTGGGAAGACCCACTTCGGCTGCCAGCCAGCTGAGCACCTGATTCTCGGCGTATACCGCTCCGGCACCCTCCATCCATGACCCGCCGTAAATTGAGGATGCTGAAACCACAAGGTCAAAGAGGCTCGCGGCCTCGGTTGGCGCGCAGGGAATGAAACTCAGGTAGTTGGGGTGGTCGGTGGAGATTGTGGCTGGAGCCAGAATTTCACCAAATAGTTTTAGGGCCTCGGGGCCACCCAGTCCAGAATCGGTAATGGTTTGGCCCGCGGTTTCGGCCAGTCTCTGAGGTGTTTCTGGGGCATCTAGCGGTACCGGATCGAACGCCATTCGGGTTCGGGCGTAATCAAAGATGAGTTCCCGAAGTTGGGCGGTTTCGGGAGTGGTGGCGTGCATGGCTGCGCGCTCAACTGGCGACATTTAGGAACTTTCCGGTCGGCTTTGACTGAATAGATTTGGTAATCAGCCTAGCCGAGCCGAGCTACTTCTTTGAGCGAGCTCGGGCCAGTTGGAGTCGATATCCCACGTAGCTGGCGGCTGCCACCAGGAGCAGTCCAGCGGTGAGAAGAAGGTGCGAATCGCTGGCGGCCTGGCAGCTTGTCCAGCCTTCGATTTGCTCGTTGACACAGGTGGCTGGGTTGATCCAGCCAATCATTGATGCCAGCGCTCCAACCGCAGCAATTGTGGACAGCATGGCCAAAGAGTTGTTACGCATTATCGGTTTCGTCCTTGCTTTCTTGGGCCTGTTTTGCAATGTCGGCCCTGACTTCGTTCATGTCCAGATCGCGGACCGCCGCAATTAAGTCTTCAAAGCTTGCTCCGGGAAGAGCTCCCGGACGGTTGTAAAGCAGAATGCCCTCTCGGAAAACCATGAGGGTTGGAATGGATGTGATGTTTGCCTCGGCGGCGAGTTCGCGCTGGGCCTCGGTATCTACTTTGCCAAATGTGATGTCGGGGTGGCGGGTGGAGGCTTCCTCAAAAATTGGACCAAACTGGCGACATGGGCCACACCATTCGGCCCAGAAATCGACAATGGTGATGCCATCGGTGACGATGTTCTGACCGAAATTCTCGGCGGTAAGTTCTACGGTTGCCACTGCTACTCCTGTTTGGGGCTTCGGGACATTTGCGCGATCACAATGCCTGCAATCACTAACAAACCACCCGCTGTTTGTAATCCATCGATTTTCTCACCCAGCAGAAGGTATGCAAATAGAAAAGCAAAGATGGTCTCAGCGGTGGAGGCGATTCCCACCGCCGAGGCGCTCAGGTGTCTAAGCGCCAGATACGAGAACAGCATCGGGGCAAATGAACCCCCTACGCCCAGCCATAAGACCAAAGTCCAGAGTGGAACGGTTTGCGAGTCAGGCAGGAAGGGTAGAGCCAGATTGCTACCAAGATCTGGCAGCGAGGCCATCGATGGGCGGTTCACCAGAATCCAGAACACCGTGGCTATTGCCATTGAGTAAAAAAGCGTGGAGAAGGCGTCTCGGTTGCGCTGACCGTGCTCTCCCATGATGAAGTACACAGTCAAAAACACAGCAGCGAGAAATGCAAACAAAACTCCCACAGGGTCAAGGCTATTTGTGCCGAGTTTGCCCACTACCGCGAGCCCGGCCAGCACAAGTGCAACCCCGATCCACAGTCCCTTGCCGACCCTGGTTTTGAACAAGAACCAAGACGCAATAGGGACCATGACAATGGCGGTGTACTCGATCAGCAACGAAATACCAATCGGCAATCGGCTAACGCCTTGGGTGTAGGCCCACTGCATGAGCCCAACCCCAACGATTCCAAACACCACCAGCGATGGCCACTCCCGAACCTTCACACGGAATGCCTGCCGGTTCGTGACTAATAACCAGGCGGCAGCTAGGGCGGCGGTTGCGGCTGACCGAAAAATGACCATGAGTTCGGGGCTAATGCCGCTTTCAACCAGGATCTTGCTTGTTGTAGCGTTCAGGCCAAAAAGCAGACTAGATGCCAGAGCCAGTGAAAGCCCAAGCCCTGGTTTGCGCGGCGCGGTTGTCTGGATTTTAGTTGCCCGTTCCGTGAATTGCCCAAGCGTCTATCGCGCGAAGCTCGTCTGCGGTCAGTGCCGGCGCGTTCAAAGCCGCTACGTTTGCCTCAAGCTGAGCCACACTGCTGGCTCCAATGAGTGCCGAGGTGATTTGAGGGTGACGAAGCACCCAACTGAGCGCTAACTGGGCCAGCGATTGCCCGCGCTCGGCGGCAATTTGATTCAGGCTGGTGGCTCGCTCCAAATATTCGGATGAGATGTTCTGCGACTTTAGGAAGTGCTCCTTGGAAGCCCTGGAACCAACGGGGATTCCCTTTAGATACCGGTCGGTGAGTAACCCTTGAGCCAGCGGAGAAAACACAATTCCACCGATTCCCTCTATGCCAAGGGTGTTAATGAGTCCGTTTGACTCAATTGCCCTGTCAAACATGCTGTACCTGGGCTGGTGAATCAGTAGCGGCACGCCCATGTCGGCAAGGATCTGCTTTGCCTGTCGGGTTTGTTCTGGGTCGTAACTGGAAATTCCCACGTAGAGGGCCTTGCCCTGTTGCACCGCGCGGGCAAGAGCCCCCATGGTCTCTTCAAGGGGAGTGTTGGGGTCGAATCTGTGCGAGTAAAAAATGTCTACGTACTCGAGCCCCATGCGCTTTAGGCTTTGATCGAGCGACGCGGTCAGGTATTTGAGGCTGCCCCACTCGCCGTAAGGTCCGGGCCACATGTCGTAGCCCGCCTTGGTGCTGATCACGAGTTCATCGCGGTATTGCAAGAAGTCTGCTGCTAAATGCCTGCCAAAGTTGCTTTCTGCAGAGCCGGCCACCGGGCCGTAGTTATTTGCAAGGTCAAAGTGAGTGACACCCAGGTCAAAGGCTCTTCGCAAAATGGCTCGCTGAGTGTCGAAATCATCTACGGAGCCAAAATTGTGCCAAAGTCCAAGCGAGATTTCGGGTAAAAACAAGCCGCTTTTGCCAGTTCTACGGTATTTCATGTGGTCGTAGCGATTCGAGACTGCTTCGTAACTCATGCAACCAGCCTAGGCTAGAGACATGACTGAATTTGTGCTCGGCGGCGGATGTTTCTGGTGCCTCGACTCCTCGTACATGCAATTTGCCGGAATTACCGACGTGGTGGTGGGTTATGCCGGCGGTCACACCCAAAACCCCGACTACGAGAGCGTTTGCGGAGGGAACACGGGTCACACCGAGGTGGCCAAGGTGGTCTTTGACGAGAGTGTGATTCCAGCCGACGTAGTTCTCGACATTTTCTTCACCATTCATGACCCACGGCAGCTCAACCGACAGGGCAATGACATTGGAACCCAGTACCGCAGTGCCATGTACTACACCGATGAATCGCAGAAAGCGTTGTTCCAAGCCGCGGTTGAGCGGGCAAAGTCACACTGGGATGGCCCAATTGTGACCGAGATAACTCCACTTGATGTGTTCTGGGTTGGCGAGGAGTATCACCAAGACTTTTTTGCCAAGAACCCAAATCAGGGTTATTGCGTGGCCGTAGTCTCACCAAAGATGGCAAAGGCCCGAGCTGCTCACGCCCAGTACCTGAAGGCCTAGAAACCCATAACTTGGTAAAGTCCGCAAGTTAGTGGCGGACCGCCAACTTGGAAAGCACGTGGCCGTGTTGAGCGCTCAGGCGTACCCAGTTTTCGGTTTCGTACACCTCAACTTCTTCGTTTTGGGTCAGAAAGCCAAGTCCAGCGGCGGCAAATGCGGCTCCCTTGGGGATTTTGGAGCCAAACTCAATAGCTTTGCCCCAGATCTCGGCGCGAATTCTTGCCGCTATTGGCCCGCCGACCGATTCCGGAATTGTTGAGGCGACTTCATCGATGCCTTCTTTTGCAGTCTGCGTCAGCAAAGCCTCTGACACGGTTCCGGCTGGGGTCCAACCCGACATGGGTGGCAAAATACCCGCCCAGGGGGCTCTCTCAACCGGAGGCATGGCAATCCTCAGCTCTACTTTGCCCAACATGTCTGGATTGTTGATTCTGGCCAGTCGCTCCAGTACGGCATTGATTCCAACCACCGAGTCGATTTCGGCTGGCTCGGCCAGGGCGCAGGTTCGAAGCCCAACCACGGTAGGCCCCGAATCCATGAGATTTCCCGAGTACAGCGGCGACACATAGGCCGCAAGAACCTGCCCAAAAGCGCGCAGTCTCACTGAGCCATCGGGGTCTAGGCGCTTGGCCCGCTGCAGAAAAGACTGCAGGTCGGCGACGGTTTCTTGGTCTTCAAGCAAAAAATCATTATTCATACGGTGTCTAAACTAGCCCTTAGAGGTGGCAAATGCAGATTCCCATTCCAACCGACCCGTTAGCCGAGATGATTCAGACCCTGAATCTTGACGATGCCAAGGGTGCCCGAACCAAAGAAGACATTTTCATTGGCCCAAGCCAGTGGATGCCCCACGGACGAGTTTTTGGCGGGCAGGTACTGGCTCAAAGTTTGGTTGCGGCAGAGCGAACAGTTGACGGCGAGCGATCTCCTCATTCGCTTCACGGGTACTTTCTGCGGGCCGGAGACATTGCGCAGCCGATAACGTTTTCGGTTGACAGGCTTCGTGATGGCCGTTCGTTCAGCACTAGGCGAGTTCAGGCCTATCAGGCCGGGGAACCGATTTTTTCCATGATTGCCTCGTTTCAGGATTGCGATGCGGGCCTGGAGCACCAGGAGCTCTTCCCTGAAAATGTGCCAGATCCAGAAACCTTGCCCTCTGCTGCCGAGCTGATTGGTCCCAACCCGCACCCGGTGGCCCAGTATTGGGCAAAGGCAAGACCGTTTGACATGCGTCACGTTGGAAGCCCGATTTATTTCAGCGTTGATCCAGAACAGAAGGTGCCCCACCAGGCTGTTTGGATTAAAGCACTGGGTAACCTTCCTGCAGATCCAGCTCTTCATCGTGCGGCCCTTGCCTACGCCAGCGACTACTCGATTTTGGAGCCCATTTACCGCGCTCACGGCATTGCCTGGAGCCACCCTGGGCTCAAGTCAGCCAGTCTTGACCACGCCATGTGGTTCCACCGAGACCCCAAGGTTGACGAGTGGATGCTTTACGTTCAGGAGTCTCCGAGCGCTCAGGGTGGCAGGGGGCTTTCTCTCGGTCGAATCTTCTCTCGCGATGGAGTTCTGCTAGCAACGGTTGCCCAAGAAGGCATGGTTCGGGTCCCAGAGATTCGCTAGGCTCAAAACATGATTGACAGAGACGTCCTTGCAAAACTATTTGACCGCGAACGAGCGGATTTTTTAGCAAAACACCCAAAATCGGCCGCTGCATATGCCAACGCCGAGCACCTTTTTGGTCGAGTACCAATGACCTGGATGAACAAAAAAGCTGGCGGATTCCCGATCTACTTTGAAAGAGCTCAGGGCAACCGGGTTTGGGACATCGATGGCAACGAATACATCGACTTTGCGCTCGGCGACACCGGGGCAATGGCTGGACACAGCGCTCCCGCCGTGGTTGAGGCCATTGTGAATCAGGTTCAAAACAAGGGTGGTCTCACGACCATGCTGCCCACCGAAGACGCCGAGTGGGTTGGCGCCAACCTCACCGAACGTTTTGGAATGGCCAAATGGAGTTTTTCTCTCACCGCCACCGATGCAAACCGCTGGGCAATTCGGTTGGTACGCGCAATCACCGGCAAGCCAAAGATTCTAGTCAACAGTTACTGCTACCACGGCTCGGTAGACGAGTCGCTGATAGTCGTTGGCCCCGACGGCGAGGGAATGAGCCGCCCCGGAAACGTTGGTTCACCGGTAGATGTGACGGTAACCAGTCGCGTGGCAGAGTTCAACGACTTGGCGGGCCTCGAAAGACAGCTTGCCCACGGTGACGTGGCTGCCGTGCTCATGGAACCAGCCATGACCAATGTTGGAATGGTGCTACCAGAGCCTGGGTACCTGGCTGGCGTTCGTGAGCTGACCAAAAAGTATGACGCCCTATTGATTATCGATGAAACCCACACTTTCAGCGCCGGGTGGGGAGGCATGACCGCGCGCGACAACCTTGAGCCCGACGTATTCATCATTGGCAAGGCAATCGCTGGCGGCATCCCAACCGGAACCTACGGACTCAGCGCAGAGCTTGCAGCCAAGGTGCTGGAGCGAACCGACCTAGACCTAGTTGACATGGGCGGAGTCGGTGGAACCCTGGCCGGTAACCCACTGCAGGTTGCCGCAATGCGCGCCACTCTCGAGAAGGTGCTGACGCCAGAAGCCTTTGCCAAGATGATTGAACTCTGCGACTACTACACCGATGGCGTTCAGCTGCTGTTTGACAAGTACGATCTGCCGTGGAGCATCAATCAGCTTGGTACGCGTGCAGAATACCGATTTGCCAAGCCGTATCCAAAGAATGGCACCGATGCCTACAACAGTGCGGATCCCGAATTGGAAGACTTCTTGCATCTGTACCTGGTGAACCGAGGAATCATGTTGACTCCTTTCCACAACATGGCACTCATGTGCCCCACCACCAGTAAGTCAGATATAGATGCCCACCAAGAGGTGTTTGAAGCGGCGATCCAAGAATTGCTGGGCTAACGCAAAACCAAAAAAAGACCCCCGAGACAGAAGCTCTCGGGGGTCTTTTTTTAGTTTGGTCGGTTACCCGTCACGGGTTAGGCGGCGATAGGTGCTTCGGTGCGGCTTTGCCGCATCGGCACCCAGACGCGAGATCTTGTTCTCCTCGTAAGACTCGAAGTTACCTTCGAACCAGTACCACTGGTCTGGGTTGTCATCGGTGCCTTCATAGGCAAGGATGTGGGTTGCCACGCGGTCAAGGAACCAGCGATCGTGTGTGATGACCACCGCGCAACCTGGAAACTCAAGTAGGGCGTTCTCGAGGCTAGACAGGGTCTCCACATCGAGGTCGTTTGTCGGTTCGTCGAGCAGCAACAGGTTTCCACCCTGCTTTAGCGTGAGGGCAAGGTTCAGTCGGTTACGTTCACCACCCGAGAGCACTCCGGCTAGTTTCTGCTGGTCAGGTCCCTTGAAACCAAAGGCCGCAACGTAGGCGCGCGAAGGCATCTCGGTCTGCCCAACCTGCATGAAATCGAGGCCATCGGAGACCACCTCCCACAGCGTCTTGTTGGGGTCGATGCCGCCACGACTCTGGTCAACGTAACTGATCTTTACGGTTTCGCCGATTTTCAGGTCTCCGCCGTCGAGTTTTTCGAGTCCAACAATCGTCTTGAAGAGAGTTGATTTTCCAACACCGTTAGGACCGATCACTCCAACGATTCCGTTGCGAGGAAGCGTGAAGGACAGGCCATCGATGAGTGAACGGCCGTCAAAGCCCTTCTTGAGATCCTTTGCCTCGATGACCACGTTGCCGAGTCTTGGACCGGCAGGAATCTGGATCTCTTCGAAGTCGAGCTTTCTGGTGCGATCTGCCTCGGCGGCCATTTCTTCGTACTTGGCAAGGCGAGCCTTGGACTTGGTCTGGCGAGCCTTTGGACTGGAGCGAACCCACTCGAGTTCGTCGGCCAAACGCTTGGCTAATTTGGCGTCTTTCTTGCCCTGAACCTCGAGGCGCTCGCGCTTCTTCTCAAGGTAGGTAGAGTAGTTTCCTTCGTAAGGGTAAGCGCGACCGCGGTCCAACTCAAGAATCCACTCGGCAACGTTGTCCAGGAAGTAACGGTCGTGGGTAACAGCCAAAACTGCGCCAGGGTACTTGGCAAGGTGCTGCTCGAGCCACAAAACCGATTCGGCATCAAGGTGGTTGGTTGGCTCGTCAAGGAGAAGCAGGTCTGGCTTTTCAAGCAATAGTTTGCACAGTGCTACTCTGCGACGTTCTCCACCGGATAGGTGAGTGACGGGGGTGTCTCCGGGTGGGCAACGCAGGGCATCCATGGCCTGTTCAAGTTGGTTGTCTAGATCCCAGGCATCGAGGTGATCAATCTGTTCCTGAAGCTTGCCCATTTCCTCGAGGAGCGCATCGAAATCTGCGTCTGGTTCGGCCATTGCCTCGGAGATCTCATTGAACCTCTTGAGCATGTCCTTGGTGCTCTTTACTGCGAGCTCAACGTTGCCCAAGACAGTAAGTGATTCATCCAGTGGTGGTTCCTGCATGAGGATTCCAACAGTGGAACCTGGGTTTAGACGGGCCTCACCATTACTTGGGGTATCCAGCCCAGCCATGATCTTTAGAACCGAGGACTTACCAGCTCCGTTGGGGCCAACGACTCCGATTTTTGCGCCCGGGTAGAAGGCCAGAGTCACGTCGTCGAGGATTACCTTGTCGCCGTGCGCCTTGCGCGTTTTGATCATCTGATAAATGAACTCAGCCATTAATAGTTTCGCTTTCTTGGGTTGCCAATGGGCCGCCAAAAAAGGCGCCCTCTCTGCTTGGCCTGCTGCGGATAAGTTTATCCGACTGATTTGTTGGGTTCGGTGACCCACGGGATTGCAGGTGAGCAGAGAGGGCGAGTGGACCGGCCAGGCCGCCGAGGGGTGGGTGCGACCTGGCCAGCTGATGCGGTAGAGCGACTAAGCGTCTACCAGGTCTTGATCGGTACCGGATTCAATGGTTTCTGAGAGATCTGGTTCCTTTACCAGCACAGTTCGGGTAAACACCGATGTGCCCCAGGCTAGGTCGTGCCCGATTGATTCGGCTTCTACCTCTACCGAGGTGCCAGCGCGCTCGCCGTTGTCCCAGTCGCGAACGCGGAGTTTTCCGGTTACCGCGATTCGGTCACCCTTGGAAATCGAGTGAGAGGAGTTGATGGCTAGCTGACGAAAAGCGGTGATTGTGTACCAGTTGGTTTCGCCGTCGATCCACTTGTTTTGGTTTCGGTCGAAGCGGCGTTGAGAGGCGGCGAGCCTAAACGAGGTGATTGGGAGGCCATCCTGGGTAACCAGATGGCGGGGAGTGGTGGCTACCAAACCCGAGATGGTGATTTGCTCCGACATGCTTGCCTTTCTTGATGTCTTCCAAGCGAGTGCTTGGCGTGAAATCAAGAATGGTTTGGCTTTTTACAGTGTTGTCTCCTCTAGCTACTAACTGTGGATAACCTCTAGTCTTCGAAGCTGTTGAGCATTGCCGTTGCCGCGCGATCCAGATAACCCCAGAGTTCGGCTTCCTGCAGCGGGGGGAGGTGTAGTTCATCGACAGCGGCTCGCATGTGCAACAGCCAGCGTTCGCGAGCCAGCGGGTTTATCTTGTAAGGCGCGTGACGCATTCGAAGTCGGGGATGCCCGCGCTGCTCCTGGTAAGTGGTGGGCCCACCCCAGTACTGCTCAAGAAAAAGCTGGAGGCGCTCGGCGGCGGGACCCAGGTCCTCTTCGGGGTACATGGGCCGCAACACATCATCGGTGGCTACGCCCTCATAGAACTTGGCGGTGAGTTTGGCGAAGGTTTCCTTGCCACCAACCTGGTCGTAGAAATTTCCACCGATGGCTTCGCCGCCAAGCTTTATTCGAACCGTTTCCTTTCGGCGTGCTTCGGCAACTTCGGCGGATTCTCCCGGAACTGGGCCGTCTTCTTCGTGACTCACTATTTACCCTGCACCAAAATGGTCTGGGCGCTGCTGGCTAGGGCCAATCCCGCGGCATCCAGTTCGAGTTTGATTTTGGCACGCAGGTCACGAGCGTAAGAGTCCGACTGACCAGCCTGCACCTGCTGAATCACGCGCAAGACCACCTGATCGCCGTTGAGGTCGTGTACACCCCAAACCTCGGGAAGTCCAATGACCCTGTCGGGGTTACCTGGTTCAGAAGCCAGATGCCCGGCAACGCGCTCCAAAATGCCCTGAGCTTTCTGGAAATCGCTCGAGTATGGCAACGCAACATCGATGACGGCCCGTGACCAGCCCTGCGATAGGTTGCCCACGCGAAGGATCTCACCGTTACGCACGTACCAGAGAACTCCGTCGGCGTCTCTGACCTGGGTGGCGCGCAGGCCAACAACCTCGACAACACCCGAGATTTCACCCAAATTGACCGTGTCTCCAACTCCGTACTGGTCTTCGAAGACGACGAACAGACCGCTGATTAGGTCGCGGATAAGAGACTGGGCACCGAAACCAACACCAGCTCCCAACAAGCCGGCGCCGGCCGCCAAAGCACTAACCGCCACTCCGAGTTCGCTGAGAACCATGGTTATGGCAACAATCAAAAGCGACCAAGTGATGAAGTTATTGAGCACCGATCCCATGGTCTGGGTGCGTTGAACTAGGCGCAATTTGGCAAGCGGTGAGACCTCGTTTGTGACCGAAGCCAGCGCTCCAACAACCTTGCTCTTTGCCCCTGATACCACCGTGCGAACCAGTCGGCGAACGGAGATCAGGAGCACCCAGCGCAGCACTACCGCACCCAGGATGATCAACACGATTCGGATAAGTACGTGCCAATCGTTCCAAAACCCTGCCAAAGCCTGGGCAGTTGATGCGGTAATGCTGTTCATTGCTCTACTTTCTCAAGTCCCGAGCCTGCGCCACTAGGGCGCGTTCAACACCGGCCAGGTTCTCAACGATGATTCGCTTGAAGGCCGCCTTATCGGCAAAGTCAGTTTCGGCTAGGTACTTCTTGGTTGCGGAAACCAACTCAGCAGAAGCCAGGTTAATCGGGTACAGGCCAACCAACAGGTATTCGGCAATCTTGTAGGTCTTAGATCCCCAAATGGTCAGGGCGTCGGCAAAATAGCGCTCAACATAAGGCACGAGTTCATCGGTGTTCAAAACTCGACCAAAACCAAGGCTTGCCGAGTTGACCAGGGCATTGGAGAGCTCATCGGTGTGAACCAGCTGCTGCCAAGCCTTTGCCTTTGCCGCCGCCCCCGGAAGTGCAGCCTTGGCGCCGGCAGCAGCCTTTTGACCGTTTGCCGTGTTGTCGGCTGCAAGAGCGGCATCGATGTCTGACTCTCCGAGTCTTCCGCCGATGACCAACCCCGTGATGATCTCCCAACGCAGGTCGGCGTCGATCTCAAGACCCTCAAGCTTTAGGTCTCCACTCAAGAGGTGCTCGAGCGTGTCAAATTGCTGTGAGGTTCTGGCGAACTGGGTGAAGAACTTGACCAGCTGCAGCTGGATGTCACTACCAGCCGCTGCATCGCAGGCCAAACCAATTAGGCCCTGTCCAATTTGAACCAGGGTTTCCTCACGGTGTTCTGGTGCCACGTACAGGTTGCCAACAGTGATTAGCTGGCGAAGCAAGGTAAGAATCGTGGTTGATTCGGTTTCGGTGGCGATATTTGCCAGCACCAGTTTCACGAAGTCGCGAGGGTTGGTCTCGCCGTCGCGGGTGGCATCCCAAGCCGCTCCCCAAATCAGGGCGCGCGCTAAAGAGTCATCGACCGAGGCGAGGTGGTCAATGGCGGTCTGCCAAGAAACCTCGTCAAGTCGAATCTTGGCATAAGCCAGGTCATCGTCGTTCAGGAGAATCAGGGCTGGTCGGGTCTTGCCGACAAACTCGGGAACATTGGTCGATGGTCCGTCAACATCGAGTTCGTGGCGAAGAGTGCGAACCAGTTTGCCGCCCTGCAACTCGTAGAAACCGATGGCCATTCGATGCGGACGAATGGTTGGTTGCTCTGCAATTGCGGTCTGCTCAACCGAGAAGGCGGTAATCAGGCCCGAATCGTCTACGGACAGCTTCGGGCGCAGCGTATTAACGCCCGCGGTTTCAAGCCAAAGCTTGGACCAGCTCTTGAGCTCGCGACCGCTCTTGGCCTCGAGTTCAACCAGCAAGTCGTTGAGTTCGGTGTTTTGCCACTGGTGCTTCTTGAAGTACGCAGAAACACCAGCAAGGAAGTCATCCTGGCCAACCCAAGCAACCAGCTGCTTCAGGACCGAAGCGCCCTTTGCGTAGGTGATGCCGTCGAAGTTGACCTGTACGTCCTCGAGGTCGTTGATTTGCGCAACAATCGGGTGGGTGGAAGGCAACTGGTCTTGACGGTAGGCCCAGCTCTTTTCCAAAGCGGTAAAGGTGGTCCAAGCACCGTGCCATTCTGTTGCCTCGGCAGTTGCCAAAGTGGAGGCATACTCCGCGAAGGACTCGTTGAGCCACAGGTCATTCCACCAACGCATGGTTACCAGGTCGCCAAACCACATGTGGGCAAGTTCGTGCAGAATCGTCACAACTCGGCGTTCGCGAACGGCGTCGGTCACCTTGCTGCGGAAAACGTAAGTTTCGGTAAATGTGACAGCTCCAGCGTTTTCCATGGCTCCGGCGTTGAACTCGGGAACAAACAGCTGGTCGTACTTTTCGAATGGATACGGAACGTCAAAGGCGTTCTCATAAAAGCTGAAACCCTCTTTGGTCTTGGCAAAGACATACTCGGCGTCCATGAACTCCGTAAGCGATTTACGGCAGAAGACACCTAAAGGAATCACGCGGCCCGAACTTGAAACCAGTTCATCGCGGAATTCGTCGTATGGCCCGGCGATCAGAGCCGTGATGTAGCTGGAGATTCGCGGCGTTGGTTCAAATTCCCACTTGGCTTTGTTATCTGGCAGGGCGTGTGGCTCTGGGGTTGCGGAGTTAGAGATTACTTTCCAGTGGTCTGGGGCTGTAACGGTGAACTGGAAAGTTGCCTTCAGGTCTGGCTGCTCAAAGGCTGCGAACATGCGCCGGCTGTCTGGAACTTCAAATTGGCTGTATAGGTAAACCTCGTTGTCAACTGGATCAACGAATCGGTGCAAGCCTTCCCCGGTGTTCATGAAATAGGCGTCGGCGTCTACCACGAGAGTGTTTTGCGCCTTCAGGTTTGGCAGCTGGATTCGAACTCCATCGGAAACCTGCTCGGGGTCGAGCGATTCACCATTGAGAGTCACTTTGTGCACCTTCGCTGTGATTGCATCGATGAATGTACTCGCGCCTGGCGTAGCCGCAAAGTGCACCGTGGTGATCGATCGGAAGGTGCTGTCCGAGGTGGTTAGGTCAAGTTCTACGTGATAGCTCTCGGTCTGAACTATCGAGGCGCGCTCTTGGGCTTCGAGGCGGGTTAGATTTTCTCCGGGCACGGTGACTCCTATGTCGACTGCAGATTATTGAACTAGCCTAATAGCGTAGGAAAAAAACCGAGGAGTCGTCTTGCATTTGAAACCAGGTCCGCTTGTTGAGGCCAGCGCTATTTACGGAATCACCTGGATTGTCTCGTTTATCGTTTTCGCCTTGGCTACGGGGTTCGAGGTGGCGCAAAATCTAGCTAGCGTCGAGGCGTTGCTGATTCTGCTTCCAGCGTTTACGCTCTGGGCCGGCTTTGGTTGGTTGCTGCGTAACAAAGCCCCTCGCATTCGGTTCTTCGCGAATGTATCCGTTTCTTCAGTTCTGGCTCTGGGAATAGCCTTCTACTTGGGCAACGCGGCCCAAACCGCAAGCGTTGCAGCCAGCGTGCGCGACACCTCGGTTGCCACCACAAACTTTGTCTGCATGACGTTTTATTTTGTGAGTGTCGCGGCAGCGGCTTTCACCCAGTTCTATCTAGTAAAACCTCGCGACTAGTCGCAAAGATCAGGAAACCAACCTAATGCGCATTCACATTGCAACCGACCACGCCGGTCTCGACCTGTCACATTTCTTGATTCGAGAGCTCACCAAGCAAGGCCACGAGGTATTTGATCACGGACCCACCAGCTATGACCCGTTGGACGATTACCCAAGTTTCTGTATCAACGCGGCGCTCGCCGTGGTGTCCGACCAGCAGGCAGGGGAGCAGGCACTGGGCATTGTTCTGGGAGGTTCTGGAAACGGCGAGCAGATTGCCGCAAACAAGGTTGCTGGGGTGCGTGCCGCTCTGGCATGGAACCTAGACACCGCGAAACTAGCTCGCCAGCACAACGACGCAAACGTCATTGCGGTGGGGGCGCGTCAACACAGCCAAGACGAGGTTCTAGGGCTCATCGAGGCCTTTGTCGCGGAACCATTCAGCGGTGATGAGCGACACAGCCGACGCATTGGCAAGATTGCCGCGTACGAGCAAACCGGTCAGATTCTCTAGGGGCCAAGTTGCCCGAGGGTCATACCGTTCATCGAACGGCCAACGATTTCAATGAGCACTTTGGCGGCCAGCGACTTCGCGTTGACTCGCCTCAGGGCAGGTTTTCCGAGGGAGCCTCGCTGGTCAATGGTCAGGTGCTCCTTGAAGCCAAAGCAATTGGAAAACAACTGTTCTTGAGTTTTGAGTCTGGACTGACGGTTCGAATTCACCTCGGTATTTACGGCAAGTGGAAGTGGTTCCACAGTGGCAATGCGGTCGATGCGGCACTAGCGCTGCCAGCCATTGGCCAGGTGCGGGCAAGGTTTTACACGCCTACATCGATGGCAGAGCTCCGAGGCCCAACTGTATGCGAGGTTCAGACTGCCGATGAGGTTTTAGCCGTCGCTAAACGACTGGGTCCGGATCCCTTGAACCCAGACCCCAAGGGTCAAGAGGCAAAACGTTTTCTGGCCAGGGTTCAAAAATCTGCCACGCCAATCGGCCTTCTTCTAATGAACCAAGAGGTCATTTCGGGCATTGGAAACGTGTACCGGGCCGAACTGCTCTTCAGGGCAAAAATCAACCCGTACCTGCCCGGTAACAGCCTCTCCGAAGAGCAAATCCAGGCACTTTGGGATGATTCAGTCGCTTTACTGAAAATTGGTGAAAAAACCGGAGTCATGATCACCATTGACGGTCTTGCAAAAAAGCGCCCCACCAAAGCGGAGCGCAACTTTGTCTATAAACGCGAGGGCCAGCCTTGCCGAATCTGTGGCACGAAACTGTCTCTGGCAATGGCCGCTGGGCGCAAACTGTACTTCTGCGCCAGCTGCCAAAAGTGATTTAGCCTCCCGCTACGGCAGCCAGCACCGATATCGTGGTTCCAGCGGGGGTGGGAGTGTCGAGTCCCTGCTCGAACCTCACGTCTTCTTCGTTCACGTAGACATTAACGAAACGTCTGATTTTGCCGTTCTCATCCAGGATTCGGGCTGAAATTCCGGTGTTACGCGTCTCGATGTCGTTGATCACGTCGCGAAGAGTCGCCCCTTCGCCGCTAACCTCGGCCTCACCGCCGGTGTAACTGCGCAAAATGGTTGGAACTCTAACGATTACTGACATTTTTTACTCCTGTTGCTTGAAATCTAGTTTTCGGGAACCGCAGCGCGGAATGCCTCTAGGCTGGCCGGAATGGTGACGCTGAAACCAACATGTTCCGTGATTGCCTCGATGGTCTTGAGCCCGTCGCCGGTGTTGAGAACAACGGTCTCTAGCTTTGGATCGAGTTGGCCGTTCTCAATGAACTGCTTGAGGTTACCAACGGTAACCCCTCCGGCAGTCTCGGCAAAGATACCCTCGGTCTCGGCGAGGAGGCGAATGCCATCGATGACGGCCTGGTCGCTAATGTGACCGATTGCGCCTCCAGTGCGGTTCGCAACGTCAATTGCGTACGGCCCGTCTGCCGGGTTTCCAATAGCTAGCGACTTGGCAATGGTGTTTGGTTTGACTGGGCGAACAACATCCCAGCCGCGCTCGAATGCTTCTGCAACCGGGTTGCAGCCCGTAGCCTGTCCGCCAAAAATCTTGTACGGCTTAGCGTCAACCAAACCAAGAGAAATCAGTTCCTTGAAGGCCTTATCGATTTTGGTCATCAGCGACCCCGATGCAATTGGTACAACCACCTGGTCAGGGAGGCGCCAGCCCAGCTGCTCGGCGATTTCGTAGCCCAGAGTTTTGCTTCCCTCTGCGTAATACGGGCGTAGGTTCACGTTCACGAAGCCGTAGCCGCGATCATCGGCAATCTCAGAACAGAGGCGGTTCACGTCATCGTAGTTTCCGTGAATACCAACCAGGGTGGTCCCGTAAACCGCCGAGTTGGCAACCTTTCCAGACTCTAGATTGTCTGGGATGAGCACGACAGAGCGCATGCCGGCCCGAGCCGCCGCTGCAGCAACCGCGTTTGCGAGGTTTCCGGTGGAGGCGCAACTTATGGTCTTAAAGCCCAAGGTCTTACCAGCGGTCATTGCAACCGCAACAACTCGATCCTTGAACGAGTGGGTTGGGTTGTCCCGGTCATCCTTGATCCAAAGTTTCGTCATGCCAAGCTTGGCTGCTAGATTTACCGATTCCTGAAGTCGGGTAAAGCCTGGTGCAAGGTCAGCAGGCCGGTTGGCGGCAACTTGGGGAACCGGCAGTAGGGGAGCGTAACGCCAAATTGAGCGAGGGCCTGCCTCGATTTGCTCGCGGGTCACCTCGCCAAAGGTGTACTTAACCTCTAGAGGGCCAAAGCACTCTGCGCAAACGTGTCTTGCTCCAAGTTCGGTTTCAGTTCCACATTCGCGACAAACCAGTCCCGTTGCCGGACCAAAGTCCAAATCAATTGCCGTTGGCATGTTTTGCTCCTGCTCTTGTGATTTCACACTACGAAGCAAAAACGTGAGGGACATTTTTGTTTCGAAACATTACGCATTTATGTGAAAAACCGTAAAAAAATCGCTGCCTCGCGAACCCGTGAGATTCGCGCCGCAGCGATTGTTTGGAGCGAGTGACGGGAATCGAACCCGCGTAATCAGTTTGGAAGACTGAGGCTCTACCATTGAGCTACACTCGCGAAACTGTTGACTCAAAACTTTGCAACTTTGGTTCAACGAGTTCCATTCTATGGGATAGACTTGCGAAGGTTGTTTCACGGAACCATAAAAAGTTCCAAGATTCATGCTGCGGGATGTAGCGCAATTTGGTAGCGCACCTGTTTTGGGTACAGGGGGTTGCAGGTTCAAATCCTGTCATCCCGACCATCTGGTCACGAAAGAATCAGTAATCGGCTCGCAGAAATGCGAGCCCTTTTTTTAGGAGAACGAAGTTGAAGACCACCGTAGAACGTGTGAAGCCAACTCGAGTAAAAATCAGCATCGAGGTTACCCCTGAAGAGTTCAAGCCTTCCCTCGACCACGCTTACGAGCACATCGCTGAAGAAGTAAACATTCCTGGTTTCCGCAAGGGCAAGGTTCCTCCTCGCATTCTTGACCAGCGTGTCGGCCGCGGCGCTATCCTCGCTCACGCAATCAACGATGGCTTGGACGCCTATTACCGTCAGGCACTTGACGAAAACAAGCTACGCCCGCTTGGCGCACCAACTGCAGACGTCAAAGAGACCCCGGACGAAAAGACCTTTGAAGGCAACCTTGTCTTTGACATTGAGGTTGAGGTTCGTCCAGAGATCAAACTTCCCGAGTACAAGGGTCTAAAGATCGAGGTTGACGAGATCAAGGTTGCCCCGGTTGAGATTGAGCAGGAGCTCGATAACCTGCGCGCTCGATTCGGAACCCTGAAGACCGTAGAACGCGCCGCCAAGAAGGGCGACTTTGTTTCGGTAGACCTCATTGCTGCAGTTGGTGGCAAGACCATTGACGAGGCCCAGAACATTTCTTACGAAATCGGCTCGGGTCGCCTGCTAGACGGCATCGATGAAGCGTTGGACACGCTCACCGCAGGTGAAACCACAACCTTCAAGTCAAAGCTGGTGGGTGGCGAGGCTGCCGGCCAAGAGGCCGAGATCACCGTGACTCTGACCGCCGTGAAGGAGCGCGAACTACCCGCTGCCGATGACGCATTCGCTCAGTTGGCAAGCGAGTTCGACACCATCAAAGAGCTAAAAGAAGACCTTTCGAAGCAGCTTTCCGAGGTCAAGGTTTACGGTCAGGGAATCCAGGCGCGCGACCTTCTCACCGAGAAGCTTCTAGAGCTCGTAAAGGTGCCAGTCAGCGATGAACTGGTTGAGGCAGATGTTCACCGTCACCTTGAGGGTGAAGGTCGTCTTGAGGATGCAGAGCACCGCAAGGAAGTCACCGAGCAGAGCACCAAGTCGTTCCAGGTACAGATTTTGCTTGACGCTATTGCCGAGGCTGAAGATGTCAAGGTTAACGAGCAGGAGCTGGTTCAGTACCTAATCACCGCTGCCCAGCAGTACGGAATGGAGCCAAACGACTTCATCCGCACCGTAGACCAGAACGGCCAGATTCCTTCTTTCGTTGGCGAGGTGGCTCGTCGTAAGGCGCTGACCGTTGCGCTAGAGGCTGCCACCGTAGTTGACAAGAAGGGCAAGGCAGTTGACCTTGCTGCCTTCCTAAAGTCAGACGGTGCGGTCGAAGAAGGCCACGAAGGCCACGGCCACTAACAGCGCTTTCATCGGTTATTAGCCGATGGCGAACATACCCGCTCAACCTTTTGGTTGGCGGGTATGTTTATTTGGCAAGCCAAGGTATAGGAGCAATCAATGGCAGAACACGCCCCAGGTCAGTCAAGTACTTTTGATCGACTACTGAAAGATCGAATCGTTTGGTTGGGCAGTGAAGTCCGCGATGACAACGCCAACGAGATTTGCGCAAAGATCCTTCTCCTGGCTGCCGAAGACTCGCAGAAGGACATTTTCCTCTACATCAACTCCCCAGGTGGTTCCATTACCGCTGGCATGGCAATTTACGACACCATGCAGTACGTTCCAAACGACATTGTTACGGTGGGCGTTGGCATGTGCGCATCCATGGGACAGTTCTTGCTCTCCTCGGGAACCAAGGGTAAGCGTTATGCCACCCCAAACACGCGCG
This sequence comes from Micrococcales bacterium, assembly GCA_046063415.1. GTDB lineage: Bacteria > Actinomycetota > Actinomycetes > Actinomycetales > Microbacteriaceae > Rhodoluna. Next base: position 35,522 of record JBJTMG010000089.1, read on the forward strand.
TTTTGCTGCACCAGCCACATGGCGGTTTTGGTGGAACTGCCAGCGACATTCAGACTCAGGCAGAACTCATTTTGTCCATGAAGCGCCAGCTTGCTTCCTTGACTGCCGAGCAGACCGGAAAAACAGTTGAGCAAATCATGGCCGATGGAGATCGCGACCGCTGGTTTACCGCTGCCGAGGCTCTCGAGTACGGCTTTATCGACCACATTCAGAAGCACGCAGCCGGCGACACCGGTGTTGGCGCCAAGTAGGAGAAATCATGACAAACTTCCCAAACTCCAACGTGGCTATGCCTGGATCGCGTTACATTCTTCCCTCATTTGAGGAACGCACTTCTTACGGTTTCAAGCGCCAAGACCCATACAACAAGCTTTTTGAGGACCGCATTGTGTTCCTTGGTGTGCAGGTCGACGACGCTTCGGCAGACGACATCATGGCTCAGCTTCTGGTTCTTGAGAGCCAGGACCCTGACCGTGACATCACCATGTACATCAACTCACCGGGCGGTAGCTTCACTGCAATGACCGCAATTTACGACACCATGATGTACATCCGCCCGCAGATTCAGACCGTTTGCCTGGGACAAGCGGCTTCCGCGGCGGCGGTTTTGCTTGCGGCCGGTGCCCCGGGTAAGCGCCTCGCGCTTCCAAACTCGCGCGTCTTGATTCACCAGCCTGCAACCGGCGATGCCGGTCGCGGTCAGGCCTCCGACATTGAAATTCAGGCCAAGGAGATCATGCGTCTTCGTACCTGGCTCGAGGAAACCATCGCTAGCCACAGCAACAAGAGCGTTGCTGAGGTGAACAAGGACATTGACCGGGACAAGATCCTCACGGCTCCTGAGGCGCTGGAATACGGGCTCATCGATCAGGTTCTGACCTCGCGCAAGACCGCAAAGTAACAAAAACTCACAAAGCGGGCAGGCGTTGCTTGCCCGCTTTGTCATTGGCGCTGGATAGGGTAGAGGCATGACCAAATTGGGCGAATCGAGCGAGCTGCTGAAGTGCTCGTTCTGCGGCAAAAGCCAGAAGCAGGTGCGCAAGCTCATTGCCGGCCCAGGTGTCTACATCTGCGATGAGTGTATAGAGCTCTGCAACGAGATCATCGAGGAAGAACTTGGTGAGGCCAGCGCCTCGGTCGAAGAGTTTGAACTTCCCAAACCCAAAGAGATTTTTGGTTTTCTAGACGAGTACGTCATTGGTCAGTCCGCTGCCAAAAAGGCGCTTTCGGTTGCGGTTTACAACCATTACAAGCGCATCCGCTCGCGGGGCACCTTGACTAGCGCAGGTAAAGATCACGATTCCATCGAGATCGCCAAGAGCAACATCCTCATGATGGGGCCTACCGGCTGCGGCAAGACTTATTTGGCGCAAACCTTGGCAAAGCGCCTCAATGTTCCGTTTGCAGTAGCCGATGCCACCGCACTAACCGAGGCTGGTTACGTAGGCGAGGATGTCGAAAACATCCTGCTCAAGTTGTTGCAGGCAGCCGATGGCGATGTCAAGCGCGCCGAGCAGGGAATCATTTACATTGACGAAATCGACAAGATCTCGCGCAAAGCCGAGAACCCATCAATTACCCGCGACGTTTCGGGCGAGGGTGTACAGCAGGCTCTGCTGAAGATCCTCGAGGGCACTGTGGCCTCGGTACCGCCGCAGGGTGGTCGAAAGCACCCGCAGCAAGAGTTCATTCAAATTGACACCACAAATGTGTTGTTTATTGTCGCCGGGGCTTTCGCCGGGCTCGAAGACATTGTTTCGGCTCGCGTTGGAAAAAAGGGAATCGGTTTTGGCTCGCCAATTCAAGAGACTTTTGACCACTCCGATTTATACACTCAGGTTCAGCCAGAAGACCTTCGTAAGTTTGGCCTAATTCCTGAGTTCATCGGCCGACTTCCAGTCATTGCCTCGGTCACACCGCTTGACCGGGCTGCTCTCATTCAGATTCTCACCGAACCTCGTAATGCCTTGGTAAAGCAGTACCAGCGCATGTTTGAACTCGATGGCTTCGAGCTGCAGTTTGAGCGCGAGGCACTTGAGGCCATAGCCGACCTTGCGGTTGAGCGCGAAACCGGAGCCCGTGGCTTGCGGGCGATCTTAGAAGACATCCTTGGGCCAATCATGTTTGAGATTCCAGGTAGCGAATTCCCAGGAACAGTGATTATTTCTGCCGAGGTTGTCACAAGCAATGCTGCACCGCGTATCGTTCCGCTGAAGAGTGCCAGAAAAACCGCTTAGCAACATGGAGGTCTCCCGATGAGCGGAGTAACTGCAATTCGGGACCATCAGGCTCCTATGCTCGCGGGTCTGGTAGCCAGCGCCACCGGTACTGCGGCTAGTTTGGGTGTTGCGCTAGCGGCTTTGACTGCCGTTGGAGCCACAAAGCAGCAAACCGCTCTGGCCATCACAGTCATGATTGCCCTCTACGGATTGCTTTCAATCGGGCTTTCGTTCAAGTATCGAATGCCTGTATCCATAGTGTGGTCTACGCCTGGTGCAGCACTGCTGGCTGCCACGGCTGCACTTCACCTGAGTTTCAATAACGTGGTGGGCGCTTTTCTAGTTACTGGGGCACTCCTTGCCCTTACAGGGCTTTGGCCAGCACTCGGGCGTTTAGTCGGCGCTATTCCCAAACAGATTGCCAGCGCCATGTTGGCAGGAGTCATTTTCAGTTTCTGCGTGGCGCCGTTTCAAGGTGCCATCCAATATCCCGCGATTGTTCTGCCAGCTATTTTGGTGTGGCTGATTTTGTATCGGTTTGCGCCCCTGTGGGCTGCTCCAGTGGCCATAGTTTTGGTTTTTTCACTAATCGGTTTGG
>JBJTMG010000090.1:0-4436 GCA_046063415.1 Micrococcales bacterium
GCCGATATCATCGCTGGGTTATCAAGGAGCCTGCCAGCGGCTATTTCGCTTGCCGCACTGGTGCTTGGTGCTGGGGTTTGGCTACTTTTCGTGGCCCGTGCAATTCCAACTCAGAAGCGTTGGGCAAGAAGTGCCTCGATTTTTTGGCAGACCTGCCAGCTGGCCATAGCCAGTGCCAGTTTCACGGGACGCGGAGCCAACTTTGCCATTGGAATTACGCTGGTGGTCATTTCTCTGGCGGTATTGGCTTTGTTACTGAGCAGACCGGTACTGGCGGCCTCAAAGGCCGAACTTGAGGAAAAAGACTAGATTCCCAGCTGCTTACGAAGCATGGCCACGTGTCCGGTGGCCTTTACGTTGTAAAGGGCAAGGCTAACCTTTTGGTTTTCGTCGACCACAAAAGTTGAGCGCAGCACACCCTGATACTCGCGACCGTACATTGACTTGGTTCCGTATGCACCCCATAGTTTGTGGGCTTCTAGGTCTGGGTCGCTGAGCAGAGGAAAGTTAAGATCTTGTGCCTCTTGGAACTTGGCTAATTTGGCGGGCTTGTCTGGCGAGATTCCAATTACGGTGTAGCCGGCTGCCTTGAGCGGGTTGAGGTTGTCGTTGAAGTCGCAAGCTTCCTTTGTGCAACCTGGGGTTGAAGCCGCGGGGTAGAAATACACAATGACTTTGCTGCCGGCAAAATCCTTGAGTGAAACCTCTTTGCCTTGGTGATTAAGCAACGAAAATTCTGGTGCGGGGCTGCCAACTTCTAGTCTTGCTAAGTCGCTCATTCTTACCTCGTTGTTAGTGGCCGACATCGGTCTACTTTTGAGTCTAGGACCAGCCAAGGGAGCCAACCAACCCTGCTCGCCAGTGGCGAACAGAAGAAAATGGTGATAATGTTTTTTCTCGTTGCGCTGTGATGGCGCGACATGCACCTCTAGCTCAATCGGCAGAGCAACTGACTCTTAATCAGTGGGTTCTGGGTTCAAGTCCCAGGGGGTGCACGAAAACCTCCGAGTCTTATCAGCCGGGGGTTTTTACTTTTCTCGAGGGTTTCTACGTATAGCTTGCTTCCCAAAGCAGCAAACACGCCGATCTAGGGAGCTCCGGCTCTAGTAATGGAAACCGCAATCGGTTGCGCCGCTGGAAACCGTGTTTCAGGTGCTAACCGAAAGTTATTTCGTAAACTCACGCAAAAACCCCTTGGTTCGTTGAGCCGTGGTGATAGATTTTCCATATCTGAGCGGAAAGTCTCCGTGCAGTAGAGAGGAATCCTTTCATGATTAAGTACATCGGAAAGCTCCGTGACGTATTTGCTGGAGACCGCGGCGCCTCGGCAGTTGAGTACGCACTATTGGTTGGCCTAATCGCTATCGCCATCATCGTTGCAGTTAGCCTGCTCGGTGGTTCGATAGCAGCTAACTTCAACAACGTAGCTACTCAGCTTCCAACTCCATAACACGTTATTCAGGAGCAACCGGTGACGGTCGGTCAGGTTTCTCGCACAGCAGCGAGACTCCGCGCCCGTCGCCGGTTTTTCTTTTTAAAGACCAAATCTGATTTTGGCGCGGCAGCGGTTGAGTTTGCGCTGATACTTCCGGTTTTTCTCATGATGCTGTTTTTCATGATTGATGCCGGACGGTTCATGCTCGTGCAAATGTCATTGACTTCGGCGGCGCAAAACGGCGCAAGAGCGATTGCCTACGGGGCGGACACTTCGACGGTAACTTCCCTCATAAAATCCTCGATCGCGACACCAATAGTAAGACTTAGCACCCTGGACAGCTCTTCTACTTCTGCAGCTGTATCAACTGGAAACTACGTCTGCCCGCTCAACAGCGAAAACTACTCGGGTGTTGATCCGTTAACAGGTCTGACCACGACAATCCCCGACGGCAACTGCACCGACCTGTCTGCCCCTGCAAACTCAGCCATTAACTGCCAGACGGTGCTCTCCAACTACAGGGCCAAAGCAACTGCATCGCTAACCTTTAAATGGCTCACACCTATTTATGTCTTCACCAGATACCTAGACCCCAGCCTGGTTGGCCCCGACGGTAGCATTTTGCAGAACTCCGAGCGTGACCTCATTCCCATTGTTGGTTCAGGAAAAATCCTGTGTCAAAAATAGCTAGCTTCCTCAAGCGTTCCCTGGCCCAGGACAACGGAGCGCTTGCGCCGCTGTTCGCAATCCTTCTGGCCGGCGGTGCACTAATCGCCACCATCGGCTTGGTAGTTGATTTCGGCAATGTTTACGTTGAGAAACGGGCCGTTCAATTTGCCGCCGACAACATCGTAGAGACCATGGCCGTGCACTGCGCGGGATCGGCAAATGGGGCGTCGTGCCTGACAGACAACTTCACAAATGTGAGCATCACGGGTGTAACGGTGCAGACCACTTCCGCGGCCACGCTAATGAGTCAACTGGCAAATCCCAAGGGTGGCACCAACATCACGGTTACTAACATCTGTGGCAAATCGGTGCGCTCTTTGGGCATTCCGGCTTGCCCCGCGTTGAACACGGCGGATCCCAACGAGTGCAAGGTTGATCTTGCCAATGCCAGCCCCACTGACCCAAGGCCCAACTACCTGAGGGTGTACACCAAGTCGGCACCTAAGCAGCCGTTCTTCGTCACCTTTTCGCTAGATAACCGCAAGTACTACTACGAAACCGCCTGTTCTCAGATGTACTGGGGTAAAGCGGGAGCACTCAAGCCAAGCTCAACCACAGTGCCGGTCATGATTGGCATGTGTGAGATCTCGGTCAACTCAGCCTCCAACGTTGTTGCCATTGCTGGTGACACAAACGAAGCGTCCTGCAGCGTCGTTGACCGCGCGGGCACCACCTTCACCGCAAACGGGCGCGGCTGGAGGCAGTTTGATACCGCGGCGGCAACTGCAAACTGCTGGACGCTACTCCTCGGTGGTTGTAACCCAGTGGCTTTGCCTGCGGCACCAACTCAGGTATTTGTGAACAAGTTCAAGTCGAGCATTGATCAAGGCCTGCTAACCCCGGTCTATGACAAGGTGGGTGGCTACCTGACCATCCGTGCTTTCACAAACTTCAAACTTCTTGCCTACCGGTTTCCCAGAGCTACCGGAGTCACGGATACCACTTACCCAACGGCCTCGACCGCCTCTACCACCGTTGCCTCGGGTACAAAGACGTTTACCGTGAACAGCTACGGCTCACTGAAAGTTGGAGACAGCGTTCAGGTGCAGGCCATTGTTCCGGCTCTGGCAGACAACAAACTGCCGGCGATGATAGGCAACGTGACTGCACTCACAACCACCACGGTGAGCGGGGCTATTGTCCGCAAGATTACGTTCACCATAACCAGCGCGGTGAACACCACAACCACCTCATATTCATCTTGGGCGGTGTCTGAAACCACCAGCACCAACACCTGCAGCAACGTAAGCGCATTCTGTATTTGGGGTGAATACCAAAACCGCATTCGCTCCAGCTCAGGCGGCGACTTTAACAGCGGGGCGGGGTATGTGAAACTTGCCGATGAAACCTCCACTGCGGTGCCCGATTTCGGCTACATACTTGTAAGGCATGAACGTTAGACCGACAGAAAGAACAGAGTGAAGATCTCGCGGATTTCTTACATTGTGGCTATTGCGCTAGCGCTGTTTGCCGGCATTGCCGTCTTTCTATATCAAACCACCGCTGACCAGCGCGCCATTGCGGACAAACAGCCGGTTCAGGTGCTGGTTGCAACCGCAAACGTCAACGCCGGTACATCGTTGGGGCAAGCTCAGGCGCTTGGCCTAGTCAAGACAGAAACCTTTCCGGTCTCAACAGTTCCAGCAGGAGCCATTACAGAGGTCACAGCAGCCAACACCAACCTCATTGCACTTAGAACTTTGGGTGCCGGTCAGATCCTGCTCACTGGAAGCTTTGGCGACAGAATTGGCGCTTCAACTCTAATTAGTGTTCCAGAGGGCAAGATAGCCATGTCGGTTAACCTCGGTGACCCTGAGAGAGTTGCAAACTTCTTGGTGCCAGGCTCGGAAGTTGTAGTTTTCCTCACGGCCGATGGAACCGACGGTGCGGTAACCAAGGTCCTGTTTAGCCGCGTTCAAATTCTTGCCATTGGCGCAACCAGCACCACCAGCGACAACCCGGGTGCAGCGGGTCCGTCATCGCTCATTACCTTGGCGCTTGATCAGACCCAGTCGCAGCGCCTGGTTCAGGCGCTAAAGACCGGCACCCTGTACTTTGGTCTGCTAAGCCCATCTACGGTCATAGTCCCCGATGCCGGCGTGAGCCAGAAGTCGCTGTTCTAGGAATTACAAAATGACCGTAATTCTTAGCGAAAACTTGCAAGCCGCAGAGCGGTTCAGGCTGACGCTTGGTGCAGAAACCACCGTGGTTCCAAACCCGCGTGAGTTGTTGGATTACATTGACCTCAACCCGCGTGAAAAGCTGATAATCG
>JBJTMG010000091.1:0-4221 GCA_046063415.1 Micrococcales bacterium
AAGCACGTTTACGTTGAACATGCGCTGCCAGTCATCGGGGTCGCCTTGTTCAACCGAAGCCGCGCCAAACGCCCCACCGGCGTTGTTCACCAGTGCGTGAACCGGACCCGAATTGGCCAGATAATCGCGAAGCGAGTCAACCTGAGTTTGGTCAGTGACATCGGCTACGAAGGTATCGATGCCAGTTTCGGCAGCCAGAGTGGCCAGGCGATCCGCGCGGCGGGCTACTCCAACCACCTGCCAGCCGCGTGCTGCAAACAAGCGGGCGGTGGCTTGGCCTATGCCTGAGCTGGCTCCGGTGACAACGACTCTGCGACTATTCATTTTCTAGGGCTTCCCTTCGATTCGTTAGCTAGCTGATACCTGGTTTAGGCGGTCAAGCTGGTCTGCGGTTAGCTCGACCAGCGGCATTATCTGGCGCAGCTGCTCCACGGTTCGTGCCGACGCGATAGGCGCGGCAATCACAGGGTTGGCCCGCAACCAGGCCAGAGCAACCGCCGAGTTGCTAACGCCTAGTTCGGTGGCGATTTTTCCTACCTCCGCTACCACGGCCCAGCCTCTGTCATTCTTGTAGTTTTCGACACCCTTGGAGCGACCCGTAACAAGCTCGCCACCTGGCGCGTACTTGCCGGTTAAGAAGCCAACGGCCAGCGAGTAGTAGGGAAGTGCGGTGATTCCGGTTTTGGTGAGCACGGGGACCGAGTCGGTTTCAAACTCGGCTCGATCCAGCAGGTTGTATTTGTTTTGAAGCGCTACATATTTGCCAAGGCCATTTGCCTCACTCACGCCAAGCGCTTCACGTAGCCGAGCCGCCGTGTAGTTGCTGGCAGCTGCAAACCGAATCTTGCCCGCTTGTCTAAGTTCATCAAACGCTCCAAGCGTTTCCTCTAGCGGGGTGCTCTGGTCGTCTTCGTGCGCGTAATAAAGATCTATGTAATCGGTCTGCAATCGGCGCAGGCTGTCTTCGCATGCAGCCACGATGTTGGCCCTGCTAAGCCCCGGCCTAGTTGCAAGTTTGGCAACCTTGGTTGCCACCACGGTTTCTGATCGGTTTCCGCGTTCCGCCATCCAAGCACCGATGATCGCTTCGCTCTCGCCACCCGAATTGCCCGGCTTCCACGCGGAGTAGGCATCTGCAGTGTCAATAAAGTTGCCACCGAGTGCCTCGTGCTCGTTCAGCACGGCAAACGATTCTGCTTGATCTGCGGTCCAGCCAAACACGTTTCCGCCAAGGCAAAGTGGGTAAACCGAAAGGTCCGTCTGGGGGATAGTGATTCGAGCGCTCATGGGATAAAAGCCTATGCGCCACGGTAAATATTCGTTTGATAACGAATGGATTAACCTTGCGGATTCTGGGAATAAACCACCGCATCGGTCGCTAGGCTCAGGAACATCGTGCCCTGCCTGAAACGTTGGACGAGGGCATCGACTCGCCTGGCAACGAGGCCGAGCGAGACCTTGTGAACATAGGAGTTCAATGGGATCCGCAGATAATGAAAAGGTGTGGGCCGAAATGCAGGCCAGCGCCGAGTTCCAGGACTTGAAGCGACGTTTTAGGAGATTCGCATTTCCTCTAACCGTCGCTTTTTTGCTTTGGTACTTCCTTTATGTAGCACTCACCGCGTTCGCTCGCGAATGGGTTAGCACTCCGGTAATCGGAAACATCAACATCGCCTTCATTCTTGGCGTTCTACAGTTCGTGACCACCTTTGTAATCATGTGGCTCTACGAGCGATACTCAACTAACAAGCTCGATGCCCTCTCCGAGGAGCTGCGTGAGCGCACCGACAAGGAGTTGGCCAAGTGAATTCAACCCTGCTAAGTTCCATTCTTTTTGTCGCTTTCGTAGCCTTCACCCTTGTGCTCGTGTTCCGTGCCGGACGCAGCAACAAGAAATCCTCAGACTTCTATGACGGCGGAGGCAGCTTCTCAGGTTTCCAGAACGGCCTGGCAATTGCCGGCGACTACATGTCAGCCGCTTCGTTCTTGGGTATCGCTGGAACCATTGCTCTCTTTGGCTACGATGGCTTCCTCTACTCAATTGGCTTCTTGGTTGCGTGGCTCGTGGCCTTGCTGCTCGTGGCGGAGCCACTGCGAAACTCTGGTCGCTTCACCATGGGCGATGTGCTTTCATTCCGAATGAAGCAGATCCCAGTGCGCGGCGCCTCAGCGACTTCCACGTTGGTAGTCTCCATTTTTTACCTAATGGCACAAATGGTTGGCGCCGGAGCCTTGGTATCGCTGCTACTTGGAATCACCGATGCCGCTGCCAAGACTTGGATCATTGCGGGTGTTGGAATTCTCATGATCGTTTACGTAACCGTTGGCGGCATGAAGGGCACCACCTACGTTCAGATCGTCAAGGCTTTCCTTCTCATGATTGGAGCGATTTTGCTCACGGTCATGGTGCTGTGGAAGTTTGGTTTCAACATCAGTGATCTGCTCGGAGCTGCGAAGAATGCCTCTGGAAAAGAGGGATTCCTGAATCCAGGTCTGAAGTTTGGTAAAGATATCATCGATGCCACCACAGGCGCAGTCGACCCCTACAAGACGCTGGTCAGCAAGCTTGACCTGATTTCTTTGGGTATGGCGCTTGTGCTTGGTACCGCTGGACTACCACACATTCTGATTCGCTTCTATACGGTTCCAACTGCCAAGGCGGCTCGCAAGTCGGTGAACTGGGCTATTGGAAACATCGGTGCTTTCTACCTAATGACCATTGCTCTGGGCTTTGGCGCAGCGGCACTGGTAAACCGCACAACGCTTTTCCGTGGTTACAAGGTTGACGCCGCGGGGTGTCTGATTGATGCCAAGGGTGCCGCAATCGCCGATGGTTCGCTCACCTGTGTGCCGCTCAGTGGCTTTGACGCCATGTCGGCGGCAGGTCACGCGGCTGTTGTGCCGGTTGACCCCTCGGGTAACGTTGCTGCTCCTCTGCTCTCGCAGTTCTTGGGTGGAGGCGAAGGAACCACCGGTGGTGCAATCATGTTGGCGATCATTGGCGCCATTGCGTTCGCAACCATCCTGGCGGTTGTAGCCGGACTAACCTTGGCTAGCTCGTCCTCATTTGCACACGACCTATACGCCAACGTAATCAAGAAGGGAACCGCAACTCCTGAACAAGAAGTTCGCGTTGCCAAGCTTGCGGCGATTGTTATCGGTGTGGTCGCCATTGTATTGGCGATTGGTGCGCAGGGACTAAACGTTGCGTTCTTGGTTGCAATTGCGTTCGCTATTGCTGCCTCGGGAAACCTTCCAGCAGTTTTGTACTCGCTGTTCTGGAAGCGCTTCAACACTCGCGGCGCCGTTTGGTCAATCTACGGAGGCATTGCATCGGCACTGATTCTGCTGGTGTTCTCGCCAAACGTATCGGGTCTTCCTACAAGCCTGATCCCGTTTGTTGAGGGTGGGGTGCGTTTTGACTACTTCCCGTTGGCAAACCCTGGAATTGTCTCCATTCCGCTGGGCTTCTTGCTGGGATGGCTGGGAACCATCACCTCTAACGAGAACAACACAGCTAAGTACGCCGAACTTGAGGTTCGCTCCCTAACCGGCGCAGCTATCGGTAAGGCAGTTCAGCACTAGCTGGAGCAGTTGACCAAAAGCGGTTTTCAAACTGCTGATTTCGGGGCAGGCCATCACTTAGGGTCTGCCCCGATTTCGTCGGGTTGAGCCCCAACTTATGTGGCTAGACTGACCATATGAGTGGAAAACTGAAAAAAGTTCTAGCGGGGTTGGCAACCACCTCGTTGGCCGTTGCTATGTTGCAGGGGCTCACCACTCCAGCAGTGGCCGCGGTTCCAACCAACGGCGCCACAATCGGCAACGGAATCACCACCACAGACCTTGCGGCCGCAGGTATGACTCCCACTCTTTTGGCCCAAGCGCTGGCCGGCACCAATTTCTCAGTATCCAACGTAAAGTACACGGGTGCCCCTCAGCAGGCTGGAAAAATTCACATAGTGGACCCAGCAGTGGTTTCGTTCAACGATGGCGTGATTCTCAGCTCGGGCAACATTGCCGACGTTGTGGGTCCTAACAAGTCCGAAAGCACCACCGGGGACATGGCTGGTGCGGGTGATGCAGACCTGACCAATCTAATTTTGAACACGGCGACAGTGAACCCTCAGACCTACGACGCCGCTTCACTCGAGTTCGACTTTGTCGCAGCTCCGAGCAGATCACTGATGTTGAAACCAAACTTCCACAGCACCATGACCG
>JBJTMG010000092.1:0-5163 GCA_046063415.1 Micrococcales bacterium
ACCCGCGACCGACGGATTATGAGTCCGCTGCTCTAACCGGCTGAGCTAACGCCCCCAGTGCCGAAAATAAAAGACTACTCGTCTCCCTTGATCTTTTCGGCGGCTTTCTTGACCGTGTGACGAACTTTTTGGTCAACTGTCCTGGCTCGCTCAACAACCTCGTCCTTGATTTCGTCGAGTCGCTCAAGCACTTCATCGCGAACGTCTTCTAGACGGTCAACTATGCTCTCGCGAACATCGTCAGCGCGCTCGCGCAATGCAACCGCACGCTCTCTGAACGCCACAATCTGCTGGTGCAGCGATTCGCTCAAACGACCAATTGGCTCATCGTAGGTTTCAAGGTTGTCGTCCGATGTAGCGCCCGCTTGCTGTTCGCCACGGTACAGGTCCTCAAAGATAGAGAGAGTTCGTTGAATGTCGTGCGCCTGAATCAGGTATAGCGAGTTTTCGCTAAGGCGCTCTAATTCCGCTTCATCTGCGGTCAAAACGCGCTGAAGTCGATCCGCAAAGGCGGCAACATCATCTGGCGGGAAAAGATATCCGTTGTCGCCGTCGTGCACAAGGTGCGGAAGAGCCATGGCATCGGCGGCCACAACCGGACGTCCAGATGCCATTGCCTCCATGGTGGCAATACTTTGCAGTTCGGCAATTGAAGGCATCGCAAACACCGTACAGCGCTCGTAAGCCCTAGGAAGTTCCTCTTCGGTGATGTGCCCCTTGAACTCAACCTGGCCACGAATACCCAATTCGGTTGCCAGGTTCTCAAGATGCTGGCGTTCTCCGCCATTTCCAACCAGCTCCACCTGGACACCAAGGTCTTTGGGTAGCAGCGCAACGGCCTTTAGCAGATTGTGAATGTGTTTTTCGTAATCAAGCCGACCAAGAAAAAGAATCCTGGGGTTCTTGTTGCTGGTTGGCGAACTGTTGGCGAACTTCGATGCATCGATGCCACAGGAAATGGCCAGGACACCCGTAACCCCGGCAGCTTGTTCAAGTAGCTCGGCCGCTCGGCGAGTGGGTGTTGTCACAGCATCTACTGATCGCAATATGCGACCGGCATCGGCCCAAGCCATTTTCATAGCCGTTTTTTCGAACCAGCCGGGAATGATTACCGAATACTTGATTAGGTTTTCGGGCATGATGTGGTTTGTGGCAATGAGCCTAATGCCCTGGGCCTTGGCGCTCTTGACCAAGTAACGCCCCATGATCAAGTGCGATTGGATGTGGACTACATCTGGCTTTATCTCAGCCAATAGCCGATCTGTTTTGCTGCGAAGTGTGAAAGGCCAAACAAATCGTAGGGTCTTATGCTGCGGAAGCTTAATCGATTTGATTCGGTGCACGGTCATGCTTGCGCCATCGTGAACCTCGGTGAAAGTACCGTACTCTTTGCTGAAGGCCGGAGTGATTATGTGAACGTTGTGGCCGCGACGCGCCAAGCCGCCAGCGAGGCGCTCAGCGAAGCGGGCCGCGCCATTGATGTCGGGCGGAAAAGTATCAGCGCCAATGACAATCGTTAGTGGGCGGTCCGATTGACCACTATTTTCCATTGAGAGTGTTCCTTTGTTTGAAAACTAGAACCTCTTGATTTTACCTGTTTCTAGCGTCGTCTCTTGGCCCACAGCGCGGCTCGGCGCTTTTGAAGCAGGATCTGAGGGTGGAACTGCGAAAGCATTAGTACACCCGAAATAGCAATCGCGGCGAATGTCAAGAATCCAACGATGGTCACGGCGTTAGCGTGCTGGGCTTCACCAAGAATTGTGGCTGCGATTAACACGGCTACCATTGGGTCAATCACGGTCAAACCAGCGATAACCAGATCCGGTGGACCTGAAGAGTATGCGTTCTGAACAAACCAACCTCCGAGCGCGACGCCAACAATTAGCATGGCGGCGCACAGCACCGTGAGCCACTCGAAATGTCCCTGCAGAATCCTCTGAATAATAACTTTTGTCAGGGTCGCAACGAAGCCGTAGATGACTCCGGCACCAGTGATGAAGTAAATTGCCGTCAACTGATGACCACGCTTGAAAAACAGGATTCCAAAGACAATCAAGATCGCCGTCATGATTACGAGAACATCCCAGAGGAGGTCATCGGTGAGGATAATTTCGTGGGCTATTGTGGAGGCCACCGCAACGAAACTACCAATGCCAATCACGCACAACCCAATTGCAATAATCGTTGGCCGATTAAGCCTGGTCTTGCTGACTCTGGCATTAAGTAGAGATGTTATGACCAGCGCGATAGCGCCGACAGGTTGCACCACAATCAGTGGTGCCAGAGACAGAGCGGTTATTTGAAAACCAAGCGCCACGACAATCATGCCTGTGCCAGCCAGCCATTTTGGGCGTTTGAGAAGGCTGAAAACTTGCTTGATGTTTAGCGAACCACTAGTTTTCTGATTCTTACCCTGCTGATCGCCCACCGCGTCATTCTGGTATTGCGCCCCAAAGGCCAGTGCAACTGCCCCAAAAACCGCAAGAACGATGGCCAGAATGCGGAAGTCCACTGCACCACCCATTTAGAAATTTCGCCTAAAACAACTAGATGTAAGCCTACCTCTGAACTGACACTTGCCTTTCGGGTAAATTAGCCGAATGCGCGTTAGACCAATCTGTATCACCGGTGAGCCAGTCCTACACGAGAGGGCGGCGGAAGTGACCGAATTCAACGATGAGCTGGCAACTCTAGTTTCGGACATGTACCTAACCATGGAGAAAGCTCCGGGTGTTGGACTTGCCGCTCCGCAAATTGGGGTTGGCCTAAGAGTCTTCGTCTACGACTGGGAAGATGACCATGGCGTGTTGCATCGCGGCGAGGTTATAAATCCAGAGCTGGAGTTAGGTCCGATTGGCCAAGAACCCGCCGACCCGGAAAGTGAAATAGAGGGATGCCTGAGCGTACCGGGTGAGCGATTCCCCCTGAAGCGAGCAGACAAAGCGATTCTCACCGGACTTAATCTCAAGCAGGAGAAAGTTCACATCGAGGCAACAGGGTGGCTGGCCCGCATTTTTCAACACGAGTTTGACCACCTCAATGGAACGCTTTACGTTGACCGTCTTGCAGAGCCACACAAGACAGACGCAATGAAAATTGTCAAAAAGCAGAAGTGGGGCAAGCCGGGCCTGGCCTGGATGCCCGGCATTGACAATCTAGACGCTTAGCCGATACCAAAAAACCTTAGGCCTGCAGCCACAGCAGCGGCAATAGCCACGACCGCGATGAACGGAAGCTTTCTCCAATAGAGCAGTGCTGCCACCAAAACGGCCGCGAGTCTGGCGTCTACTTTTAGGGCTTGCCCACTAGAAAACGCCTGAACCGCAAAAAGTGCTGCCAGAAGAGCAACCGTGAGGGCGGCAGCAAAGTCAGATACTCGACTATTTGATGCAAAGCGAGTGGGAATTAGGAATCCAAGGATCTTCCAACTGTAAACCGCCAAGGAACCTACCAGCACGATAATCCAGTAAGTGTCCACTAGCCAACCTCTTCGGGGCGCAATCGAACAAACAGTTTCGAGAGTGCTGCTACGGCAAAAACTGCGAGGAATGAGCCGGCTATTACTGGCAGACCCGCCGAAAAAATAGGAACCAGGGTCAGGGTGAAAACCGCCGCGAGTACGGCAATTGAAATAAACCTTGCACTCCTAAGCCTTGACCAGATGAGACCCAGAAATGCCGCTGCAGCCGCCGCATCTAGACCCCAAGTTCCAGGGTCGCCAATGGATGCGCCTACCAAAGCACCTAGCAGAGTGCACAGGTTCCAGAACACAAAGACAGATACTCCAGTGACCCAGAAGCCCTTTTTCTGATCGGAAATGGAGTCTTGAGCGAGCGACACTGCGTTAGATTCATCGATGGTCAACTGCGCGGCAATGAAGCGGCGCACGCCCACTACTGAAAGAACCGAGTTCAGCCTTAGTGCGTAGAAACCATTTCTGATGCCGAGTAACCAAGCTGAGAGAATGGCGGGGAGGGCGCCGGCAGCGCCGGCGGCGGCAACAACCCCAACAACCGCGAACTGCGAGCCACCACTGAACATAAATAAGCTCAGGACCTGGGTTTGCCAAAGACTTAACCCGGATGCTGCCGACAGAGCACCAAACGAGATTCCGTATAGCCCAACTGCCAGACCAACACCTACGGACATGCTGGTCACATTTCCATTAGTTTTCCCCAGCATCTGGATTCACCGCCTCATAGGCGGCAAGCGCGAGCTGTGGCCTAGAGGCTACGCCGAGGCTGCGCATAACTTCTTCTATAGCCCACCTAGTGCTGGTCGCAGAGAGTTTTAACCTGACTGCAATTTCAGGTTCGTTCAGGCCAGCGCAAAGCAGATCAAACGCCTGCCTGTGCTTGGGTTCAAGTGCCGCAAGCCTGAGCAACCATCGAGGATTGTCTCCCCTGACCAAACCCTGGGCTTCAAAAAATCCAAACCATTTGGCGTTATCCACGGCAAACTCTTTAGAAGCGAGCCTTCTCACCCAGTCCAGAAGCTCCTCAGCAGTTTGGTCTTCGGTCACAACCGCACTGGCTCCCGCTCTCACAGCATCTAGAGTGAACTGATCGGATGAAAACGGCCCGGTGAGAATGAATCGAGGAAGCCGCTCCCCCGACCCAACATTTCGACGGAAAAAGCGCGCCGCGGTCTCGAGACCAGACAGGGACTTTAGCCTCACATCCATGAGCACAACGTCTACGGCAGCCTCGGAAAGCGACTCGATAGCAAGCTGGCCGTCGCTTTCTTCCAGCACGATATCGAGGTCACTTTGAGTGGAAAAAAGCAACCGGCGACCCTCGGCCACTTGGCTGCTTCCAAATACCAAGCCGAGACGTATCAACGCCACTTAGGAACCCTGCCGACCGGAAAACTCCGCAATTCCAGGGAAAATGGCATTCAGAGTGAAGCCCACCCCAGGAACCCGCTTGGCCTCGATACTTCCTTGAAACAGCTGGGCGCGCTCACGCATCCCGGTGATGCCGGGGCCCGTTACTTCTTGAGTCAGAGCCTCTAGGTCCTGGGCGCTGGTGTACGAGTCCTCGGTCAGGCTTTGGACCCGATTTGCGTGTTCAACGCCGTTGTCTTTGACCAAAACCTGAAGACCTTGGTCAGACCAGGTGAAACTAATGTCAACATCGGTGCCCACGGGTGCGTGCGGGAGGA
>JBJTMG010000093.1:0-4162 GCA_046063415.1 Micrococcales bacterium
GCAGATGCCGCGGCGCTAGCGGCTCACGGAATCAGCACGGTGACAGACCCGTACCTTGAGATTGGTGCGGTAGCAAACATCGATGGCGCCACGCGCATGTTTTCGGCACTGGCTCAGGCCGAGGCTGCCGGCCCCGCGGATGCTGCCGACAACTCCAGTGCACCCACCTGGTTGATTGTCACCTCGACGAATGCGCTCGACTACTTTGAGGCACTCCTAGAACCGAAACAGCTGAAGCACCTAATTTCGAATTCGAAGAACTTGAGGTTCGCGGCTATCGGTGAACTTACGGCGCGGCAACTTAGCGACCGGGGTGCCACAGACATAGTCACGGCTCGAAGCCAGTACCCAAACGCTCCTATTGACAGTGAATCGTTGGCAGATATTTTGTGCGCCACAAACCCCGGAACCGCGGTGATCCCTTCTGGGTCAATCGCCATGGTCGGTCTGGCTCAGCGCCTGCGAGCGGCTGGCTTTGAGGTAGTGACCGAGGTGGTCTATGAGACCAAGAAAGTGGACGCCCCGCCGTCATCGGTGCAGAAAATTGCGAGCGGCCAGATCGATTCTGTCTTGCTACGGTCCCCCAGTGCCGCGCGGGCTTTTGTGGACTTCAACGGGGTTTTCACCGGGGTGCGGTTCTTTTGCGCCGGACGCACCACAGCCCAGCAAGCCGAGCGGTTGGGCTTGAAAGTAGCGGCAATCGCACCGGATCCCAGCCCGCAGGCAGTTGCCCAAACCATAGCCAACTTTCTGGCCACGAACCAAGACGGAGCAGCCCATGATTGACCGACCAAGACGCCTGAGGACCACCCAGGCCATGCGTGATCTGGTTGCCGACGTAACCCTGCAGCCCAAAAACCTGATGCTTCCGCTGTTTGTGCGCGAAGGTCTTGAAACACCGCGTGAGATTCAGGGCATGCCCGGAGTTCTGCAGCACACCGAAGAGTCTTTTCTGCCCGTGCTCGACCAGGCCATTGCGGCCGGCATCGTGTCGGTCATGTTCTTTGCCATTCCCGCCGAGCGCGATGCGGTTGGCTCTCAAGCCTGCCAGCACAGCGGCATTTTGAACCGCGTGATTCGAGCAGCCAAGAGCCACGTTGGCGACAGGCTGGTGCTGGTAGCAGATCTTTGCCTCGATGAATTCACAGACCACGGTCACTGTGGAGTACTCAACGCTGCCGGCCAGGTGGATAACGACGCAACCTTGGTTCACTACCGGCAAATGGCGATCGCCTTGGCCCAGGCCGGGGCAGACCTGCTTGGAACCAGCGGCATGATGGACGGCCAGGTTTCCGCAATTCGCGGCGCTCTTGACGAACAGGGTTTTGTAAACACCGGCATTTTGGCCTACGCCGCCAAATACGCATCTAACTTCTACGGACCGTTCCGAAATGCTGTTGAATCCCAGCTAATGGGTGATCGACGCACCTACCAGCAAGACTTTAGAAGAACCGCCGAGGGACTTCACGAGGTGACCCTAGACCTTGCCGAGGGTGCCGACATTGTCATGGTCAAACCGGCCCTGGCCTACCTTGATGTACTTGCAAAGACCGCACAGGTTTCAACCAAACCGGTAGCCGCCTACCTGGTGTCAGGCGAATACGCCATGGTCGAGTCCGGCGCCGCAGCCGGGGTGCTACAGCGAGAGTCAACGATCTTCGAGCTTCTGTACTCGCTTCGTCGGGCGGGTGCGCAAATCATCTGCACCTACTGGGCACTCGAATTTGCTCAAAAACTAAAGGAACAAAAATGACCGGAACTCAAAACTCAGTTGCCTGGCACCAACGTGCGCAGCGAATCATTCCCGGTGGGGTGAGCTCGCCGGTTCGAGCTTTCAAGTCGGTTGGCGGAACCCCCGGGTACTTTGTTCGCGGCGAAGGTTCCAAGATTTGGGACATCGATGACAACCAATACATTGACCTGGTTGGATCTTGGGGGCCAATGATTGCCGGTCATGCCCACCCGCACGTTGTGGAGCGCGTTGCCAAGGCCATGGCGAAGTCTTTCTCGTTTGGCGCGCCCGGCCCCGGCGAGGTGCTGCTAGCCGAGGAAATTGTTGCCAGGGTTCCCGCCTGCGAACGCGTTAGATTCGTGAGCAGCGGAACCGAAGCGGTCATGACCGCGGTGCGACTCGCCCGGGCTGCCACCGGCCGAACCCTGATTGTTAAGTTCGCCGGTTGCTACCACGGGCACAGCGACGCCCTGCTGGTTCAGTCTGGCTCGGGCATTGCAACCCTGGGGCTACCAAACTCTCCGGGGGTCACCCCGGGTCAGGTTGCCGACACAATCGTTTTGGACTACAACGACCCTCAGGCGCTGACCGAACTGTTCCAGCTGCGCGGGTCGGAGATTGCGGCCATTATCACCGAGGCAACTCCGGCAAACATGGGAGTGGTTCCGCCAAGCGCCGGCTTCAACCGTTTTCTTGCCGATCTTGCTCACGAGCACGGTGCGCTGCTGATTCTTGACGAGGTCATGACCGGGTTCCGCATTTCCGCGGGAGGGTGGTGGGGTGCCTACGGCGAGGCCGAGGGCTGGACCCCGGACCTGTTCACGTTTGGAAAAGTTATTGGCGGTGGCATGCCGTTGGCAGCCGTGGGAGGTTCGGCGGCGGTCATGGAACTGCTTGCCCCAAGTGGTTCGGTTTACCAGGCCGGAACCCTAAGCGGTAATCCGGTGGCTACGGCGGCCGGGCTGGCCACCCTGGAACTCTGTGACTCTGCGCTGTATCAAACGCTAAACACCCGAGCCGCTCAGGTTGGTACCGGAATCTCGCAGGCTCTGAACCAGGCGGGCGTTCCCCACAGCTACCAGCAGGCCGGAAACCTGTTCTCGTTCTTCTTTACCGATGGCCCCATAACCAACTTTGCTCAGGCTCAAAAACAAAACACCAAGGCATTCGCCACCTTCTTCCATTCGCTACTCGATCAGGGAATTTCGGTTCCGCCGTCTGCCTACGAGGCTTGGTTCGTGTCCGGTGCAATTTCAGACATCGATGTCGAGCAGATCCTGTCTGCGGCAGAGGTGGCGGCAAAATTGGCCGCCGGGGTTTTGTAACTCAGCATCGAGGCTTAACATTGAAAGGTCATGGTACCCGCCACCCCCAAAGCCGATAATCGTCGACAGGCCATAATGCGCGCGTCGATTGAGATTATTGACGCGCACGGGGCCGAGGGGCTTTCAATGGCCAGAGTGGCCGAGGCCACCGGGTTGTCAAGGCCAGCCATCTACCAATACTTTGCCTCCAAGGAGCACATTCTTGGCGAGCTGCTCATTGACGACATGGCAGACCTTAGCAACGAGATAGACCGAATCGTTGCCGGCGTTCAAGAGCCCATGGAACAGATTCGTCTGTGGATGCACTACTCGCTGGCTCACCTTGCCAGCGCCGACCACCTGGTGGTTCGCGAGATTTCTATGACTCACTTGAGGCCGGAACATCGTGGCGAACTCATGGCAATGCACGGATTCTTTCTGACCACTCTTCACTCGCCGCTTATGGCATTGGGGGTCAAGGATCCAACCTCGCTTGGCAGCATGATTTTTGGCGCGGTGAACAGCGCCGCTCAGCGCATTTACTCGGGGGCTTCGTTTATTGACGAGGCAAGCACTCTTGAGAAGTTCGTGATTGCCGGAATCGAAGCGGCGCTCTAGCTAGGCAGTGGGTCGGCAAATTCTTTGGCGGCTTAGCCCTTGCACTTCTGGGAGCAGTACTTTACGTTCTCCCAATCCCTTGCCCACTTTTTGCGCCACTCAAACGGCAGACCACAGCGCTGACAGATTTTGGGTGGGTACCCATTCTTGGTCTTAGCTACCGGTGGCATGTTGGGTGTCCTTTAGCTTGGTTCGCTATTGAACCTCGGCCAGGCGAGCCTTAATCAACTTGGCTAGCAACTCTTTTGGTAGCGGCTGGTCAACGGCAAACTGAAACGAGCTCTTGCTGGTTACGTAGTCGGTAAGGTCATTTGCGTGGGCTTCCATGACCGCGGCGCTCTGAGGTGAAAAGGTCAGGTGGTTCTTGAACGCAGCCAAGCCAAACACATACTTGCCGTTGAACTTGAACTGCGGAGTGTTCCAAGCAATGACCTGTTCAAGTGCCGGCTCGAGTTCCAAAATCGTGGCTCTGGTTGCCAACAGGGTAGAGCGCTTTGGCTCTGGCTGT
>JBJTMG010000094.1:0-15680 GCA_046063415.1 Micrococcales bacterium
GCCGAGGAGTTCTGCACCCCGCGCGGGTCAAAACCCACGATGTTGTAGTTAGCGCGAAGGCGCTCGGTAGCAAAGCCATCGATGGAGTCTTTTACGAAGTTGAACCCAGATGCCCCCGGTCCACCCGGGTTCACCAAAAGAGAGCCCAACGGCTTGTTTGCCGAGGCACGGTGATAGATGACTGCCAGCGTGATCTTTTTTGAGGCGGGCTTGGACCAGTCCATGGGCACTCGCACCGAACCGCAGTACAGATCAGTTCCGCAGCTCTTCCAATCGACTTTTTGCTTCTCGTAATCGGCTACGGACTTGAAGTTTGCATTCATGGCAGCGCTCGATGCGCTGGAGACGGTAACACAACTTGTCAAAGCTAGAAGACTGGCGACCACGGCGGCTAAGTATGAAAGGGCCTTTTTTGACATGGCTAGTTTTTCCTTCTGAGAACAGCCGCGAGGGCTTCCAGGGCAATGAGGTCTTTTACGTTTGAGTCAATACGAACTCTAGTTTGCGCAATAGCATCTAGTCGGTTTAGGGTCACCGCAGAGGTTGACTCACTAGCAAGTTCACGAATCTGGTCAGACAGTTCGGCGTTCACCAGCGGAACTGCAGCCCCCAGCTGAATGGTTAGGGCATCGCGGTAAAGCGACAGCAAATCAACCAGGATTCGGTCGATTCCGTCTCGTAGGCTTCTGGTTGCCCTGCGCTTTTGCGCTTCTTCCAGAGCGCGTACTTCGGACCTCAAGCCAGTTGGAATGGCAGCCCCCGGCTCAAGCCCCATGGTCCTGAGCATGTTCTCACGCTCCTGAGCATCTCTTTCGGTGGTGAGAGCATCGGCATCTTTTTTAGCGATGTCCAGCCAACGCTCAGCTGCAAACATGGCACTGCTGATTCCGCGAATGTTCAACGCCGACACGAGCGTTTCCTTTCGGCGAGCGCGCGCCTCAGAATCGGTAGCCAGTCGCCTGGCCATTCCAATGTGACTCTGCGATTCGGCGGCTACCTGCAACGCAAGCTCAGGAGCGACACCATCTCTGGCGACTAGCAAATTCGCAACATCCTGAACACTCGGCACCTTCAGAGCTATGCGGCGAACTCGAGAGCGAATGGTGGGCAGCAGATCCGCCTCCGAGGGTGCACAAAGGATCCAAATGGTGTTGCTGGGTGGTTCTTCAAGGGCCTTCAGTAGAACGTTGCTACTGCGCTCGGCCATGCGGTCGGCGTCTTCGATGATGAGTACGCGGTACTTGCCTAACGAGGAGCCAACGTAAGACGTGGCAACCAGAGCTCGCACTTCATCGATGGAAATTACCACCCGCTCAGTTGCTAGCACTGTCACGTCTGGGTGTCCGCCACCCATGACCATGCGACAACTCTGGCAATCACCGCAACCCTGGTTTTGGCAAAGGAGCGCGGCTGCAAAAGCCTGGGCTAGGTTGCTTCGTCCTGACCCCGGTGGGCCGGTGAACAGCCAGGCGTGGTGAACCCCATTTTCGCGGTGCCGAACTGCCTCGGATAGCTGGTGCACGGCCTCGGGCTGCCCGGCGAGTTCTTGCCAGACTGGAGGTTCTTGAATCATGCCACTAGCCAAGCAGAGGCCTCAGACGATTAATGATCTGCTCTTGCATTTCGCCGATGCTAAGAGTTGCGTCGACGACCAAGAAGCGGTCTGGCTCGGCCGAAGCCAACTCAAGGTAGGCGGCTCTTGCGGCCTCAAAGAACTCAACCTTTTCGCGTTCTAGGCGATCTGGCTCCTGGCCGGTTTTGCTTCGGCGTTGCATGGCGGCGGTCGCGTCAAGGTCTAGCAAGACGGTGAGCTGAGGCAGTAACCCCTGAACCGCCCAAAGGGAAATCTGGCGAACCTCGGCCCTGTCTAACGAGCGAGCCGCACCCTGGTAAGCCACCGATGAATCGAGGTAGCGGTCGGTGATAACCACCTGACCGCTGGCAAGCGCGGGCATGATCTTTGTGGCAACGTGGTGGGCGCGATCGGCCGCGTACAGCAGTGCTTCACTTCGCGGTGCCACCTCACCTTTTCGGTGAAGCAAAAGGTGTCGAATTTCTTGGCCAAGTTCGGTTCCGCCTGGCTCAAAGGTTCTAACTACCGATCGGCCCTGCTGGGTCAACCAGGTTTCCAGCAGGTCTGCCTGGGTGGACTTACCAACGCCATCGATGCCCTCAAAAGAAATGAAGATACCTGCCATGGTTACTTACTCTTTCGAGTTGCCCCGCGCTTCACGGTTTTTGCAGGAGCGGTCTTGCGGGCGCCTGACTTACTTACCTTGGCTGGCGCAACCCCGGGTTCAAGCCCAAGCTTCTCGCGGCGAATCGCAAGCAACTCATAAGCGCGGTCGTTGCTGAGTTCTTCAAGGTTGTCGTCCTTGGGAATGGTTGCGTTCACAAAGCCATCGGTGACGTAGGCACCAAACTGCCCTGTCTTGGCAACCACGGTTCCACCACTTGCTGGATCTTCGCCAAATTCTTTTAGCGGGGCTGCAGCCGTGCGTTTTGCACCGTACTTGGGCTGGGCGTATAGCTCTAGCGCCTGCTCCAAGGTGATGCTAAAAATCTGCTCTTCGGTGTCTAGTTTGCGGCTGTCGGTGCCCTTCTTTAGGTAAGGGCCAAACTTGCCATTCTGGGCGGTGATTTCCTGCTTTGTCTCGGGGTCAACGCCCACCACGCGCGGCAAAGCCAGAAGCTTCAGCGCCTCATCAATGGTGATTGTGGCCGCCGACATGCTCTTGAACAGCGACGCGGTCTTTGGCTTGTCGGCTTTCTCATCATCGATGGTCACGTACGGACCGTATCTGCCATCTTTGAACAGCACATCGAGGCCGGTTTCTGGATCTTGACCCAGCACGCGATCTGTGGCCACCGGAGCATCGATTAGCTCCTGGACCTTGGTACTGGTTAGCTCGTCGGGCGCTAGATCGTCTGGAATGTTTACCACTCGGCGACCGTTTTCGTCGGCTCCCTCGGCACCCGGCTCAAGCATGACCTCTAGGTATGGGCCGTATTTACCGGTGCGCAGAGTTACGCCGTCTGACAGGTGAATGGAGTTAATAGCGCGTGGGTCTTGATCCACAAGATTTGCCACGGTCTGAACTAACCCCAGTCCACCGTTGTCTCCAAAGTAGAACTGTCGCAACCAAGATGAGCGGTCGAGCTCGCCAGCGGCAATGCGGTCTAGGTCTTCTTCCATTGAAGCGGTGAAGTCGTAATCAATGAGGTTGCCAAAGTTTTCCTCAAGGAACCGGGTCACGGTAAACGCAATCCACTCTGGAACCAGGGCCTGTCCGCGCTTGGTGACGTAACCCTTGTTCTGGATGGTTGACATGATAGCCGCATAGGTAGAAGGTCGGCCGATGCCGTCTTCTTCGAGGGCCTTGACCAACGATGCTTCGGTGTAGCGCGGTGGCGGAAGCGTCTGGTGCGGCTTTGCAAGCACCTCAACCGGAGTTAACCCCTGGCCAACCTCCAGTGTGGGCAGCTTCTTCTCTGCCTTTTCCTCTTCATCACTTCGGGATTCATCAACGCTTTCTTCGTAGGCTGCCAGGAATCCGCGGAAGGTCACAACGGTGCCGCTGGCGCTGAACTCGGCGGTGGTGTGCTTGGTGCCGGTTAGTGGCTGAACCGAGATTTTGGCTGTTGTGGTTGAAACTCGGGCATCTTCCATTTGAGATGCAACGGTGCGCTTCCAAATTAGATCGTAAAGTTCTAGCGCCCGACCGTAAAGCTGCGATGCCACCTCGGCTGGGGTTCGGAAAGTGTCACCGGCGGGGCGAATGGCCTCGTGGGCTTCCTGTGCATTCTTTGACTTGCCGGTGAAGACGCGAGGTTTTTCTGGGATGAACTCGGCCCCGTACATGCTCTTGGCTTGGCTTCTGGCTGCCGAGATTGCCTGCGCCGAAAGAGTTGGCGAGTCGGTTCGCATATATGTGATGTAACCGTCTTGGTAAAGCTGCTGGGCAGTGTCCATGGTTTGCTTAGCCGACATGCGAAGTTTTCGCGACGCCTCTTGCTGCAAGGTTGAGGTGGTGAAAGGCGCAGCCGGACGGCGAATACTGGGCTTCGCCTCTACATCGGTGACTTTTATGACTGCCGAAGAATCGTTGACAGCTGCAGCTATGGCAGCCGCGTCAGCTTCACCGAGCACGGTGACCTTTGCGGTTAGTTCACCGCGGTCGTTGAAGCTGTCTCCGGTGGCAATCTTGGTGCCGTCAATAGAGACCAGCTTGGCTTCGAAATTTGGCTGACTCGAGTCACCGGTGGCAAAAGTAGCCTTGACGTCAAAGTAACTGGCAGAGACAAAGGCCATGCGCTCGCGCTCACGCTCGACAACAAGTCGAGTGGCGGGCGACTGAACTCGGCCTGCCGAAAGCCCGCGGTTGATCTTTCGCCAGAGCACCGGCGAAACTTCGTATCCATATAAACGGTCAACCACTCGGCGAGTTTCCTGAGCCTGAACCAGGTTTTCGTCTAAAGCTCGAGTGTTGGAAACTGCCGCCTGGATGGCGTCTTTGGTGATTTCGTGGAACACCATGCGGTGAACCGGAATCTTTGGCTTGAGCACCTGAAGCAGGTGCCAGGCAATGGCCTCTCCCTCGCGGTCTTCATCGGTAGCCAGGTACAGTTCGCTTGCGTTGGCAATTGCCTTTTTTAGATCGGAAACTGTCTTGGATTTACCCGGCGAGATTGCGTAGTAAGGCTCAAAGTCATTCTCTACGTCTACCGCAAACTTGCCCATGGGGCCCTTTTTCTTGTCAGCGGGTAGATCGCGCGGTTCAACCAGGTCACGAATGTGACCGACCGAGGCAAGTACCTCAAAGTCTGGGCCCAGATATTTGGAAATTGTCTTGGCCTTTGCTGGCGACTCGACAATGACCAGTTTCTGATCTGCCAAAGGTTTCTCCTGACTTAGTGTGCGGAATCAAGCGGTTCCGCTCTTGCTGTTGCGCTTAGAACTATACCCAGCGGTTTAACCTGCCCGCTAACCATGCTTCCGTGTCCGACAATAAGGCATCTGTCAAGCGAAGCCATATTCGCCTGCAGAATACGTTCAGCCAGTTCACAGGGATAACCGGTGGTGACTCCCCTGCGCGCATCTTCTGCACCGATAGCCGCCGAGGCCACCGCTCCGTCAAGTTGAACCCTCGCCGTGGCCACTTTTGCAACGGTGGACACCAAAAACGCAAGCCCAAGGCACAGCAATATAAGGGAGAGCGCTAGGACGCTTCCAGAACCCTGGTCAGGCGAGCGCTTAACATGTAGGCGGCTAGGCGGGCGGGCCACTACAGCCCCTGCTCGGCGGCACATGCGGTCTGCTCGATTTTGCTAACACCCAGCCAGCCAAGGCCGTGGCGCTGACTCAGGGTTGCGCAGAGCAACCCGTCACGGTGCGCCACGACCAGTGCCGGGGCGGGGCTGCCGAGCATGAGCTGCACCTGCTCGAGAGACTTGCCATGCGCCAAGGCGCGAGCGGCAATGGGGGCCAGCTGGGCCAAGTTGATTTGCTGCAGCTGCCCTTGAACTCCCAGCAGAGCGGCCCCCATTACGGCCACCGCAGCCGGAAACAGCACAGCGAACTCTGCGGTGGCCGAGCCGCGGTCACCCGCCACTACTGCCCCGCGCCCGGCACGCTCAGGGCTTGACTCACCAGGTTGAACAAAACCTGCTTAATCTGTTCGCTCTTGAGTATCACCAGGAGCAGCCCCGCGAATCCAACGGCAGCCATGGTGGCAACAACGTATTCGGCGGTGGCAGCGCCCAAATCATTTTTGAGAATTGTTGTGATTCGGTTCTTCATGGTTCTCTTCCTTTTTCTTAGCGGTTGGTTAGAGCGGTTACTGCAACTGGAACAACGGTTAGAGACATAAACGCCGGCAGGTACAAAATGCCCATTGGCGCCAAAAGTTTGACGGGAAGTTGAGCCACGAGAAGTTCGCGACGATTTTGAACTTGGATCCGCAACTCGGCTGCTTTGGCGAATAAAAGAGTGTGGAGCGCCAAACCCGAGAACCGGTGCTCGTTTACGACTTGCTGCACCTGTTGCATAGAACCTGGATAGACAGAGCCGGCCTCTTGCAAGGCCTGCCTGACCGACATGCCCGCAAGTAAGGCCATAGCGGTAAGTTCACAGGCTGGCTCACTTGTATTTTCTTGAGAATCAGCCGCCCTGGAAACCAGATTCCGTGACCAGCGAGCTCCTGACCAATTGAGGGCTGTGGCAACAATCACGAGCACCCACCCAAGTGGCTCAAAAACTAAAAAAGATAGCGGGTTCAAACCAGCGACTTGAGCCAACGAAACCGAAACCAGCGGCAGCCATTTCATGAGTCGTGCTGTCAACACCGGAGCTTGCAGAGCCAGTGAGAGGCGGCCATCAAAAGCAAGCCACTCATTCTGGGTTTTGAGCAGCTGATTCAACAAATGCTGAGCTGACGCTCCGGTGCGACTGAGGAACTTGGTAGATAGCGCAAGCCGCTCCGAAAGTGGGGTGGGCCAGTCCCGAGATTGATTCAGCAGCTGAGCCAAAACTCGGTGCTGGGCCTCGCCCGCTTCCAAAAGAGCTAGGGCTTGCCTGAGTTGCGACTGCGGATTCCCAACATTTTGCTCCTGCAGGTTCATGACGCCAGCTCGGCCCACGCGTGAATACCCTGAACCCGGCGCTTGCCGTCAACGCGTTCAAGCTGAATGACCCAGTGAAATGCTTGAGGCGCGGTGAGCCAAAACACAGACTCGGGCACTCCCGCCTGCAGCGCCAAACCCAAGAGCCTGCTAGGCACCGATACCGCGGAGTTCGCGTGAATGGTTGCCGCGGAACCAAGGTGTCCGGTATTTAGGGCCTGCATCAACACGGACACCTCGTCTCCGCGGATTTCTCCAACCACCAAACGATCGGGTCGCATACGCAGAGCTTGCCTCAGCAGTTGAGCCGCCCCGATTTCGCCGCGCCCCTCGGTATTGGCCTGTCTGGTCTGCAGCCCCAGAAGATGCCCCGCAGCCGGCACTAGTTCCGCAGAATCCTCGATGATTACGGTCCTAAGCGCAGGCGTCTGCTGCAACATTGCTCGCAGCAGAGTGGTCTTGCCACAACCTGCCGCACCCGAGATCAAAAAATTTGCTCCACCCGAAGCCAAAACCTGTAGTTCGCGTAACTGCGAACCCGTGCAAAAACCAGACTCGGCGAGGGTTGCTAGTGGCAGCCCTCCGACTCTGTGGACTCGAACGCTAAGCAGAGTGACCGGGCTCACCGCAGACTCCAGAACCACGTGGACTCGGAGCGACTCAACCCCTAACTGTGCGAGGGGCGGCAGTTGCCTAGACCCCAGCACAAAGTCCCCCATAGGGTTTGCCAGGTCTACGTGCCGATCGGCTAACTGAGCCAATGAGAAACCCAATTCAAGTAGTAGCTCACCTGACAGCTGGAAGGCCTGGGAATCCTGGAGGCCGGCGCCACGATCAACCCAGACCTGAGAGGGGCCATTTAGCAGGACATCGGTGACCCCGGGCTCGCCCACAAGGCGCAACAACTGTGCCAATACGGGTTCTAGCGCAAGAGGTTCCATGCCAAGAATGTTGGGGGCGGCAGCGGGACATCGATGCCCAAAAAACAACATCTGGGGAAAATAAAAGGCCGGTAGGTCTTGGGGGAAGACCTACCGGCGGCGCTATGCGATTGGGGGGAATCACTATAACGCGGGTCGGCCGAAGCCGACTTGACAACTATAACAAATTAGTTTCGGTAACAAACGAATCACACCATTTTCACAGCAAGTGGAATCATACGGTTGCGAATCATGGCAGGATTACGACTAAGCCCATACGCCACTGAACCAAGGACAACGATGTCTGAATCAGAAACCATTGAAAACCTGCTGCACGAAGACCGCCACTTTGCACCGAGCAAAGACTTTGCGGAAAACGCAATAGCTAAGAGCAGCCTTTACAAAGAAGCCTCCGATGACCGGCTGGCGTTCTGGGCCAAGCAGGCCAACGAACTTTACTGGGAGCAGCCGTTCACCAAAACCTTGGACTGGTCGGATGCCCCATTTGCCAAGTGGTTCGGAGACGGCAAGCTAAACGTCGCCTTCAACTGCCTAGACCGCCACGTGCTAGCTGGTCACGGTGACCGAGTCGCACTGCTGTTTGAAGGCGAGCCGGGCGACACCGCGACTTACACCTACGACCAGCTCACCACGGCAGTGAAAAAGGCAGCCAACGCCTTTGCGAAACTCGGCGTTGGTCAGGGCGATGTAGTTGCCATTTATCTGCCCATGATTCCCGAGGCGATTATTTCGATGCTTGCGGTTGCCAGACTGGGTGCCATTCACACAGTGATTTTCGGCGGTTTCAGCGCAGACGCACTTGCAACCCGAATTGGCGATGCCGACGCCAAGTTGGTTGTCACAGCAGACGGTGGCTTTAGAAAAGGCAAAGCAACCGCGCTGAAGCCAGCGGTTGATGATGCGCTCAGCGATGGCAAGTGCCCATCGGTGGAAAACGTCGTAGTGGTTGAGCGCACCAAGCAAAAGATCGACTGGAGCGACAAAGACCTCTGGTGGCACCACGTGATGTCAGAGGCGCCTCAGGAGCATGAGGCTCAGGCGTTTGATGCCGAGAACCCACTGTTTATCCTTTACACCTCGGGAACCACTGGAAAGCCAAAGGGTATTTTGCACACCAGCGGCGGATACCTTACCCAAGCCAGCTACACCCACCGAAACGTCTTTGACCTGCACCCCGAGACAGACATTTACTGGTGTACCGCGGACGTGGGTTGGATTACGGGACACAGCTACGTTGCCTACGGGCCGCTGGCAAACGGCGCAACGCAGGTGCTCTACGAAGGAACCCCAGACGCTCCGCACCCCGGCCGCTGGTGGGAGATCATTCAGAAGTACCACGTGACAATCCTGTACACGGCACCCACCGCGATTCGCTCATTCATGAAGCTGGGACACGAGATTCCAGACCAATTCGACCTTAGCTCGCTCCGGGTTCTTGGCTCGGTGGGTGAACCAATCAACCCAGAGGCCTGGGTCTGGTATCGCCATGTAATCGGTGGCGGCCGCTGCCCGATTGTAGACACCTGGTGGCAGACCGAAACCGGCGCAATCATGATCTCGCCGCTGCCGGGAGTAACCACCCTAAAGCCGGGCTCCGCTCAGTTGGCGCTTCCTGGAATCAACATGGCGGTCATCGATGACGAGGGCAAGCCGGTAGGTCAGGGGCATGGTGGTTACCTCACAATCACCGAGCCGTGGCCATCGATGCTTCGCGGCATTTGGAAGGACCCAGAGCGTTACAAGGAGACCTACTGGGGCAGGTTTGACGGCAAGTACTTTGCCGGTGATGGCGCCAAACTCGATGAAGATGGTGACCTTTGGGTGCTGGGCCGAGTCGATGACGTTATGAACGTTTCGGGCCACCGCCTGTCAACCGCTGAACTTGAATCCGCTCTGGTTGCGCATCACTGGGTGGCCGAAGCTGCCGTGGTTGGTGCCAGCGATGATCTCACTGGGCAGGCAATTGTGGCATTTGTGATTTTGCGCAGCGAGTTCAAAGACGAGATCACTGACGATGAGCAGGTGAGCAAGGTCCTGCGAGACCACGTGGCCAAGGAGATTGGGCCAATCGCCAAGCCTCGCCAAATCATGGTTGTGCCAGAACTACCAAAGACTCGCTCGGGCAAAATCATGCGCAGGTTGTTGCGTGACGTGGCCGAAAACCGC
The DNA here is from genome assembly GCA_046063415.1 of Micrococcales bacterium. Classification (GTDB taxonomy): domain Bacteria; phylum Actinomycetota; class Actinomycetes; order Actinomycetales; family Microbacteriaceae; genus Rhodoluna. The sequence continues at coordinate 9,729 of JBJTMG010000094.1, forward strand.
GCCGTTGGTGACACCACAACCCTTGCCGATACTTCGATTATGGGAATTATCAGCAGCAAGATTGCGGCCGGCGCGAGCGACTAACGTTCCTAGCGAATAGCGTTCCTAGCGAAGAACGGTTACTCGAACTCAGCAATCAACTCGACCTCAACGGCCGAGTCCAGTGGAAGTACGGCAACACCAACAGCGCTGCGAGCGTGAATTCCGCGGTCACCAAATACTTCAACCAGGAATTCGCTTGCCCCGTTAATGACGCCAGGCTGACCACTGAATTCCGGCACCGATGACACGAAGCCAACGACCTTGACGATTCGGGTTACTCGGTCTAGGTCGCCAATCGCAAGTTTCACCGCTGCCAGCGCGTTGAGCGCCGCTTGCCGGGCCAAAGTCTTGGCGGTTGCCGGGTCAACCAAGCCAATGGTTTCGCCGACCTTGCCCGCAACTGGCAGAGCGCCATTAACGAACGGCAACTGCCCGGCTGTGAAGACAAGGTTGCCAGAGACCATCGATGGAACATAGGCAGCTACCGGTTTGGCCACCTCGGGAAGCGGCGATCCAAGTTCGGCCAGGCGAGCTTCGATAAGCGACATTAGTTATCTCCTACTGGACGCTTTAGGTACGCCACTAGCCCACCTTCGGGTCCGGTGACAATCTGCACCAGCTCCCAACCCTGAGACCCCCAGTTGTTCAAAATCGCGGTGGTGTTGTGGATCATGAGCGGCGTTGTGATGTACTCCCACTTTGTCATTTTGCAGGGTCCTTTCAGGTATTCGGGTAACCTAGAGTCTATGCGCGACAGACAATCCGGCGGGTTCGGCAGCGTTCTCAAACTAGTTTCCTTGAGTGCGGTTGCCGGCATTTTGGGCACTGCTCTGCTTGCCCCTGCAATCACCATTGGCGCATTTGCAGCAACTACCGGTGTAGCGGTCTTTGAGAATCTCCCTGACTACATTAAGCCCGTAAACGCTTCTGATGCTTCCACCATTTATGCAATGAAAAATGGGCAGCAGGTTAAGGTTGCGACTTTCTACGACGAAAACCGCATTTCCATTCCTTTCGAGCAGATGTCCAAGAACGTGGTGAACGCGGTTATTTCAACCGAAGATCCACGGTTTTACCAGCATGCGGGAGTGGACTGGGTATCGCTACTACGAGCCACCCTCACCAACGTGGCATCTGCGGGTAATGGCCCCGGTGGTTCCACAATCACAATGCAGTACGTCAAAAACAGTCTTGTTGCGGCCGCGGTTGCAAGTGGTGACAAAGAGGCTCAGGCCGCAGCCATCCAGGGTGGTCTTGCGGGTCTAGATAGAAAACTCAAAGAAATTCGCCTGGCCATTGCCCTAGAAAAGATCTCAACCAAAAAAGACATTCTGGCTGGATATCTGAACCTGGCCTTCTTTGGCAATCAGATCAACGGAATCGAAGCCGCGGCCAACTACTACTTTGGCAAGCATGCATCGCAACTCAACATCCCCGAAGCGGCGTTGCTGGCTGGAATGCTCAAGTCGCCGAATGACTACAAACCAGACGACCCTGCAAACCTTGAGCGCGCTAAGAGCCGCCGCGACTACGTGATTGACAACATGGCGCAGGCTGGTTACATCAGCCAGGCGGCGGCTGACAGGGCAAAGGCCTCGCCTATCGTGACCAAAATCACGCAATCCCCCAGTGGTTGTGAAGCCGATCAGACCACGGCGTTCTTCTGCGACTATGTGGTTTGGACCATTAGAAATGGTCAGGAATTTGGGCCGACTCAGCAAGACCGCGAGAAGCTACTGAAGCGCGGTGGACTTGAGATTTACACGACCATTGACCTAGACCTGCAGAAAGTTGCAGACAAGGCAACCAAGACCTGGGCGCCGCCCAGTGACCCAAGCCAGATTGGATCGGCTTCGGTTTCCGTACAGGTTGGAACCGGTCGAATCTTGGCCATGGCCGAAAACCGAATCTTTGACCAAACCCAGAATCCGCCTCCGGGGCACACCGCTGTGAACTACGCAACCGATAAGGCCTACGGAGGTTCGTCGGGCTTCCAAAGCGGATCCACCTACAAGCTCTTCACTCTTGCCGCCTGGTTGACGGCTGGAAAGAAACTCATGGACCACGTTGATGGTCGAGTCCGAGCCTGGGAGGCCAGCGATTTCTCGGCTCGCTGCGGAGTGCTGAACACCCCTTGGAAGCCAAACAACATCACCAAGGAACCCGAGGACCTTACCGTTGTCAAAGCAACCGCTCTGTCGGTAAACACCGCATACGCATCGATGGCCTCGCAGCTGGACCTTTGCGATATCCGGGATATGGCAAGTAAGTTTGGCGTTCACCGAGCCGACGGCGGTGAACTGGTGTACTACCCCTCATCCATTCTTGGAATCAACGAGATTTCGCCACTGTCTATGGCCGCGGCCGTTGCGGGAATAGCCAACCACGGCGTTTTCTGCACTCCCATTGCAATTGACAAGGTTGTCGTGCGATCTTCCAAAGAAGTTCTAGCTACCCCAACCTCTACCTGTACGCCGGCAGTCACTCCAGAGGTAGCCGCCGGAATGACCTACGCCATGCGCGCAGTAATTCAGGGTGGAACCGCAGCCGCTTCCAACACTGGCGATGGCGTTGAACTGGCGGGTAAGACAGGAACCACCGACTCGGGTGTTCACACCTGGATGACGGGTTTCTCATCTACCGTTGGTACAGCAACCTGGGTAGGAAACGTAGTCGGGGCAAAGTCGCTCGGTGGTCTCAAACTGAATAAAAAAGCGGCCAACACTGTGCGCCACGACATTTGGCGAACGATCATGAAGACCGCCAATAAGTTGTACGTACCCGGCAAGCTGGATGTTCCGCCCCAGACCATGATTGACGCTACCTACGTGACTGTGCCAAACGTGGGCGGTCAGACTCCAGATGCTGCAATGCAGAACATCATTGCCGCAGACCTAAACGCCAAGGTAATCGTCAAAACCGTGGCCTCGGCCCGCCCGGCTGGAACCGTCGCCTACACAACTCCAAGCGCAACCAAGGCCATTCCCCGCGGAACGCAGGTTCACATTTATGTGAGCCGTGGAGGCCAAACTCCGGTTCCAAACGTGAGCGGCCTATCGGTTGAGGCGGCAAAGGCTCAACTCTTGCAGGCTGGTTTTGCCGCGGTGAGTGAACCACAGGCATCGCAGGCGCAGTTCTTTGTAAAGTCCGCCACCGTGCCAAAGGGATTTGTGGTAGCCACCGACCCACCAGCGGGAACTCAGGCCGATGGAGCCGGTGCCATTCTCCTCATAATCAGTAGCGGGCCATAGTGCAGGACTGGCTTTGGTGGCCAGTGGGCATGGTGATTGCGCTTATGGCGCTGGGTTTGGCTGCCGCAATCTGGGGCATCTTCATTGAACGACAGTGGTTCCGCGTGGTGGTTGAGCAACAGGCCATCGATGTTTTACCCGCCGGTAGCGAACCCATTCGCGTTCTTCACGTGAGCGACTTTCACATTGCCCCTTGGCAAGGCCGCAAGCTGCGATTCATTTCGCGGCTAGCCGACACCGTGGATTTCGATCTTGTGGTTGATACCGGCGACAACCTTGGGCACCTTAATGCCATCGAGCCAACACTTAGGGCAATGCAAGGGCTTCTGGGGAAACCCGGAGTGTTTGTGAACGGTTCAAACGACTACTTTGCGCCTAAATTTCGCAATCCCTTTGGGTACCTTGCCAAGCCCTCAGAGCGAAAGTCTCAGGTGCGTCTGGAAACTGAAAAACTTACCGGCGCCTTTGAAGCGGCCGGTTGGTTGAACCTAAATAATGCAAGCTGTGAGCTAACGGTTAATGGGACCCGGCTAGATTTTGTGGGCATCGATGACCACCACGACGGTCTTAGCGACCTGGAGAGTATTGGCTCCGGTGCTCTCATTGGCGTGAGTCACGCGCCCTACCTGGCGGTTATCGATGCCATGAATGACGCTGGCGTAAAACTGCTTTTTGCAGGTCACACCCACGGAGGTCAGGTTTGCATTCCCGGGTACGGGGCGCTAACCACCAACTGTGATTTGCCAACCAAGGCTGCTAAGGGGCTGTCGAGTTGGAGTCGCAATGGTAACCAGCTGTGGCTTCAGGTTTGTGCTGGGCTGGGGCATTCCATATTTGCCCCGGTCAGATTTGCGTGTCCACCTGAGGTGCGCTTGCTGACGTTGGTGGCTAAGAACTAGCTGTTGCCCAAAGCCCAGGCCTTAGGGCCAAGCACTATGTAGTCGCCCGACTCGTTTTCGCAGCGAGCGGTGACGTCTTGTACCCAGCAGTCATAGGGGGCAACGGTAATACGCTGGCCGTTTTCAAGGGTTGCGGCGCCGGCAGGATCCGCGAAGGCACCTCCCGAGCAGGGGAACTCGGCGGCGGGGCCATCGGTGGGTTTGGTACCCCAAAGTCGAACCTGGAAACCAAAGCTGTAGTCACAGGTGTCGGGAACCGGAATTGTGGCGTACTGCGCCGCAACCTCGTTCTGCTCACAGATTGTGTAACCAAAAGACGGGCTGATTGAACACCAGGTTGGACCTTGGCCCACCCGGAAAAGGTAATCGCCGTATTGGGTCAAGAAGTTTGCCGGGTCAACTTCAATGACCGAGGCAGGAGCTGCGGTGGGAATTAGCGAAGGATCAATGGTTGGCATTGCTCCCTGAGACTGTGAATCGGTTGGCTCTGGAGACTGGCTAGGCGCACAAGCAGAGGCACTCAGAACAAGTGCCAACCCCGCTACGGCAAGAAAAACTTTGCGCATGGCTTTAGGCTAATACTCCCTCGGCTGGCCATTGGTTAGGTAGCGCCCAAACACGCCAGAGTCGTTTTGGCGCTTTAGAACTCTTTGGCAACCAGTTCGGCGATTTCGTAGGTGTTTAGAGCGGCGCCCTTGCGTAGGTTGTCTCCCACCACAAACATGTCGATGCTGTTTGGGAAATCAAGCGACTGGCGAATGCGGCCAACGAAGGTTGGGTCCTGACCTGCAACCGCACTTGGGGTTGGGTAAACGCCGTTGGCTGGATCGTCTTGAACAACCACCGTTGGCTGCTTCTCAAGTTCGGCGCGAACCTCGTCAACCGTCAGGTCGTTTGCAAAGGTGGCGTGAACAGTCAGCGAGTGGGCAACCTGAACTGGAACGCGAACACAGCTGGCCGCAACCTTTAGGTCGCTAATGCCAAGAATCTTGCGGGATTCGTCGCGAACCTTCATCTCCTCGCTGCTGTGGCCGCCAGCCTTAAGCGAGCCCGCCATTGGAATGACGTTCAGCGCAATAGGGTGTGCCCAGGGGGAATCGGATAGGTCGTTGCCGGCAGCGGCGAGCGCAGCGCGGACATCGTTGGTCTGGGTGCCCAGGGTCGGGTTGGTTCCAACCACGGCAAGCTCTTTGGCGAGTTCATCGATGCCCACTGCACCGGCTCCAGAGACAGCCTGGTAGCTGGAGACCACAAGTTCCTTTAGAGTCCACTTGCGGTGGAGCGCACCCATAGCCGCCATCATGGTCAGGGTGGTGCAGTTCGGGTTGGCGATGATACCAAGCGGGCGGTTCTTGGCCTGCTCTGGGTTGACCTCTGGCACAACAAGCGGAACCTGGTCGTTCATGCGGAAAGCCGCCGAGTTGTCAACGGCAACGGCGCCGCGCTCGGCGGCAATTGGAGCCCAGACCTCGCTGACCTCGTCAGGCACGTCGAACATGGCAATGTCAATGCCGTCAAAAGCCTCTGGTGCCAGAGCAACCACGGTTAACTCCTGGCCGTGAACCGTGATCTTCTTGCCGGCAGAACGAGCCGAGGCAATCAGACGGATCTCGCCCCAGATGTTTGGGCGATTGTTGATGATATCGATCATCACGGTGCCAACGGCTCCGGTTGCGCCGACAAGTGCGAGGTTTGGCTTCTTGCTCATTTTGAGTGCCCTTCTGGTTAGCGGCCGGTGCCGGCGTAGACGACTGCTTCGG
>JBJTMG010000095.1:0-26010 GCA_046063415.1 Micrococcales bacterium
CTGAAAGTCCATGCAACTCCAGGTAGTCACGGTAGTTATTCGCCGCGTAGAGTTCGTTTGCCGCTTCGCTCACCCTGTTCCCCATGGTGACCAGTTGGAATGGTACAACGTCGATTTCGCCAGACTCTTTGCTCTTTACGAAATCACTCAGGCAGAGGTGACGATCACGTGCTTGTCTGGGGAACGTAAACCTGAGGCGCTCGGTGCCAGGTACACCGCCTGACCCGCCATCACTTGAATTCTCAGGACCGTGGTGCAGGATAACCAAATCGTTTCCATCCGAAACCGCTGGAAAATACCCGTAAACCACGGCGGCTTCCAGCCAACCCTCAGTCTGAATTCGTTCGAGCCAAGATCGAAGTCTTGGTCGCCCTTCGGTTTCCACAAGTTCCTCGTAACTCGCTCCATCTTGAGCCCGCGAAGGCTTGAGCCCCCACTGGCCCATAAATGTCGCTCGTTCATCAAGGAACGAGGCATAGTCCCTAAGCGCAATTCCCTTCACAACTCGGGTACCCCAAAACGGTGGAGCTGGAACTTCGTTGGCGGCTGAAACATCGCTACGATCCGGAATTAGGTCCGGAACGGTTCGAACTAGCAGGTTTTTTGGCTGAACAACGCGCTTTTTGAGTGGGGGCAGGGTTACCGAGTCATCGCCGCGCTTGATTTTGACCAGGGCGTCCATGAGTTTTAGTCCCTCGAATGCATCGCGGGCGTATCTCACCTGACCCTGGTAAATCTCGGCCAAGTCTTGTTCTACAAAGCTCCTGGTCAATGCCGCACCGCCCAAAATAACGGGCCACTTGTCTGCCACCCCGCGAAGGTTCATTTCCTCTAGGTTTTCGCGCATTATTTGGGTTGATTTGACCAAGAGGCCCGACATACCAATGACGTCAACAGCATTTTCTTCGGCTGCCCTGAGTATCTCGCTGATTGGCTGCTTGATACCAAGGTTCACTGTCTCGAATCCGTTGTTGCTGAGAATAATGTCAACTAGATTCTTGCCAATATCGTGGACGTCTCCCCTAACGGTTGCCAGAAGAATACGACCTTTACCGCTGTCGGCGGTCTTTTCGATGTGAGGCTCTAGATGCGCAACTGCGCTCTTCATGACCTCAGCAGATTGCAGAACGAAAGGTAACTGCATCTCACCTTTTCCAAAGAGATCGCCAACAACCTGCATGCCTTTCAACAAGTGATCGTTGATTATCTCCAGAGCAGTTTTTCCAGAGGACAGCGCTTCGTCAAGATCTGGCTCTAGACCCTTTTTCTCGCCATCGATGATTCGCTGTTCCAGCCTCTGGTGGAGCGGCATCGCAGCTAACTCCTGAGCGCGGGTTTTGCGTGCCGAAGCACTGTCTACTCCGCTAAAAACATCAAGGAAGCGAGTCAAGGGGTCAAACGTAACGTTGCCTTGGGCGTCGTAGGTTCGCCTGTCGTAAATGAGATCCAGTGCGGCACTCAACTGCTCTGCTGGAATTTGATTGAGCGGCATGATTCTGGCGGCATGAACAATTGCCGAGGTTAGGCCCGCATTGAGGCATTCGTGTAAAAACACCGAATTCAAGACGTGACGAGCCGCGGGAGACAGCCCAAATGAAATGTTGGATATTCCCAGGGTGCTTTGGACGCCCGGGTAAGCCTCGTTTAGTCTCCTAATTGCCTCGATGGTCTCAATGCCATCGCGTCTCGTCTCGTCTTGTCCTGTGGCGATAGGAAAGGTCAGCGTGTCAACCGTGATGTCAACAAGGCGCATGCCCCAGTTTTGGGTGAGGTCTTCAATAAGTCTCTTTGCGATGGCGAACTTGGTCTCGGCGGTTCTGGCTTGACCCGATTCATCGATGGTCAGAGCAACAACTGCGGCACCGTGCTCTTTGACGATAGGCATGATTCGGGCAAAACGCGAGCCCGGTCCATCGCCGTCCTCATAGTTCACAGAGTTCACCATGGCTCGTCCGCCGATGCACTCCAGGCCAGCCTCCAAAACGGCGGGCTCGGTTGAGTCCAAAACAAGCGGTAGCGTCGTTGCCGTAGCGAGCCTAGAAACCAGTTCGCGGGCGTCCTTTACGCCATCGCGTCCAACGTAGTCGACGCAGACGTCCAGGAAATGAGCACCTTCTCGAGTTTGGCTCTTTGCGATCTCGAGACATTCGTCCCAGTTTTCAGCAAGTAGCGCCTCTCGGAAAGCCTTGGAGCAGTTGGCGTTGGTTCGTTCACCAATGGAAAGGTAAGTCATGGTCTGGTCAAAGGGCTGGTGCTGGTAAAGGCTGGCAAGACCTGGTTCGTCCAAAGCTTGCGGGCGATTGGGTTTTACACCAGTTATGGTTCTAGCCAGTTCGGCAATGTGGGCGGGCGTCGTACCGCAGCAACCTCCAACAAGTCCTGCGCCGTAGTCTCTTACAAACTGAAGTTGAGCAGTCGCGAGTTCACTCGGGGTAAGTGGGTAATGGGCTCCATGAGGCCCCAGGACCGGAAGTCCGGCGTTTGGCATAACCACCAGCGGGAGCTCGGAAAACTTAGATAGGTACCTTAGGTGTTCGCTCATTTCGGCAGGACCGGTTGCACAGTTCAACCCAATCGCGTCAACACCTAGAGCGCTTAGCGTGGTGAGGGCTGCACCGATTTCCGAACCCATGAGCATGGTGCCGGTTGTTTCAATAGTCACTGAAACCAGGATTGGCACGAAAGTGTCGAGTTCCTTCATGGCTCTCTTTGCGCCAACCACCGCGCTCTTTGCCTGCAAAAGATCCTGGCTGGTCTCAATCAGAACGGCATCGATTCCACCTCGAATCATGCCGCGCACCTGCGCTTGATACGAGTCGCGTAACAAGGCGTAGGTGGCGTGGCCTAGACTTGGCAGCTTTGTTCCGGGTCCAACCGAACCGAGCACCCATCGATAGCTTCCAAGAGTCTCAAAATCGCCGGCGATTTGTCTTGCGATTTCCGCTCCGGCAAAACTCAACTCCTCGATCCGATCCTCGATGCCATACTCCGCGAGATTGGCAAAATTGGAACCAAACGTGTTGGTCTCAATTGCCTCGGAGCCGGACTTCAGGTACTGGGCATGGATACGAGAAATGATATCGGGCCTCGTGACATTCAAGACTTCGTTGCAGCCCTCGTGACCCTCAAAATCCGCAAGGCTAGGTCTCGCTTCTTGAATCATGGTTCCCATAGCGCCATCGGCAACTACAACGCGTGAACGGATGGCTTCAATGAGGGCTTGGGAGCGAGGCGTAAACATACGTAACGAGTTTACCTGTCAGGTTAAACTTGTCGGATGCCAGATTACGGACTGCTACGTTCCCCCAGCTCACTCCCCTTTCAAACTGTTGAGCAGGCGGTTTCCCAGCGCCAGTCAAACGGGCAAAAGACGCTTTCGTTCGAGTTTTTCCCACCCAAGGACCAGCAGTCCGAGTCTTCGCTCTGGAGAACCTTTGAGATTTTGCAGGATGTAGAACCAGATTTTGTATCCGTCACCTATGGAGCTGGCGGGTCCAACAGAGAAAAATCAATAGCGGTTGTTGACCGAATGGCATCTGATGTTCTCACTATCGGACACCTAACTTGTGTAGGGGCATCTAAAGCTGGAACCATCGAAGTCCTCAAGCACTTCGAATCGGTGGGTGTCCGTTCAATCCTCGCCCTTAGGGGTGACCCACCAAAGGATGACCCAGAGGCTCTTTCAAAGGGCGAACTCAGGAGTGCGCTTGAGTTGGTGACTCTCGCCGCCTCGCAGAGTGGCCTGGAAATCGGAGTTGCAGCTTTCCCAGAAGGACACCCGGAGTCAACATCGATGACTCAGGACGCAAGTGTGCTCAAACTCAAGCAAGCCGCGGGAGCAAAATACGCAATAACCCAGCTCTTCTTTGACGTAAGCCACTATCAGTCGTTGCTGAAGTTTGGCTCTGCAGAGCAAGTAGATTTTCCAATCATTCCGGGAATTATGCCCATTTCGAATGCTAAGCAGGTGCTGCGAATGGCCACATTGTCGGGAGCGGCAGTGCCTAACCAACTTGTTGCAAGCTTGGAAGAAGCCAACGAACTCGAGGCAAGAAGAATTGGCATGGAGTTCACGATTGAGCTTGGAAGAAAACTTCTTGCATCGGGCGCGCCGGGTTTGCACATCTTCTCGCTTAATCAGCCAGATGCGGCACTTGAGGTGGCTAGGTCAGTTGGTTTGTGCGCCTAAACCGAATTGTCAGCCAGTCGCACTAGCCTGAGTGCGTGAACGATAGCCAACTCTCATTTGATTTTGACGCAGCTTTACCGGCTTGGGCATCCAAGTTAGCGGTTTTTGACCTAGAAACTACTGGTCTTGACCTTAGGGAAGCCCGAATAGTCACTGCCTGCGCAGTCGAAATCGACTCTTCTGGCGCCATGATTGGTTCGCAAGAAGAGTGGCTCGCTGATCCGGGTATCGAGATACCTCTGGTTGCCACTAATGTCCATGGCGTTTCAACAGCAATGGCCGTCGAGCACGGTAAGCCAGCAAAACAGGTTGTCTCTGAACTCCTCGAGGTGCTCCGGGCTTACCTCAACTCGGGTATACCGGTGGTGGCCTACAACGCCCCTTACGATTTCACGATTTTGCACTACGAGGCGCTGCGGCATGGACTTGAACCACTCGATAACCCCTCACCTGTTCTGGATCCGTACCTAATTGACCGCTGGGTGGATCGCTACAGAGGCGGAAAGCGAAACCTGGAATTTGTTGCTCAGCATTACGGTGTACAGCTCAGTGATGCACACAATGCAACCGCAGACGCTGTGGCAGCCGGCCGTGTTATGCAAGCAATAGCCCGAAAGTTTGCGGGAAAACTACCTGATTCACTCGACGTTTTGCACTCGGCGCAAGTGCAGTGGTGCCTTGAACTCGACGCAAACTATGAAGCCTTTAGAAGGCGTACAACACCAGATTTCACGTTGGACCGAGGCTGGCCTATCCGAAACGTTTAGGAATAAAGAAACCCCCCGAACTAACTCGGGGGGTTTCTTTCTATTAAGTTTCTATTACTTTAGGTGCCGAAGCCCAGCGACTGAAGCTTGCTTTAGGCGCCGAAGCCCTTGTAGCGTGCGTTGAAGCGCTCCACGCGACCCGCGGCATCCATGATGCGCTGCTTACCGGTGTAGAACGGGTGTGAAGCTGAAGAGATTTCAACGTCGAAGACTGGGTAGGTGTTTCCGTCTTCCCATTCGATGGTCTTGTTGCTGGTAACGGTCGAACGAGTCAAAAACGCTACACCCGATGCCAGGTCGCGGAACACAATCGGCTCGTACTTTGGGTGAATGTCTGTCTTCATGACGAAACTTCCTAATGTTGTTGGAAAACTTTGGGGTTTGTGCGATAAGCACCAAGGTGAAACTATACCAGATGGCGAACCTGAATGCCAGATTCGACAGGGCGCGTTATCGGATTCTAGCGCGGTAACGCCCGTCCACTGTGTCGATTTGAAGTGACATTCCGAAAGCTTCTGAGACCTTTTCAGTCGTTAGAGTTGTGCCGATTTCACCCGCTGCGAAAACCATTCCATCGCTGATTATTAGTGCGTGTGTGAACCCCGTGGGGATCTCCTCCAAATGGTGGGTAACCATTACCATGGCAGGAGCGGCTGGCGATTGGGCGTACTGACCAAGCAGATGAATAGTTTGCTCACGTGCCGCTAAATCTAGACTTGCGACTGGTTCATCCAATAAAAGAAGTTCGGGGTCTGGCATGACTGCGCGTGCTATCTGAGTGCGCTTTCGCTCGCCATCACTGAGGGTTCCGTAGGCGCGGTCAGCAAACTCCCCCAGGGCCCACTCCGACAGTACTCTTCGGGCACGGCGCTCATCGATGTCTTCATAGCGCTCGTTCCAACGACCGGTGATTCCGTAGCTAGCTGTCATGACCACATCCAGAACCTTTTCGCTGTTGGGTATGTGGGCCATTACCGCTGTAGAGGCAAAACCAATGCGTGTTCTTAGTTCGAAGACGTTTATTTCGCCTAACTGCTGCCCCAGGATCTGAGCACTTCCGTGAGTTGGGTGCAGCTGGGATGAAATTACTCGAAGCAGGCTGGTCTTTCCAGCGCCGTTTGGACCGATTATGACCCAGCGCTGGTCGTCTTCAACCTGCCAATTGATGTCGGTGAGAATTTGTGCTTGTTCGCGGATTACCGAAACGTTTTGCAGATTGATAACTTGGGCCATGCTTAGAGCCTAAATGATTGCTTGACTGTTAGTCCTTAGCGACCCTCAATGGCATTTTTGTAGACCTCGATGGTTGTCGCAGCAATGGAATCCCAACTGAAATGACCCTCAACGCGTCGTCGCCCGGCTGCTCCAAAGGTCGCTAAGTCACGGTGGTCGAGAGCGGTATTGAGTGCTTCTGCAAGGTCGGAAACGAACTTCTTTTCATCTAGTGGTTTTCCAGATCCGTCTAGAACCTGCTCGATCGGAACGAGTAAACCGGTTTCCTCATGAGCTACCACCTCTGGTATTCCGCCCGTGGCGGTTGCAACCACGGGGGTGCCGCATGCCATGGCTTCTAGGTTCACTATTCCCAGTGGCTCGTAAATGCTCGGACAGGCGAACACTGTTGCCGCCGAGAGCATGGCAATAAGTTCCGCCCTACTCAGGTGCTTTTCAACCCAGATCACGTTGTCCCGCACGGCCCTCAAATCTGCCACCAGATCGGTGACTGTCTGAAGAATTTCTGGAGTGTCAGGTGCACCAGCGCAAAGAACCAGCTGGACATCGGAGGGAAGTTCCCGTGCCGCCTTAAGAAGGTAAGGCAGTCCCTTCTGTTGAGTGATTCGGCCAACAAAAACAACGCTTCGCTTATCCGGGTCGACTCCGTTTGCGCGAACTAAATCCGGATTATCCGCGGCCTGAAAAGCGTCAAGGTCAATACCGTTGTGTACTACTGAAACTTTGGCTGGGTCGATTTGGGGGTAAGCGCGCAAAATGTCATTTCGCATGCCCGCGCTCACGGCAATAATGCCCGTAGCGGCCTCATATGCGGTGCGTTCCACCCAAGACGAAAGGCGGTACCCGCCTCCGAGTTGTTCTTCCTTCCAGGGCCTTAGTGGTTCAAGACTGTGGGCGGTTATCAGGTGAGGGATACCGTGCAACGTTCCTGCAACCTGCCCCGCAAAGTTGGCATACCAAGTGTGGGAGTGAACTAGATCGGCCCCTGCAATGTCTGAGACCATTTCGAGGTTGGTTGCCATTGTCTGTAGAGCGGGATTCGCACCCTGAAATTCCACACTGTGGCGATAGGCCTTTGTATCGGTTTCATTACGGTCTTCGCCAAAGGCACGTACCTGAACATCGATGTGTTTGCGCAGTACCTTCACCAATTCCGCGACATGAACACCCGCACCGCCGTAGATGAATGGTGGATACTCCTTGGTTACCAGGTCTACTCTCATGACGCCATGTTAGTGGGTGCTAGGAAAAGGCAATAACATTCCAGATATGAGTGCGCCACGTATTTTTGGAATGGTTCTCGCCGGGGGCGAGGGCAAACGTTTGATGCCGCTAACTGCAGATCGCGCCAAACCCGCGGTTCCATTCGGTGGTAGCTATCGTCTTATCGACTTTGCGCTATCCAACCTAATCAACTCCGGATTGCGAAGAATCGTTGTTCTGACTCAGTACAAATCGCACTCACTGGATCGCCACATTTCAATGCTTTGGCGCATGTCTCCCCTGCTCGGTTCATATGTAGCGTCCGTACCGGCCCAGCAACGCCTTGGTAAGCGCTTGTTTAGCGGTAGCGCGGATGCGATCCTTCAGAGTATGAACCTGCTGGGTGATGAGAATCCAGACATTGTCGTGGTTGTTGGTGCAGATCACATCTACCGCATGGATTTTGAGCAAATGATTGCCGAGCACATTAAATCTGGCCGGGGTGTAACCGTAGCCGCAATCCGTCAGCCAATGGCGCTTGCCAACCAGTTCGGTGTTATCGAGGTTGACGCTAAGGATCCCACCAAGATAGCCGCCTTCCGCGAGAAGCCTAGTGATCCAAAAGGTCTACCCGATTCGCCAAATGAGGTTTTGGCCTCCATGGGTAACTATGTCTTTAGCGCAAAGGCTCTGGTTGAGGCAATCGAGCACGATGGATTGCTTGAAAACTCGAACCATGACATGGGTGGAGACATAGTTCCGTACATGGTTAGTAAACATGACGCGGGTGTTTACGACTTCACCTTCAACGAGATTCCCGGCTCTACTGATCGTGATCACGCCTACTGGCGCGATGTCGGAACAATTGACAGCTACTACGAATCGCACATGGATTTGATTTCTGTGATGCCGATCTTCAACCTTTACAACTCAGAATGGCCGATACACACGCAACAGGTGAATCTTCCTCCCGCAAAGTTCGTGCACGACTCTGAGGGAAATCAGGGTCGAACTAATGACTCGATAGTTTCTCTTGGAGTCGTTGTGACCGGAGGCATCGTTGAGCGAAGCGTACTCTCTCCCAATGTTCGTGTTGGTTCGCGGGCACTGATAACCGATTCTGTGTTGCTTGACGGTGTTCAAATTGGGCGTGATGCCACTATTAGGCGTGCGATTCTGGACAAGAACGTGATTATCACCGATGGCGCGGCCGTAGGTGTGGACAAGGAACGTGACTTGGCACGAGGATTCACTGTGACCGAATCTGGCATAACTGTGGTTCCAAAGGGGCTTACAGTACTTCCGTGACCAAATTTTTAGTCGTCTTCGATGTCGATTCCACGCTTATCGAGGACGAAGTTATTGAGCTGCTGGCAGATGTCGCTGGGTCTGGCGCCCAGGTTAAAGAGATAACAGATCGGGCAATGGCGGGAGAAATTGATTTCTCCCAGAGTCTTCTTGAGCGCGTCTCGACCCTGGAGGGTCTTCCGGTAGCCGTATTCGACAAAGTTTTAGCCAAGATTAAACCAACCCAAGGAGTCGGAACCCTCATCAGGGCAATTCACGAGGCCGGAGGTTTAGTTGGTGCCGTAAGTGGCGGTTTCACCCAGCTTTTGGATCCGCTAGCCACTCAATTGAAACTAGATTTTAAGCAGGCCAACGAGCTTGAAATCATCGATGGCCGCCTTACCGGTCGTGTTACGGGTCAAATTGTCGATGCTTCGGTAAAACGCGACTGCCTCTTGGCTTGGGCACAGGTTTCCGGCGTGAGTCTGGAGCAGACAGTTGCCGTTGGCGATGGCGCAAACGACCTGTTGATGATGGCTGCTTCAGGCTTGAGCATCGCTTTCAACGCCAAACCGGTTGTAAAGCAAAGCGCAAATCTGGTTGTGCAGAAGCAAAATCTCGAGGAGCTCTTGCCAGTTCTAGGACTCTAGGTGCTACTCAGCGGTAAAGTCGCTGGTGTCCCCCACGAGTCTGGTGTTGTCTGCTGGGACAGGCTGGACCGCTGCAAGCGCAACCTCTGCGGCAAACTCACCGACGTTGTAAAGTTTGCCAGCACCCTCACGCCTGGCCTCAATGGCGCCAGGGTTTGCCCGCTCCAAGAGCGTAGCCGTGATAGTTCCCTCAATCATGTCACCAGAGACTACAACAAAACCTATGCCTCTCTCAGCCAGGGTGGGAATCAGCTCGCGTAGGGCGTCTTCGCCAGCGCGCTTCGAAAGAGCCACCGGCAGGTACTCTGGCATGGTCGGAGTGGTCCTAATGAAGTGAGCCTGGTGGCTGGTGACAAACACTACTCTGGCTCCGTCATTCAGATGTGGCAAGGCCGACTTCAAGAGAGCAACCTGAGAATCGCGATTTAGGCGCATTGCGTAGTCATCTCCTAGGCCCGCCTCCATGCCGCCCGAGGCATTCATGACAAGGATGTCCAGCTTTCCGAAGGCTTCCTCGGCAGCTTTGAACATTGCGGCAACCGATGCGGTGTCTGTGAGGTCAGCGCCGACCGCAATTGCCTTTCCTCCTGAGGACTTGATTCCTTCAACGATTTTGAGTGCTCGCGCCTCTTTGTTTCGATAGTTGACTACCACAGCAGCCCCTGCCTCAGCGAAGTAGCCAAGAGTGTCGGCTCCGATTCCACGCGAGGAGCCTGTTACCAGAGCAACTTTTCCATTCAGTGATCCAATTGCAAGTGGGTTTGACATTGTTCTCCTAGCGGTCCGGGTGTTCTGGGGTTTCTGCGCGATTCGTGGTTCTGTGAAGTTTTAGTGGCCCATTCCAAGGCCGCCATCAACTGGGATGACAGCGCCTGAAATATACGAAGCATCATCAGAAGCAAGCCAACTGACTACCTTGGCAACTTCACTCGGGTTTGCAAAGCGGCCAGCCGGAATCTTTCTCTTGTACTCAGCAACCTGGTCTTCGGGCAGAGCCGCCGTCATGTCGGTGTCAATAAAACCGGGGGCGACAACGTTTGCCGTAATTCCCCGTGCGCCCAGTTCGCGAGTGACAGAACGAGCCATGCCCACCAACGCCGACTTAGAACTTGAGTAGTTGACCTGTCCAGCACTTCCAAGAAGGCCAACTACACTGCCGATAAAAATCACACGACCGAACTTTGCCTTAATCATGCCCTTAGTGGCTCGCTTAAGAACGCGAAAGGTTCCTGACAGGTTGGTGTCGATGACCTCGTCGAACTCTTGATCGCTCATTCTCATGAGAAGGGTGTCGCGGGTAATACCGGCGTTGGCAACCAGAACCTCAACTGGCCCCAGTTTTTCTTCAATTTCTGCGAAAGCGGCATCCAAGGATTCGGCGTTAGTGACATCGGCAACCACGCTCAGCGCGCCCTCTGGTCCCGAGCCACTTCGAACGGTTACCGCGACCCTGTGTCCCTGAGCTAGGAACTCCTTCGCTATGGCTCGGCCGATTCCTCGGTTACCACCAGTTACTAAAACTGTGCGCGCTACGGACATTGGATTTGCTCCCTAAACCTTGGAATCAAGTGCAAACTAAACTAGTTCAAAACAGTTAGAAGTCTAGCCCAGAGCCGTATTCACCTCTCATCAGGAGTCTTTTTTGGCAAACAAGCCTCAAACTGTGACATCCATTGGTATTGCTCCCGAGCAGGAGCGCCGGTCTCGGATGATTAAATACGCAATCGCCATGACGATTCGCTCCATCTGCGTTATTTTGGCAGTGGTTGTTCAAGGCTGGGCAGTCTGGATTTTTATAGCTGGTGCAGTTTTGCTTCCATACTTTGCGGTTGTGCTTGCGAACGCCCACGACCAGTCGGGTAACCAGCGCAAACACTCAACTGCTATTGCTCCTACACTCACTATTGATGCTTCGGCTTTTGAAAGAGCAGCCGAGTCAAAGTCATGATTGCTAAGTGTTCCAGGGCCAACTGCCAGAATCCCGCCGAACACAGCCTGGTATGGCGTAATCCACGGATTCACCATGAAGCTCGTGAAAAAGTGTGGTTGGCTTGTGGGGAGCATTTTTCATTTCTTTCGCAATACCTATCCTCCAGGGGTTTCTTGTTGAGGTCGGAGGTTGGAATTCTTGGAACCTCAAGCAAGTAACGTGCGCAGGTGGCTCACCTGGTTTTGCCTTGCCATTGTTTTCTCAGTTGCCTGCGGGTTTCTTGCAAACTGGCAACTCTCTAGGCGCGCAGAGGTAATCGCCGTTATCCAACGCATTGATTCCAACTTCAACTCTCAACCGGTAGATCTCCAAGAAGTTGTTTTCTCTAACAGTGCTCGTCCCTTGGCGAACGAGTATCGTCCGGTAACTGTTCAGGGTCACTACTTAAATCAGCCGATGCTCGTCAGAAACCGGCCCTACAACGGCCAACCCGGGTTTGAGCAGTTGGTTCCGTTTGAAACCATCGATGGCATGGTGGTTTTAGTAAATCGTGGTTGGTTGGCTACCGGTAACCGCCAGGACACCCCAGATTCTATTCCCCTGCCAAGCTTTGCTGTCCAGACTGTAGTGGCAAGGGTTCGCCTCGGTGAACCAGACCTGCACAGGGAGCAGCCGCCAAAGGGACAGCTGGCATCGATAGACCTTAAGGACGCGCGCCGGCAGCTAGGTTTGACCAATAACAGGTTCTACAGCGGTATTTACCTTGCATTGGATTCGGAATCGATACCGCAAAAGGAAATGCCAACTTCCATTGCTAAACCAGACATAACTGAGGGAAACCACCTTAGTTACGCGTTTCAATGGGTGATCTTTGCAGTAATGGCATTCACGGCTCTGGGTTGGGCTATTCGTCAGGAACAGCAGATCAGAAGGGCTCAAACCGACCCGAGTTTTGTTCCAAAAAAACGCAAGCGGGTTGGCGACGATGATAACGCAGCTGAGGACTCGGCTTTAGAAAACTAGCTGAGGCTAATGAGATCGGCGTAAGACTGATTCCAGTGGTCCTCTACTCCATCCGGCAAAATCAGCACTCTCTCCGGGTTCAGTGCTTCTACTGCACCAACGTCGTGTGAAACAAGCACTACCGCGCCAGTAAAGCCGGCCAGAGCCCTCAAAATTTCGTTTCTAGAAGCTGGGTCAAGGTTGTTTGTTGGCTCGTCCAGGAGTAGCACATTCGCGGAAGAAACCACTAGTGAAGCCAAAGCAAGACGAGTTTTTTCTCCACCCGAGAGGACACCGGCAGGTTTGTTCACGTCATCACCCGAAAACAGAAAGCTTCCCAAAACTTTGCGAGCGTCTACATCGGTAAGCTGCGGAGCGTTTCGTTGCATGTTCTCAAGGACCGTCTTGGATACATCAAGCGTCTCGTGTTCCTGGGCAAAGTAGCCAATTTTGAGTCCATGGCCAGGTTCGATCTGTCCTGTGTCGGGTTTATCTAGTCCAGCTAACATTCTTAGGAGTGTAGTTTTTCCGGCACCATTTAGCCCAATAACGACCACCTTCGAACCGCGGTCGATTGCGAGATCAACCGCCGTGAAGATCTCTAGGGAACCGTAACTCTTGCTCAGATTGCTGGCCATGAGCGGTGTCTTGCCACAAGGTGCCGGGTCTGGGAATTTGATTTTCGCCACCTTGTCGACTTCACGAACATCCTCGAGCCCTGCTAAGAGTTTTTCTGCTCGCCTGGCCATTTGCTGAGCTGCAACAGCCTTTGTTGCTTTAGCTCCAAACTTGGCGGCCTGAAGCTGAAGCGTCGTTGCTTTCTTTTCGGCATTCGCGCGCTCGCGCTTACGACGTTCCTCGTCGGCTTCGCGCTGCTTCTGATAGTTCTTCCACCCCATGTTGTAGACATCGATGACGGTGCGGTTGGCGTCTAGATAGAACACGCGGTTTACGGTCTCTTCAACCAACTCGACATCGTGGCTGATCACAATGAGCCCGCCCTGATAGTTCTTGAGGAATTCGCGCAACCAGACCACAGAGTCAGCATCTAGATGGTTTGTGGGCTCGTCTAGAAGCATGGAATCGGCCGAAGAAAAAAGGATTCTGGCCAGTTCGATTCGCCTTCGCTGACCACCCGAGAGTGTCTTTAGCGGCTGACTGAGGATGTGCTCCTTTATACCCAGATTGCTAGCAATTGCCGCCGCCTCTGCTTCGGCTGCGTAGCCACCAGCTGCAAGGAACTGTTCTTCTGCTTTGGCGTAGCGCTTCATGGCAGATTCATAAACTGCTTCGTCTACGCTTGCCATGTCCTCAGAGGCTTTGGTTAGCCGTGCAACTATGTCACCCATGCCTCTGGCGTTGAGAATCCGGGTTCTCGCAAGCTCTTCGGGGTCGCCGCTCCTGGGATCCTGAGGCAAGTAGCCAATCTCGCCTGACCTATCCACGAAGCCTGCCGAGGGCTGTCCGTCGCCAGCCAAAATCTTGGTAAGGGTAGTTTTACCAGCGCCATTTCGACCTACGAGACCGACCTTGTCCCCTTTTTCGACACGGAAATTCACGCCGGTCATGAGCACGCGGGCGCCAATACGAATTTCTAAGTCGCGGACGCCAATCATGAAATGCTCCAAGGATAAAAAACGTAATCAAGCGACTACTCGCAAAGTCCCTAGTCTACAATCGTCTCAGGACCTTTGATAACCCCCAACAGTCGGAGCAACTATGTCTCTCACCCTCGCACTTAAGCCAACTATTGTCGACCGCGTTTTGCCCAAGAGCCTTGTAACAGATGCGGCTTTAGTTTTGGCAGGCACCGGTTTAACCGCACTCGCTGCTCAGTGGACCATTGCTACCACACCGGTACCCATCACCGGTCAAACTTTTGCTGTACTTCTGGTTGGAGCCGCTATCGGTAGCACGCGAGCCGCGCTTTCTATGTTTGTTTACCTTTTGGCAGGCGCAGCCGGACTTGGGGTCTTCAACGCAGGTAAGAGTGGCCTCTTTGACGAGACCGGCCACCTGACTGCAACTCTCGGTTACCTAGTTGGATTCATCGTTGCTTCTGCTCTTGTAGGGTTCCTCGCAGAGCGTGGCTGGAGCAAGAGCGTGTGGGGGGTTGTCGGTTCTTTCGTTTTGGGCAACCTGGCAATTTACGCACTTGGTCTCCCCTGGCTTCAGCTGTCATACGGGGTATCCTGGGCACAGACCCTCGAGTGGGGCTTCACGCCATTCGTTCTGTGGGACCTTGGAAAGCTCGCAGTAGCGGCTGGCCTACTACCTGCGGCCTGGCTACTGGTAAGCCGCGTCAAGCGCTAGAGGATGTAAAAAACCCCGACCAAAATGGTCGGGGTTTTTTATTAGATTGAAAATCCGATTGCGCGCATCTGCTCTTTGCCATCTTCGGTGATTTTTTCGGGTCCCCAAGGCGGCATCCAGACCCAGTTGATTCGAAACGCCTCAACTACGCCATCTAACGCGTCACCAGTCTGCTCCTCAAGAACATCGGTAAGTGGGCAACCAGCGGAAGTCAGAGTCATGTTGATTAGAAGGCTTCCGTCCTCTGCAGACTGTTCAAGGCCGTAAACCAGTCCTAGATCAACGATGTTGACTCCAATTTCGGGGTCAATAACGTCCTTCAGGGCTTCGATTACCTGATCGTATTTCTTAGGTTCTAGTTCAACTGTGTTCATTTGCGTTGACTTACTTTACGTAGCGGTCGTAACCCTCTGCCTCGAGTCTGTCGGCAAGCTCTGGGCCGCCCTCTTCGGCAATCTTGCCAGCCACGAATACGTGCACGAAGTCTGGGCGAATGTACCTGAGGATTCGGGTGTAGTGGGTAATAAGGAGAACGCCAAGGTCGCTGTTTGCCTTGGCACGGTTTACACCCTCTGACACAATCTTCAGAGCGTCGACATCGAGGCCTGAATCGGTTTCGTCAAGCACCGCGAACTTTGGCTTCAATAGTTCCATCTGCAGAATTTCGTGACGCTTCTTTTCGCCACCCGAGAATCCCTCATTGACGTTGCGTTCAGTGAAGGCGTTGTCCATCTTGAGGGCTTCCATTGAAGTGCGCACCTCTTTGATCCAGGTTCGAAGCGCCGGGGCCTCTCCGGCAATTGCCGTCTTTGCGGTCCTAAGGAAGTTGCTTACGCTGACGCCTGGAATTTCTACCGGGTATTGCATGGCAAGGAAGAGACCCGCACGAGCTCGTTCGTCGACGCTCATCTCAAGCACGTTTTCGCCGTCTAGAAGGATCTCTCCCTCGGTTACCGTGTACTTGGGATGCCCGGCAATCGAGTAAGCCAACGTTGACTTGCCCGACCCGTTTGGACCCATGATTGCGTGGGTTTCTCCACTCTTGATAGTGAGATCAACTCCGCGAAGGATTTCCTTGGTACCCTGGTCGGTTTCAACCGTCACGTGCAGGTTCTTGATTTCAAGTAGCGACATTGTTGTCTTTCTCTTCCTAAGTCTGTCTGTTTTACTCTGGGTCGTAATCTAGGTAGATTTCGTCGCCATCGATGATTACTGGATAAACCTCAACGGGTTCGAATGCTGGAAGACTTAGTGCCGCTCCGGTGTCGAGCGAGAACTTAGCTCCGTGTGCCCAGCACTCAATGGTGTCACCGTCGACAAATCCTTCACTGAGTGAGATTTCACCATGAGAACAAGTGTCATTGATAGCTTTGACCGCTCCAGATTTGGTGTGCACGATAGCGATAGCCTCTGACCCCAACTTGACCCTAATTGCCTTTCCCACTGGGATGTCGGCTACCTTGCAAATTCGTATGGCCATTAGCTGTTGCTCCTTGCTAGTTCGGCTTCAACAGCCAAAGTTAGTCTGGCTTGTACCTCCGGGTTATCAATCTGCTGAATGATTTCATTTAGGAATCCTCGAACCACCAGACGACGTGCGTCGCCCTCCGAGATACCTCTTGCCTGAAGGTAGAACAGCTGGTCGTCATCGAATCGGCCTGACGCGCTGGCGTGACCTGCACCCTGAATTTGACCGGTTTCGATCTCCAGGTTTGGAACCGAGTCGGCGCGAGCGCCGTCTGTGAGCAGCAAGTTTCGATTCAGTTCATAGGTGTCTGTGCCCTCGGCGGCTGCTCTGATTAGAACATCGCCCACCCAAATGGTGTGAGCGCCATCTCCCTGTAGGGCTCCCTTGTAAGTAACACGGGATTTGCAGTTAGGCACTGCGTGGTCCACGAACAAACGGTGCTCTAAATGTTGTCCGGCGTCGGCGAAGTAGAGCCCAAGCATGTTTACCTCGGATCCGGGCGCAGAGAAGCGAGCAGAAGGCGTGACACGAACTACCGAACCGCCTAGGGTGACCACCAGATGCTTGAGCGTGGCATTCCTGCCGAGTTTTGCAAACTGTGCCGAGGTGTTTACCGAGCGGTCATTCCAGTCCTGGATGCTAACCACAGTGAGGTTAGCGTTATCCCCCACAATGATTTCGACATTTTCAGCTAAAACGGCGTCACCCTTGTGATCAAGGATCACAGTCCCCTGAGACCCAGCGGCTGCATGGATTATTACGTGCAGTGCACTTGGGTTTAGGTCATCGCTCTCAACTGAGAGTTGCACTTCGCAATCCTCTTTTGAATCGCTGGGGATGTTCACTAGAAACGCGCGCGAAGCACTTTGCCAGGCTGCGGCAGATGGTCGGTCTTCGGGTATTCCGGCAGAGCCCACTAGGGCGTGGGATGAATCTACCCAAGAGCTAGATACTTCTTCGGGATGCTTCACGGAAATCGAACCGGCAAACGGTGCCAGTGAGTCCGCGTCAAGTCCGGCGAGCTGCTCACTGGTTGTGTAACGCCACTGTTCCTCTCGCCGAGACACAGCTGGAAAGTCGGTTACGTTAGTCGACTTCAAGCGCTCGGATCTGGTTTGGACTGGGACTTCGCCGCCGTGAGAATGCGCAACTAATCCGTGCTGCCCAGGTTCCTGAGTCAGCGATACTGAGGTTGTCACTATCCGACAGCCCCTTCCATTTGCATTTCGATAAGTTTGTTTAGCTCAAGGGCGTACTCCATGGGAAGTTCCTTGGCAATCGGTTCGATGAACCCGCGAACAATCATGGCCATGGCTTCGTCTTCTGGCATTCCACGTGACATCAGGTAGAAGAGCTGCTCTTCGCTGACTCGAGACACCGTAGCCTCATGACCCATGGATACGTCATCTTCCCGAACATCGACGGTTGGGTAGGTGTCAGAGCGGCTGATTGTGTCTACCAAAAGTGCGTCGCAGCGCACGGTATTGGCAGAGTGGTGCGCTCCCGGGTTCACGCGCACTTCGCCTCGGTAAGAGGTTCTTCCACCACCACGTGCGATTGACTTAGAGATGATTGAGGAACTAGTGTGCGGAGCTAGGTGAATCATTTTCGCCCCAGCATCCTGCACCTGACCCTCACCAGCGAATGCCACGGAAAGCGTCTCGCCTCGCGCGTGTTCCCCGGCAAGAATCACCGCCGGGTATTTCATGGTTACCTTGGAGCCGATGTTGCCGTCGATCCACTCCATGGTTGCGCCCTCGTGGGCGATTGCTCGTTTGGTTACCAAGTTATAGACGTTATTGGACCAGTTTTGGATGGTCGTGTAGCGAACTCGCGCACCCTTCTTAACGATGATCTCCACGACAGCCGAGTGTAGGGAATCCGAGTTGTAAATGGGGGCAGTGCAGCCCTCGATGTAGTGTACGTAAGAATCTTCGTCAGCGATGATGAGCGTGCGTTCGAACTGCCCCATGTTTTCGGTGTTGATTCTGAAGTAGGCCTGCAGAGGGATTTCAACGTGAACACCCTTTGGGACGTAAACAAAAGAGCCACCAGACCATACGGCGGTGTTTAGAGCGGCGAATTTGTTGTCTCCCGCTGGAATCACCGTGCCAAAGTACTCTTTGAAAATCTCTGGATGCTCCTTAAGAGCGGTGTCGGTGTCCAAGAAAATGACTCCCTGGGCCTCGAGGTCTTCTCGAATCTGGTGGTAGACCACCTACGACTCGTATTGTGCCGCTACTCCTGCAACCAGCCGGTTCCGCTCCGCCTCGGGAATGCCAAGCTTTTCGTAGGTGTTCTTGATGTCTTCTGGCAGGTCTTCCCAGCTGGTCGCCTGCTTCTCGGTTGAGCGAACAAAGTACTTGATGTTGTCGAAGTCGATGCCGCTTAGGTCGGCTCCCCAACTTGGCATTGGTTTTAGACCGAAGTACTTGTAACCCTTGAGTCGGGTCTCCAGCATCCAATCGGGCTCGCTCTTGAGGCTGGAGATGTTTCGGACAACTTCTTCGCTGATTCCGCGCTTTGCGATTGCGCCAGCGGCATCGGGGTCGGACCAGCCGAACTCGTAAACCCCCAGTGAATCCAGTTCTGGACGGTCGATGATTGTGTCTGCCACGAATGGACCTCCTGTTTACATGGGCGGGTATCAGCCCGCTGCTGTATTGCTCAACCTTGCACCGGTGGTCTTCATTCCCAACGGCAAGGTACACATTTTGGCGTGAACAGTTACCGTGCGAGACTTGAAGGGATGGCCTGGTTCAAGATTTTTGTTCAACCAGTGCAATGCCCCAATTCTACTTACTAAGTCAGAAACTGGGAATATACGGTGCCAAGAAAGACGAGAGAAATGGCTAAGAGACTGTCTTCTTTATTCAAGGGTTTATTTTCGCCTGACCGATTGAGGCTATACGTTTGGTGGTCACTTGCCTCACAGATTCTGATCGTCGTCACCGGTGGCCTAGTTCGCCTCACAGGTTCGGGGCTTGGCTGCCCTACCTGGCCAAAATGCACCAATGAATCCTTCACAACTACTCCTGAAATGGGTATCCACGGATTCATCGAATACGCGAACCGGACTCTCACAGGCCTACTGTCAGTGATTGCGATTCTTACTTTTATCGCTGTCATGCGCTCCCCCATTCGTCGTTCGGCAAGATTGCTGGCGCCAGCGTTGGGACTCCCACTTGGGATCATCGCTCAAATTGTTTTGGGCGGCTTTACCGTTCGCACCAATTTGAACCCCTGGCTAGTTGGAGGGCACTTCATTGTTAGCGCGATTATGATCTCGGCGGCCTCACTTTTGGTTTGGCGAAGCTATCCACGCGAGCAAGCGGTAGTACCAGAGACCGTATTTAGGCTTTCGTGGCCTGTATCAATACTCGGTGCCATAACAGTCATCATCGGGGTCCTCGTTACGGGTGCTGGTCCTCACGCGGGCGACGCCAAGAGCTTGCGAAATGGTTTAGATCTAGAAGTCTGGCAGCACTATCACTCGTACCCCGCGTACCTTCTTATGGCACTGGTGGGCATTCAGTTATTTGTCTTGGTCAGGGCAGAGAACGGCGCCTGGACGCTCGCCACAAAAATAACGGCTGGACTCTTTGCCTCATTGGCTTTTCAAGCGCTCGTTGGCGTTGTGCAGGCACGACTTGGTGTTCCACCGCTACTGGTCGGAATCCACATGCTTGGAGCATCAGCGTTGGTGTCGCTCCTAACTTTCAATTTCCTTTCGACTAGGGCGTCTTAGATTGACAGCCGTTTACTGGTTTCGTCGCGACAATCGGCTCGGAGACAACCTGGCACTCAACAGGGCGATTGAAGCAGCCATGGCAGCGGATGACCGCACCGTTTTTGCTTTTAGCTTGTTGGTTGAAGAACATTTCGAAGGTTTGAGCGCGCTCAGGAGAGACTCAATTCTCGCTTCTGTTGGTGCCCTAAGCGCATCGATGGCTGGCCGCCTGAACGTAATTCACGCCCTGGATTCGGCTGGCGCTGTTGCATCTTTTGCCAAGGCAGCAAAAAATCTTGGCGTCGATAAGGTCTTTGCAACCCGAGCCTTTGATCCAAAAGGTGTGGCCGAACAGAATACGGTTGGTTTGGCGTTACGAGATGTTGGCATTTTTCTGGAACTCCATGACAGTTACTACGCAGTTGCTCCGGGTACGGTGAAGAAGCCCGACGGCACCTTCTACCGCGTCTACACGCCCTTCCATAAAAACTGGCTGCTCGCCGGCTGGGGTCGTCCCGTAGCCCAAGCTAAAGGTCACGTCTGGGGTGTTTTAGATGAATTCCGGCAGCTGCCCCAAAGTGTTGCAGAGGCCAGTGCGAGGGTTCGTGCCGGAGAGGCTTTTGCTTTAGAAACCTGGTCCCGATTCAAGAAACGCGCCTTGGCCGGTTACGAAGATGACCGCAACCGAGCCGATTTGCCTGGCACCTCTCACCTTAGCCATGCGCTGTCCTATGGAGAGATTCATCCTAGAACGCTACTTGCTGATTTGGGTGACTTACCTGGACATGAGGTTTTCCGCAAGGAAATCGCTTGGCGAGAGTTTTACGCCGATATTCTGTGGCAACACCCTCACAGCTACACCGACTATCTAGACCCTAAATTCGCAAAAATGCGTTATGACACCGGCGAACTCGCGGAAGCTCGACTCAGCGCGTGGCAGCAGGGGCAAACTGGATTTCCTATGGTCGACGCAGGCATGAGACAGCTTCTTGCCACTGGTTGGATGCACAATCGGGTACGCATGATTGTCGCCTCGTTTTTGGTAAAGGATCTTCACCTCGAGTGGCAAGCTGGCGCCGATTGGTTTGAGCGGCACCTTACCGATTTCGATCCCGCATCAAATGCACATGGTTGGCAATGGACCGCGGGTTGCGGCACCGACGCCTCTCCTTATTTCAGAGTTTTTAACCCGGTTCTGCAGGGCCTAAAGTTTGATCCGAGCGGTGACTATGTGCGCAAATACATTCCTGAGTTGCGTCACATTGAAGGGTCAGCGGTTCATGAACCCTGGAATCTCATCGATGGATACGCCCATGGTTACCCGTCGCCGCTTGTCGATCACTCAACTGAGCGAGACGAGTCTCTACGGCGTCTCGAGGAGCTCAAACAGCTCACCAGTGACTAAGTCAGCGGAATGTAAATAAGTGGATCTACCGCAATCGCGATGAACAGCACGGTGAGATAAGTGATACTTCCGTGAAAAAGTCGCATGGGATTCTTTGGAACTCCGCGGAGACCTTCGTTGTACAGCAAGTAGCTTTCGAAAATAAACCAGGCTCCGCTCACAGCGGCCGTAACAGTGTAGATCCATCCCATGTTTGCGGCAGGAATCAGAATCAGCGTTGACACCACTAGCGCCCAGCTGTAAAGGATTATCTGAACCGCAACAGTTTTTGAGCCCCGAACAACTGGCAGCATGGGTACACCAGCGGTAGCGTAATCTTCTCGATAGCGCATCGACAGAGGCCAGTAATGTGGCGGGGTCCAGAGGAAAATAATTAGGAAGAGTACCCAGGCTCCAGCCGGAAGCGACTGAGTGACGGCTGCCCAGCCGATGAGAACTGGCATGGAGCCAGCTGCGCCGCCCCACACGATGTTCTGCGGAGTTCGTCTCTTTAGCAACAGTGTGTAAACGAATACGTAAAACAGGATTGCTGCAAGCGATAGTAATGACGCGAACCAGTTGACCACTAAGCCCAGCCATAAGACCGAGCTAACACCGATTCCCCAAGCGAATAACAACGCTTGGCGCTTGGTTAATTCACCCGTAACCAAGGGGCGGCCCATGGTGCGCCCCATGAGCTTGTCAATATCGGCATCGATGTAGCAATTGAATGCGTTTGCAGATCCTGCACTAAGTGCTCCGCCAAGAAGTGTTGCAACTACCAGCCACGGGTCGGGCATTCCACGTTCGGCGAGAATCATGGTTGGCACCGTTGTGATCAGCAACAGTTCAATGACGCGAGGTTTTGTCAGTGCAAGGTAGGCGCTGAGTTTGCCAAATCTACCCCGAGACATCGGTGAGGAATCGTGTGGCGACTTGGTAGACATTTTCACAATTCTAAATCACGAAAGTCAGCGACCATTCCACGGGTGAAATTCATCTCTGGGTATAGACTTTTGAAGCGCCTACATTCGGGTTTTGGCGATTTGCGCCCACCTCGCGTGTCCAGCATCGGCAACGTTGCCTCCAATGAACATCCGCGAACTTCCCTCTGTTCATAAATTGACAAATTAAGGAGCTGCAATGTCAGCACTCAATTGGACCCCGATCGACTCCAAGGCAGTTGACACTGCCCGTGTTCTCGCCGCTGATGCCGTAGAAAAAGTTGGAAACGGTCACCCAGGAACAGCAATCAGCCTTGCTCCTGTTGCTTACCTGCTTTTCAACAAGGTCATGCGACACGACCCTAAGGACGATCGTTGGTTAGGTCGCGACCGATTCATTTTGAGCGTAGGGCATTCGTCACTAACCATCTACAACCAACTCTTCCTGCACGGTTATGGCCTAGAGCTAGAGGACATCAAGTCCCTGCGCACCTGGGGTTCCGCGACTCCAGGACACCCCGAATACGGCCACACCAAGGGCGTAGAAATCACCACTGGCCCTTTGGGACAGGGATTGGCCTCAGCAACCGGATTTGCCTACGCCCAGCGTTTCGAGCGAGGACTTTTCGACCCTCAGGCGCCAACTGGAACCAGCCCCTTTGACCACTTCACCTACGTAATCGCCGGCGACGGAGACATGCAGGAGGGTGTAACAAGCGAGGCTGCTTCACTGGCAGGTCACCAGAAACTTGGCAATCTCGTTGTTATTTACGACAGCAACCAGATTTCGATTGAGGATGACACCAACATCGCATTCACCGAAGATGTCACCGCACGCTACCAGAGCTACGGCTGGCACACCCAGACGGTGGATTGGAAAAAGACCGGTAACTACGTCGAAGACGTGCACGAACTCTACGCAGCCATCGAGGCGGCAAAGGCCGTAACTGACCAGCCGTCGCTCATCACGCTCAGAACGATCATTGGCTGGCCGTCGCCAACCAAGCAGGGTTCGGGCAAGGTGCACGGTTCAAAGCTCGGTGCCGAGGAAATCGCTGGTCTCAAGAAGGTTCTTGGATTCGACCCCGAGAAGAGCTTCGAGGTTGACCCGGAGGTTTTGGCTCACACTCGCAATAACGAGCGTCTAGCCAAGGAGCGGGCTGCGTGGGAGGCTTCCTTCGATGCTTGGGCATCGGAAAACGCAGACAAAAAGAAGCTCCTAGACCGTGTCTTGAGCGGTGCGGTTCCTGGCGAGTTAGAGAGCGCGCTTCCAACCTTTGAAGCTGGCACAGAGATTGCGACCAGAGCCGCTTCTGGCAAGGTTTTGGGTGCCATCGGTGCCGTCATGCCGGAACTGTGGGGCGGTTCCGCCGACCTTGCGGAGTCAAATCTGACCACCATTGCTGGAGCAAAGTCATTTGTTCCAGCCGAATGGTCTACTCACGAGTGGAGCGGAGATATTTACGGTCGCACTCTGCACTTTGGTA
This sequence comes from Micrococcales bacterium, assembly GCA_046063415.1. Classification (GTDB taxonomy): domain Bacteria; phylum Actinomycetota; class Actinomycetes; order Actinomycetales; family Microbacteriaceae; genus Rhodoluna. The sequence goes on from JBJTMG010000095.1 coordinate 23,588, forward strand.
TTCGAGAGCATGCAATGGCGGCGATTCTTAACGGTATTGCCCTGCACGGGAACACTCGCGCTTACGGTGGAACCTTCCTGATCTTCAGTGACTACATGCGTCCGGCGGTTCGACTTGCCGCGCTCATGGGTGTTCCTTCTATCTTCGTCTGGACCCACGATTCTGTTGCACTTGGTGAAGACGGCCCCACCCACCAGCCGATTGAGCAGCTGGCAACACTAAGAGCCATTCCGAACCTCTCGATTGTTCGTCCGGGAGACGCAAACGAGACCGCCTTTGCCTGGAAGGGCATTCTCGAGCGCCGCAACGGCCCAGCTGGAATCGCTTTGTCTCGTCAGAACTTGCCAGTGTTTGCTCGAGGAGTCGCAGATTCCACGGGAGTGGTTTTTGCTGGAGCAGAGAACACCACAAAGGGCGCCTACACGCTCGTCGATGCGAGCAATGCTGCACCAGAGTTGATTCTTATCGCCACAGGATCTGAAGTTGCCATTGCCGTTGAGGCCAGGGAGGCACTCGAGGCATCTGGAATAGCCACGAGAGTTGTTTCGGCACCTTGTCTGGAGTGGTTCGAGGAGCAGTCTGAGTCTTATCGTGAGCAGGTACTCCCAAGTTCTATCAAGGCGCGAGTCTCTGTTGAAGCAGGCCTCAGCCTTGGATGGAACAAATACGTGGGCCCCTTTGGCGCGAGCGTATCCATTGAGCACTTTGGCGCATCTGCAGACGCAAAGACCCTGTATCGCGAATTCGGAATGACCCCTGAGGCAGTGGTTGCTGCCGCCAAATCCGTAATCGCGGCCCTGTAAACTTCCCACCTCTTCAACAGAAAGATTTTGCAATGACTACTTCACCACTCGCCCAACTGGCTTCTAACGGAGTTAGCATCTGGCTCGATGATCTATCGCGCAGTCGTATTCGAACCGGAGCCTTGGCTGACCTAATTACGAACCGCAACGTTTCCGGTGTGACCACCAACCCAACAATCTTTGCCGGCGCGCTGGCAAAGGGTGAGGCATATGCCGAGCAGGTTTCTGCGCTTGCAGCAGCAGGAGCCACCGCTGAACAAGCTGTATTCGAGATCACCACACAGGACGTTGCCGAAGCCTGTGACATCTTTGCTGGCGTTTACGCAAAGACAAACGGGTTCGATGGACGTGTGTCTATCGAAGTCGAGCCAGGCCTTGCCAACGATACCGATGGCACCGTAAAGCAGGCTCTTGAGCTCTTTGCCAAGGTTAATCGCGAGAACGTAATGATCAAGATTCCCGCAACCAAGGCTGGACTATCTGCTATCACTCAGGTGATTGCGGCTGGCATTAGCGTCAACGTGACCCTCATCTTTTCGCTGCAGCGCTACCACGAGGTCATCGAGGCCTACATTGCGGGTATCGAACAGGCACAGGCAAACGGGCACGACATCAGCAAGATCCACTCTGTTGCCTCCTTCTTTGTTTCTCGCGTCGACACCGAATTCGACAAGCGACTCACAGCCGTTGGAACGGCAGATGCGCTATCACTCAAGAGCAAGTCGGCTCTCGCTAATGCACGCCTGGCCTATCAGGTTTACGAACAGGACTTCGACAACCCTCGCTGGGCGGCACTGGCTGCTGCTGGGGCTAACAAACAACGCCCGCTTATGGCTTCGACAGGAGTGAAGGATCCAAGTCTGTCTGACACTCTATACGTGACCGAGTTAGTGGCTCCTGAACTCGTAAACACCATGCCTGAAAAGACCATGGAAGCTGTTTACGACCATGGAGTAGTTCCTGCCAACTCCATCACCGGCAAGTACGAAGAAGCCAAAGCTGTGCTGTACGCGGTTTCCGCAGTAGGTGTCTCTTATGACGACGTCACCGAGCTCTTAGAGACCGAAGGTGTCGAAAAGTTCATCGTTTCTTGGAATGAGCTTCTTGAGACCGTGACTACCGCATTAGAGAGTGCCAAATAATGGCTCTAAAGGTTGCAACGGCAGGTGCTGCCGCAGAGGCTGTGGCCAAAAATATTGACAAGCTGGTCGCTGATAAGGTTGCGAGTCGGCTATTCGCCAAGGACTTCACTCTTTGGGGCAAAGATGCTGAGGCCGAGTCGTCGATTCGACTCGGCTGGGTTGGGTCGGCAGTTGACTCTGCTCCCCTAGTGGCGCCAATTCTCGAACTGAAGGAAGAGTTCGCCGCCCTGGGAGTGAATCGCTTCGTTCTGTGTGGAATGGGTGGCTCCTCACTCGCACCCGAGGTAATTACTCAGACTGCCGGTGTTTCGCTGGTCGTTCTGGATTCGACAGACCCAGACCAAATCAATGATGCCTTGGGCGGAGATCTTGCTCGAACCGCCATCATCGTTTCATCCAAATCAGGATCAACGGTCGAAACAGACTCGCAGAAGCGAATCTTCGAAAAAGCGTTTGCCGATGCAGGGTTGCCCGTAAC
>JBJTMG010000096.1:0-15271 GCA_046063415.1 Micrococcales bacterium
CACCAAGGCCGTTGAGACCATGCGCGGAACGCATGAAGAGATGCTGCGGTTCCTGAAACAAATTTAAGCCTGAAACAAATTTGAGCCAGACCGTAACGAATCCCAAACACTTACGTATATCTCTTATGTCTGACAAAATAAAAGAAGTTGTCAGCCAACCGATTGGAATCTGAATGGCCAGCAAAAAGCGCGCTCTTCGCCTGGTGGGCAAGAGTGAGCCGGTCACGCTTGAATCAATCGTGCAGCAGCCAGCCGAACTCATCGAGGATGAATTCGAGGCCCTGCTAGACGAGGTTTCCGACGAAGAGTTCGGGCTTCCAGAATTCAAAGACGACTCCACTCCAGCTGAGCAGCGCGCCAAGCTCAAAGAGTGGACCTCGCAAGATTTCAGCAACATCTACGTTCGCTACCGTCCGCACCTAGAGCGCTACGCTCGCCGGTGGATCAGCAACCCTTCGCAGGTTGACGAGGTCGTTCAGGACGCATTCCTGTATCTAATGGTTACGCTTCCTGAGCTTGACTCCGAAATCGGTGTGCTGCGCTTTCTAAAGTGGAAGCTTCGTCTGATTTGCCTAGACGTTATTCGCGCCAGCGGACGCGCCCAGCTGAACAATATTGATGACCACGACTACCTAGAGTCAGACTCACCCGAAGCCAGTGCAGCTCTGGAGCAGGCCGATGACGCCGCGGTAGTTCGCTTGGCACTTAGCAAGTTGACTCCTCGCCACCGCGAGGTCCTGCTTGCAACCATGTACGAAGAAAAGAGTGCGCTCGAGGTAGCCCAGCAGGTTGGTCTGTCAGAGAACGCCACCCGCCAGCTAATCTTCCGTGCCCGCGCGGCGTTCAAAAAGGCCCTGGTTGGAGACATCGAAACCGAAGGCATGTCGGCCGCGGCGATTCTCTCGGTTGCTGCCCGCAAGGCCGCCGAAGATGCCAAGAAGGTTGGCGTCCAAGCTATGGTTCTAATGGTCTTCATGGTTTTGGCCATTGGTTCATACTTCTCTATTAACGGTCAGGGAACCGTGCCTACCAATGTCGTGGCGCAGCGTCCAGACAAGCCGGTAGTTCCTAGCACTCCAGAGAGCACCGACTCCGCAAACCCAGTTGCGCCAGCAACCCAGCCGACAATAGCTGCCGGTTCAGAGGCGCAGGCCACCTCGGCAGTTGCTCCGTCTTCTACCCCCGAGCCTTCGTCCAGCGCCGTCTCGCAGGCGGCGGTTGGTGTGGCCATGAACCAGGCTGCTCCGGTTCAGGCGCTGGTTTTCCGTGCCAACAACTCGGCCCCTGGCGTACTGGTTAACAAGTACCTGATCCAGACCGACAACAGCCGCATTGCTGGAAGCTTTGACTACAGCACCGCTCGCGGCATGGCCAACCTGTCTTTCCAGATCACCATCGATGGCATTGTGTACCAGGCTTTCGCCACAAACCAGCAGGTTTCCGTGGTTGACGGCCGGTTGGTGCTCACCGCTCAGTTGGCCGATCTGGTATCACCTGATAACGTAGTACTCGGTAACACGGCTCTTTCTCTAGCCAACGTTCGCCTAGAGTTCAATCAAGAGGAGTTAGCCAGCGGAGCACAGCAGGCATCCCTTGTATTCACCCCAAAAAAATAACCCAAAAAAAGTTTCAAAAAACTTAAAGATTTTTCGTACCAGACCGTAACGAATCGGTTTTGGCTGCGCTAATAGAAGTGTAAGGATATCGGACTTCCTACTTGGTTGGTAGCCTGCTGTCCTTACATCGAGCCCTCACCGAGGGTTCGAAAACCAAGAAAAAATAAGGAAAACATGACTAACATCACTGCCCGCAAGGGCTTGGCGTTCGGTGCATTGATCGCGCTGGGTTCGACCCTGCTCGCCGGTGCTCCTGCACACGCTGCTGCTGGTGTGACTCTTGCCCCATCGGCGGGTACTAGTTACAGCCTTCCGGCTGGTTACGGTTTCACTCTGACCGCAACCGCTAGCTCGGAAATCCCAACTGACCGTTTCGACGAGTTCAAGTTCAAGATTGTTAACGTTGATGGTAAGGACGCTGAGGCTTACACCTACAGCAGCGACTGGAACTACAACGGCGACTACGTAAACGCATCTGGCGACGCAGGCAGCTCACACGTTGTCAGCGGTTACGCTCCAGGCGGCAACGGAGTTAACAACGGCAAGATCTGGCTTGAGAGCAACGACAACGACGACACCAGCCACTACGTAGTTACCGCTTGGCTAGACGCCAACGGCAACGACAGCGTAGACGCAGGTGAGCTTTCGGCTACCCAGACCGTTACCTTCTTGAAGGCTGCTGACATCAGCGCCACCACCAAGGTAGACGCTCCTATCTACGCTGGCGAAGACGTAGTGTCGGGTCACGCAACCCTGAACAACATCAACGTTGAGCAGTGGGACGGAAACGACTACAACAACGCTGACACCTCGATCAAGTTCAAGGGCGACCTAACCACCCTTGGCGAGCCAACCGCTAGCTACAACAGCACCGACAAGGACTTCGAAGCAAGCCAGAGCGTGTCTCCGGTTTCGAAGGGTCTAGTCGTTTCGGCTCAGGTTGAGATCTACATCAACGGCGCATGGACCACTCTTGGTTCGGCTGCTACCACCACCGTTCTTGGCCACTCGGTCTCGACCCTAAGTGGTTCGGCTACTGCAACCGCAAACAACACCAAGTTCAGCGGCCCATACGGCTGGGGATACTACGAGAACTACGCTGCAACTAACAGCGCTAACTCGGTTAAGTTCACCGCTCTAGACGGAGACGACAAGGCTGTTGCCGGAAAGACCGTTAAGGTCTACTTCGACGACTCATGGTTCGACTCGGCTCTAAGCGCTGACAACGGTATCAGCGTAACCATCAATGGCGTCAAGTACACCGACAGCTCGAAGCTGCCAGGTGTTGGTTCGACCGCTCCTCTGAGCCTAACCACCGACGCCAAGGGTGAAGTTACCCTGAACTTCTCGTCGACCGGCCTAACCGATGGTGACTACCTTGGTTACTACGCTCAGAGCGAGAACAACGTTTACAGCGACTACTACTACACCTACCAGGACGACCGTTCCTACACCGCTCACCTAAGCAACAGCACCACCAACGAGTTCGGTGCAGTTGCCGGTGGAACCACCAACGTTTCAGCTGTGGTTTACGACCAGTTCGGTGGTCTGCTAGCTAACGGTTACGACGCTCGTGTTTCGCTGGTAAACAGCGACCGCAGCGACACTGACGCAACCGACGCAACTAACAGCTTCCAGGCTGCAGTTGACGGCAAGGTTTCGTTCAAGGTTGTTGACAACGGTAAGGGCACTGGTTACAACCACTACGTAGTTAACTTCGAGAAGCGCGACACTGTAAACGGTGGTTACACCGGTGGCTCAGTTGCATCGCGTACCTTCGACATCAACTACGTTGACTCGGCTGATCTAGTTGCAGGTAAGTTCGTTCCTGAGTACGACTACATCAACCAGGATGACAATGGCGTATGGCAGTACAACTCAGGCGAGTACGGTGCTTCGAACAACCGTATCGACGTTGACACCAACGACTTTGGCAACTACAACGGATACGCAGTTCTAGGAACTCAGCCAAGCACCAACTGGGGAAGCTACTTCGCCGGTTACATCCGCTCGGCTGACACCTCGAGCTACGCAGGTGCCTACGTACCTGGTCAGACTGTTACCCTTTCGGGTGCTGGTCTACAGTTCCGCGGTTACCAGAACGACAACGATGCTTGGGATCTATACGCTACCGACAGCATCACCCTAACCACCTACGAAAATGGTTGGTTCGGTGTTTACGTAACCTCGCACAAGGCTGGCCTAAACAGCTTCACCTTGACCGCAGGTGGCCTAACCCAGAAGGTTGAGTTCTACGTTGACGTTCCTGCGTGGGACAGCGGCTCGAACATCACCATCACCGCTCCAGTATTCAGCCTGCCAGCAAAGAACATCGTTGCAAGCGCTGTTGTTACTGACAAGTTCGGAAACGTAGTTCCTGAGGCTCCAGCAACCCTGAAGCTAACCGGTCTATCGAACCCAAGCTACTGGAACTGGATCGACTACGAGGCTGACGACAACGGTCAGGTTGCTCTGGACATCAACCCAGGCATCAACGATCTAGGTACTATCACCTGGACCGCTACCCTGTACTCGAACTACGGATACAGCGCGGATGACGCTGACAAGATCGTCAAGACTGCAACCACCGTTGTGGCTCTAGGCGCTGTTGTACCAGCTGACGCCAAGGTATCGGTTGCTTCGGCAGCTACCTCGCAGTCGGGCCGTGCAGTTGACGTAACCGTCACTGTTACCACCGCTGCTGGTGTTGCTATCCCAGGTGCCATTGTTAACCTAAGCGCCGCTGGCGCCGGTTACCTAGGTGCAACCTCGGCAACCACCGACGCTGCAGGTAAGGCTTCGGTCAAGCTTGTTGGTGGCGCAAACGAGATCGGTGATGCAGTTGTCACCGCTACCGCTGGCGCAGTCTCGGCTTCGGCTAAGACCACCTTCGGTGTAACCGATGCAAACATCAACCTTGCTGGCAAGCGCGTGACCGTTGACTGGTCGTTCGCAGCTGGTAAGCGCGTTGTTATCTACCGCAACGGTATCCAGATCCGTAACTTCGTTGCAGGCAGCGACGCTTCGGACAGCTTCAGCTTCAACCTGAAGAAGGGTACCCGCAAGATTGCAGTCAAGATCGGTGGCGTCACTATCGACACCCAGGTCTACGTAATCAAGTAGATAAACCCCGATTTAGCTAGGTAACTAGCAAAATCAGCAAGGAACCCCTCGAGCCTCGGCTCGGGGGGTTCTTTCATTTCACATGAAACTCAATGACGATTTCTTTCTCGCCTCAGGCAATTCACAGCCAATCGATGGCATATTTGGGTTATGAGGGTTTTTGGGGGTTTCGCCTATCCCAATACCTCTGGGCTCCACGAGAGCACTTCATTCAGAGAGAAGGAAACTATGTCCATCTTCACCACCCGAAAAGGGTTGGCTGTTGCAACGTTAGTTGCAGTGGGCTCATCCCTGTTTGCTGGCTTACCAGCGCACGCGGCCAGTCTCGTGCTGGCACCTACCAGCGGCACCGTGCTTGCACTTCCTGCGGGAGACACGTTCTCGCTACAGGAGACAGCTAGCTCTGAGGTCGCAAGTTCGAATTTTGGCACCCTTAAGGTCAAGATTGTGAACACCGATGGAGTCCTGGCGGACGCCTGGCTTAACTCGGAGGCTGCAACCTCACTTGGTACCACTGCGGGTGGCTCCACCACTCTTACTTACACCGGTAGTTCAAACAACAACATCATTCACATTGATAGCAAGAACAGTTCCGTAACCTCACGTTACGCGGTTACTGCATTTCTCGACATCAATGCAAATGGTTCGTTTGACACCGCAACTGATCTAGGCTCTACGCAAACCATCACTTTCTACAAGGCCGCCGATCTGGCGGTTACTACCGCGTTTGTCGGTAGCGTATTCAAGAACGCAACTACCGCCCCTGCCACGGTTAACTTCACGAATGTCAACAAAGAACAGCTAGTTTCCAATGGCAACTCAGTCAAGATCGCGTTCACGAGTGGTCTGGGCGCAGATTACGGAACCGGTACCGCGAGCTACAACTCCAGCACAAAGCTGTACGAAGCGAGTTCGTCTTTTGCGGCTGTAGCCGCGGGAAGCATCGTTCGCGCGCAGGCGAAATTGGACGATGTCTCGGTAGGTAGTCAGGTTGGAACTACTGTTCTTGCGACTGCGATTAATTCGTTGACCGCATCAACTGTTGTGGGCACGACCGCTGCACCGGTTTCGGGTAACCAGGCCGACGTGAGCGTCAACGGTGCTTATCAACTGCAGGTTGTGGCAAAGGACGATGCAGCGACCCCAGCGCCAGTGGCAGGGCGTGCCGTTAGTTACAAGGTTGAGACCACAGCTACCCTCAGTAGCACTGTGACGCTAACCGTAAACGGCGTTACCTACACCGACAACACCAAACTGCCTGGCTACAACAGTGGTGCCATTGCTCGTTTGAGCAGCACAACTGATTCGTCGGGCAAGATTGTTGTCAGTTCTTCATCCGTTGGGTTTGTTGCTGGGCAGTCGGTCACCTTCACCTTCTATGGTGACACTGATGCAACCACGACCTATCTCACTGCTAATCAAGCCGCATCGGTATTCGATGGTTACATCACAAACTATGACAACAACTACGTCGCAGTGACTGCCGGAACCGCTGTTGACGTGAACGTAGCCGTTTATGACCAGTTCGGTAATGCTGCGCCAAACGCATTCGATGTCCGTGCTCAGTTGCAGAGCAGTTCACGCACTACTACGAACGCAACCAACGCTACTAACGACATCAAGGCTCTTACCGGCGGTAAGGCCACACTTCGTATAACGGATAATGGCGCGGGAACTGGAACCAACTACTACAAGATCAACTTCATTCAACGTGATCCAGTTGGTGGCGGTTACGGTTCTTTCACCGAGAATGTCATTGCCTCGAACTTCGAGGTGCGCATTGTAAGTGCAGCAGATACTGTCCCAGGAGTCGTATCGTTGGGCACCGGAACCAAGGGGACCGATGGCAAGTACTCCTTGCTAGCTGGTGCAACTGGTTCAAGCACCAATGCTCAAAGCATCGGTGGTTTTGACTTCGGAGCTTACGATTCTCGCAACGTCCTTGGCAGCGCGCCTTCGGTTGATGCAAACTACGTCACGATAAGCGGCACGGTTACTTCTTCGAGCACCGCCTCATACGCTGGTGTTCCAGTAGTAGGCGCCAAGGTAACTATCAACGGTCCTGGACTTCAGTTCCGTTCGACTCCTAATGGAGGCACCGTTTACACCGTGGATTCTTCGACTGTCACAACAGACGGTTCGGGAAACTTCAGTGTTCGAGTCTGGTCGCACAAGTCTGGTGCTCAGACCCTAAGCGTAACCTCCGGGTCGGTCACATCGCAGATTGATGTCTACTTTGGCTCTGCCTCCGCTGATGCGGGAAGCACACTAGTCATTGACGCACCCGTCTACACGTTGCCTGGTAAGAGCGTGGTATTCACCGCCACACTCACTGACAAGTACGGAAACCCCGTGACTGTGCCAGATTCGGCGACTCTCACTAACCCTGATTTCAAGCTGAGCGTAACGGGAATCGGCAACATTGGCCCTGCAGCACTGTACACCAACAGTGAGGGTAAGGCTGTAGTCGCGGTGTCACTCGGAGCGAATGAACTAGGTTCCCTCGTCGTGACTGCAACCTACGACGCAGATGGAACTGGAACCGAATCGAAGCCAATTTCGGTCAGCAAGACCGTTCAGGTTTCATACGGTGCACCTGTTCCGTCTGACGCCAAAGTAACCATTTCAGCACCGACTTCGGCACAGTCTGGTCGATCGGTCGATGTTCAGGTTACCGTTACCGACAAAGACGGCAAGGCAGTGCCAGATGCCTATGTGACCGTTTCGGCTCTTGGAGTGGGTTACCTAGTTACCCCAACAGCTATCACCGACTCGAATGGTAAGACCCAGTTCAAGTTGGTAGTTGGTGCTGGCGAGAGCGGCGTTGCTACTCTCACGGCAACTGCTGGAGTAGTCAAGACCACCGCTACCACCAACTTTGGTATCACCGATGCCAACATCAACAAGGTTGGAAAGCGCGTCACGGTTGACTGGGCATTCGCTTCTGGCAAGCGCTTGGTAATCACCCGAAACGGTGTTCAGATTAAGAACATCGTGGTCTCTTCTGACGAAGCTGCCAAGTACAGTTTCAACCTAAAGAAGGGCACTTGGAAGATCGTTGTGAAGCTGGGAAGCGTGACCATGATCAACCAGACCTACAAGATCAAGTAAACAAAATCTGCATCAGAGACAGGGCCTTCGGAGACACCTCCGGGGGCCCTGTTTTTCATGTGGCTAGCCACACACGAACCCTTTCGGCTCAGACCCTCGGGGAATAGACTTGCCCCAAGAGATTTGTGCCCAAACTGGGCTCAACACTCGTTCGATTCAGTTGTGATCGTTCGAAAAGGGGACACAATGTACAGCATTAAGAAAGCCGCAGCGGTTGCTGCTTCAGTGGCACTGTTGCTTACCGGCCTGGCATCGGCTCCAGCGCAGGCCTCGGCACCGGGCGCATCGGTGGCTACCGGTTCGGCAACCGAGGTTTCATCGGCCGGTGCGGTTGTATCAGGCACCGCCACCGGGCTCAAAGACGGCTATGGACACTTCTGTGTCAGCTCCTCTAACGAACTCGCCGCTGGCGGCAACCTCGCTAACATCTTGTCTTGCTCCGATGCCACCTCACCAGTCCAGATCAGCGGCAACGGGGCAACCGCTTTCTCTGGCGCTGTATTCGGACTCAACGCAAACACCACCTACTACTTTCAGGCAAACGTCTCTATTGCCGACCCAAACTATGTTCCAACTGGGGGTCAGACTGAAACTGACTCAAAGAAGGACAAGAGCTACAACAACAAAGACACCAAGGCCGCAACCAAATCCAGTGGCGGCCAGGGAAACACCGGTGGCGGAACCAGCCCGTCCATCTTTGTTTACGGTTCCGTTCAGAGTTTCACCACTGACTCCGTTGTCACTTTCAACAGCAACGATGGAACCGGCTCTAGCGCACCGCAGGACTTTGCTCTTGGCGCTAACGCTTGTACCTACAACGCCGGCTTCGTGCGCGACGGATACGAATTTGTGGGTTGGAACTCGAGCTCCAGTGCAACCTCGGAACTTAGCTCTTGCTCCGTGAGCGGAAACACCAGCCTTTACGCGGTCTGGCGCAAGGTAGCAACTCCTCAGGTCACCGTAACTCTCAACTTCAACGGTGGAAGCTACGCAAGTTCAACCGCCAATAAGACCTACACACAGGACAAGGGTTCGGTATTTACCTTCAGCCAGGTCCCAACCAAGACTGGTTGCACCTTTGGCGGCTGGTTGGTAGCTCCAACGGTTTACCCAACCTCTTCGACTCTTACCCTCACCGCCGATGTCACCGCTGTTGCCCAATGGACTTCTTGCGCATCATCGGGTGGTTCTAGCGGAGGATCAAGTGGTGGTTCGGGCGGTGCCGGCGGACCTAGCTCGGTAACCGTAACCTACAGTTCGAACAACGCCGACAACCTCAGTTCAGCCGTCACGTTGGCAGTTGGCAGCCCTATTTCGCTTTCGGCTCCAACCTGGACCATGACCGACTTTGAGTTCGCCGGTTGGGCAACCGAACCCGGTGGCGCGGCCATCTCGGGTTCGCTAGATGCCAGTTCAAACCTGACTCTCTACGCCGTGTGGGTACCGAGCGGTATTAAGAAAACCGTCATGACCAACTACAACAGCGTTGTGGTGAAGCTCACCGACGGCAGCTACACGTTCCCGCCGGCTCTTTCAAACAGCCCGGCTCCAATCACGGTAAACGTGGTTTGTAACGGTGCCGGTGAGGCTTCTGGCCGAACCATTGCACTTATCGCTCCGGGACTCTGCTTGGTTACCGCAACCCAGCCAGCCGTAGAGGGTTTCACCGCCGGAACCATGTCAATGGTTGTAACCATCGTTTCCTACGGTGCAACCGACCCTGGTCAGGGCGATGGCAACAGCCAAATGGAACTAAACCGCCTAAATGGCATGATCACTCTAAAGTCGAGCGTCAACGGTGGCCCAGCCTGGGAAATCAACGTTCAGGGACTCGACCTAAAGGGCGTACCTGCCGCCATGGACCCTAAGAACCGAATTATCTTGGGTACCGGAAACCAGGCCGCAACCTTTGGTAAGGGCTTCCTTCCAAACAGCGATGTCTACGTCTACATCTTCAGCAGCCCTAAGCTGCTGGGAATCCTCAAGACCGACGCAAATGGAACTTTCGTGGGCTCGTTCACGGTTCCAGCCGGCCTTGAAGATGGCGTGCACACCATTCAGATCAAGGGCATGACACCTGACAAGAAGCTGCGCACGTCAACCATCGATGTCATTGTTGACAACGCCAACAAGTCCACTCGAGTTGTTGCAAAGCAGCTGTTCTTTAAGGCTGACACTGCAAAGCTTTCGAGCCCCGTGGTAGCCGAACTCAAGAACATTGTTGCCATGGTTAAGGGCAAGACCAACATCCGCATCAATGCCACCGGCTGGATTTTTGGTCACGGCAAGACCGCCGCCGAAAAGAAGCTGGCCAAGGCTCGTACCGCTGCGGTTGCGGCGTACCTGAAGAAGGCCGGCGTCAAGGTCAACTTCACGCACAAGAGCAACGGCAAGGCACTGGACAAGGCGCTTACCGCTCGTCGCATTGACCTTCTGATCAACTACACGCTGCCGTAAGGCGCTGAGAAACTCAGAATTGGGCTCCGGGAAACCGGGGCCCAATTCACTTTTTGTTCACTTAGCGAATGGCTGTGATTAACGTGGCTTCTGAACAATAGAACCCATGAGTGAAGCTTCGCCCAAAGCCAGCACGCCTGTCCAACGGCGCAAGTTGTCGGTAAAACCGCACTCGGCTCAAGACAGAGTTTTCTACGGCATCGCACGAGCCGCGGCCTACGCGGCAATTGCGCTGGTTGGAATGATCTTGGTCTTCCTCTTGATACGCGCCGTGCCAACTTTGCAACAGCAGGGCCCAGCGTTTATCACCGGAAACCTCTGGGACCCCAACGCCGAAAAACCCATTTTCCAGATCGGCCCAATGCTCTGGGGATCTTTGCTAATTGCTCTGGTGGGAATTCTCTTTGCCGTTCCCATGGCAATCGCTACCGCTTACTTCATTGAGTTCATGGCCAGCAAGCGCATAGCCACTATTGCCACCACAATTGTCGATCTGCTCGCTGCTATTCCATCGATTGTTATTGGCCTCTGGGGACTCATGGTCTTCACTCCGGTTGCCGCACACTGGGCTGAACTTCTAAACGGCGGACTCGGATGGATTCCAATCTTCGGTAACTCCACCGATAACTTTCGCGGAACCCCGTTCACCGCGGGTTGGATCGTGGCGGTCATGATCGTGCCTATTATTACCTCGGTTGCCAGGGAAATCTTCAGCCAGATGGACCGTGACCTGGTGAACGCGTCCATCGCACTCGGCGCCAGCAAATCGAGCTCGTTTTTCAAAGTGATTCTCCCCACTGCCTCGGGCGGAATCGTAGGTGGTGTCTTGCTGGGACTTGGTCGCGCGCTTGGCGAGACCGTTGCAATTTTCTTCGTTTTGAATATTTCGTTCGACATCAACTGGGTCGACGTCCTCGAGAACAAGGGTGGCTCGGTGGCATCGTTGATTCTTGCCAAGTTTGGTGAGGCAACCGACCAAGAAATAGGCGGCCTCATGGCTGCTGGTCTTGTCCTGTTTGTGATTACACTCTTGGTTAACTGGATCGCCGCCTGGATTGTGAATATTGCTCAGCCCTGGAGGAAGTCATGAGTCAGCTAAGCGCTCAGCCCAACGACCTGGGTGGTCAGTCCAGCTCAATGGGTCCGCTTCCAAGGCCTGCGGTTCAGCCTTGGGCAGTCAGAAACCCTCGTAAAACACTGAAGATTACGCTGGCTTCGGTAATTCCGGCGGTGCTTGCAGTTGCTACCTTCTTGATTTTCAACATCGACCCTGCTCTGGTTGCCGTGTTGGTGTTTTTGCCGTTGCAGATTGCGGCATCGGTGGCCGTTGGACGAAACATTTACGGTCGCAAAGGTCAGGCAGACGCACTGCTCGTGGTGTTCACCATTTGGTTCAGTGCCTTCGTTGGCGTCCTTCTGGTTTCCGTCATCTACTCGGTAGTCGAACAGGGCCTCAAAGCAATGAGCTGGCAGTTCCTGAGTCAGAACAACACCTACATTTCGGCAACCACTTCGCTGGAGTACGGAGGGGTTGGCCACGCGATTCTTGGAACACTCATGATCGTTGGCTTGACCACTTTGGTTACCGTCCCACTGGGTGTCTTTGTTGCCGTGTACCTAACCGAGACCCGCGATAAGCCACGAGGTGCCGTTCGAACTCTGGTTCAAGCTATGTCGGGATTGCCATCGGTGGTTGCAGGTTTGTTCGTCTATTCGGCTCTGATTGTTGGTGGTGGCCTCAAGTACGCAGGTTGGTTGGGTTCGCTCGCGCTGCTGCCACTCATGCTTCCAACCGTTGCTCGCGTGGCTGAAGAAGCCCTGCGCCTGGTTCCACAGGAACTCAGAAACGGAGCCCTCGCCCTAGGAGCGCCGGCTTACCGCGCGTTCTTGCAGGTGACCCTGCCCGCTGCAAAGTCAGGCCTCATTACCGCCGTCATTCTGGGTGTGGCTCGTGTGATTGGCGAGACCGCCCCGTTACTGCTAACGGTTAACAGCGCTAACGGCACCGAGTTTGACATGACTCAGTCAATGGCCAGCCTGCCAACCTACATTTACCAGTTCATTGCAAACACCTACGACACCAGCGTGCAGCGCGCCTGGGGCGCCGCCCTAATGGTGCTGATTTTGGTCACCGTTTTGTTCACGCTTGCACGCGTGGTTTCCCGCAAGAAGTCAATTGCGCCAAAGAAGTCCAAGAGAAAGTAACTCAGGATCATGACAAACTCTGCAGCTGCCAGCGCACACCTTCGCGCCGAAGACGTTAACGTTTGGTTTGGCGAGCGTCACGTTTTGCGCGACGTCAACTTGACCTTCCCTAGCAACCAGGTGACCGCACTGATCGGTCCATCGGGCTGTGGCAAGTCAACCTTCTTGCGGACCCTTAACCGCATGCACGAACTCATCCCTGGTGCCGGATTCGCCGGAAGTATCCTTCTCGACGACAAAGACATTTATGACCACGATGTGGACCCAACCAATGTTCGCCTAAGCATTGGCATGGTGTTCCAGAAGCCAAACCCTTTCCCAACCATGTCAATCAAAGAGAATGTGCTTTCGGGTCTTCGCCTGAGCGGACGCCGCGGCTTCAACGCCGAGGAGCTGGTTGAGACCTCGCTACGCCGTGCATCAATTTGGAACGAGGTCAAGGATCGTCTAAACAACCCCGCGCTTTCGCTCTCGGGCGGTCAGCAGCAGCGCCTGTGCATTGCGCGCTCATTGGCTATGAGCCCAGAGGTTATCCTCATGGATGAGCCGTGTTCCGCCCTTGACCCGGGTTCAACCCGCCGCGTTGAGGAGACCATTCTTGAGCTTGCCGACAGCATGACCATTGTCATTGTTACCCACAACATGCAGCAGGCGCAGCGCGTGGCCGACCAGACCGCATTCTTCCTTGCGGAAGACGGAAACCCGGGCCGAGTGGTGGAGTTTGGCACTACCGATCAGGTCTTCAACAACCCGGTTGATGCGCGTACCAACGACTACGTAAACGGGCACTTCGGTTAGCAAGAAACCTAAGCCCCGATGCCATCGGGGTTAAAGGCAAACGCAAAGTTAACACTTGATTCACGTAATGTTTGGCAAGTGAACCAGTAGCCGTTTACCTTGTGAAGCAATCCTTGAAGCATCCGACATCGGACCTATCAAGGAGAAATAAATGCGCAAGACCGCAGGAATCATTGCAGCTATTGCACTAGCAAGCTCGGCTCTGTTCGCCGGCACCGCTGCTGAAGCTGCAGGCCCAAGCCTGGCCGCTGGTGGCTCTTCATTCTCGGGTGGTATGTTCACCACCTGTGCCAACAACTTCAAGGACGCCCCAGTAAACACCACTGGAGCTTCTGTAACCTACACCTCAAGCTCGTCGGGTACTGGCCGCGGTAACTTTGTTGCTGGAACCTTCGACTTTGCTGGTTCTGACGGTGCTTTTGGTGCAACCGACAAGCTTCCTGCAGGCGACTTCGCTTATGTTCCAGTTCTTGGTGGCCCTATCGCCATCATCTTCAACGTTCCTGGAGTTAACGCTCTAAAGCTTGACGCTGCAACCGTGGGCAAGATCTTCAAGGGCCAGATCAAGACCTGGAACGACCCAGCAATCAAGAAGCTAAACAAGAAGGCAACCCTTCCTGCAAGCCCAATCACCCCTATGTACCGCAACAGCAAGTCGGGTACCAACGAGAACTTCTCGGGTTACCTAGCAGCTAACGGCGCTTCAGGTTGGAGCAAGAACCAGGACTGGGCAGCCGCAACTGGCGACACCACTCCTGCAGGTACCGGTGCAACCGCTTCTTCGGGCGTAGTTGCCAACGTCAAGGCAAACGACAACTCGATTGGTTACGTTGACCTAAAGGACGCTCTTTCGAGCCGCCTAAAGTACGCATCGCTCAAGAACGCTGCCGGTCAGTTTGTAAAGCCAACCACCTCGGGTTCGGCTAAGTTCCTAGCCGGCCAGAGCGTTGGAGCCAACGGTTACGTGACTCTGGACTGGGCTAAGAAGATCAAGGGTGGCTACAACGCTTCGCTGATCACATACGCAATCGTCAACACCGGTGCAGCCAGCAAGAACGGCACCGCAGTCAAGGACTTCATCAACTACACCCTGAAGACCTGTGTACCTGCAAACGCCACCAAGCTTGGCTACGTATCGCTAACTGGTGCAATCTCGGCTAAGGCCAAGGCGCTAGCAGCAAGCATCAAGTAACTCCTTGTAGCGGGGGTGTGAGGGCCGCATGGTTCTCACACCCCAACTGCAAACCAAGACTTCACTCCCCCAACCCAAAGGCAAGGCAATGTCATTTAGGACCGTAAAGCTGGCTCTGGTAGCTGCAGTCGCAGCGGGCATGCTCACCGCATGTACCCCACCAATGCCACCCGAGGTTCAGGCAGCACTTGCCGAGGCGTCTTACACCTGCATCGATGGCAACGGCACCGCAGTTCTGCCATCGGTAATGGATGACGCTACGCCAATTCTGACCGACTCAATCTTGGGCAACTGCCCAGGCATGTCACTTGAGCCGGTGGCCTCAGGCGGCAACCTAACCGTCTACGAGGGTTCGACCCCCACCGACTGCAAGGCCTTCAACACTGTTCCATATGCCCTCGATGCGGGCGTGGTTTCTGTCACTCTAGAGTCCGCTTCCGGCGTGGTACTAAAGCCCGCCACGGTTCAGGGAATCTTTGACGGGTCAATCACCCAGTGGGAAGACCCAGCAATCACCGCCGATAACGAGGACACCGAGCTTTCCACCGGGCCTATCAATGTTTTCGCCCCAACCGACAAGCTGGCTCTGGCTGCGTTTTCAAGCTGGTACAAGCACCTCAGCGGCAAGGATTTCAAGGCTCCGCTTCTAAAGCCTCAGTCGAACCTGACAATGCAAGACCTTGGTGACCTGCCCGATGGCACCATTGCGCTTCTACCGTTCTCGGTTTTCAACGCCTACAGCGTTGAGGCTTACACGGTGCCTCTAGCC
>JBJTMG010000097.1:0-2873 GCA_046063415.1 Micrococcales bacterium
ACGCGAAGGAATTCAACTGGCCATGCTGTTACTGGTCATGAGCCCCGAGCAGGCACTGGTTGCAACGGTGCTCATGCGGGTGTGGAGCATTGTTATGGATGCAGTCTTTGCGGGGGTCGCATTGACAACTCGGCGGATAGGCTAAAGAAATGACATTCGGTGATCCAGCAGCACGTTTCAAGGTAACCAAAGCCGTTATTCCGGTGGCCGGTTTGGGAACGCGCTTTCTACCAGCTACCAAGGCAATGCCCAAGGAAATGCTGCCAATTGTTGATAAGCCGGTCATTCAGTACGTTGTTGAGGAAGCCGCAAACGCCGGCCTGCACGACATTCTCATGATCACCGGGCGCAACAAAAACACCCTGGAAAACCACTTTGACCGCGTTGCCGAGCTGGAATACACCCTAGAAAACAAGGGCGATCACAAGAAGCTTGCACAGGTACAGGCATCTACTGGCATTGCCGACATTCACTACACCCGTCAGGGTGACCCGCGCGGTCTTGGTCACGCGGTGCTTCGCGCACAGAGCCACGTGGCCGAGCACAGCTTTGCCGTGCTACTGGGTGACGATGTCATAGACAGTCGCGACGAAGTTCTGCCAAAGATGCTGGCGGAGCACGCCGACGGCAGCAACGTGATTGCCCTTATGGAAGTAGATCCATCGCAGATTCACATGTACGGCTGCGCCTCGGTTGAATACACCGATGACCCAGACGTGGTTCGCGTTACCGGGCTGGTTGAAAAGCCTGAGCCAGGAACCGCCCCAAGCAACCTTGCCGTGATTGGCCGCTACGTTCTTCGCGCCGAAATGTTCGACATTCTGGCCAAGACCGAGCCGGGTCGCGGTGGCGAAATCCAGCTGACCGACGCCCTGCAAACCGCGGTTGCTCAGCCCGAAATCGCGGGTGGCGTCAAGGGAGTTATATTCCGCGGCCGCCGCTACGACACCGGTGACAAGCTGGACTTCATTAAGGCCACCCTGCGCATTGCCATTGACCGCGATGACATTGGCGCCGACCTTCGCGAATTCCTCAAGGACTTTAGCGCCGACCTTTAGTGTTTAGGTCTTTATGCCAATACGCGTAGCCTTTCTCACCTTCTACTTTGAAGCGTGGGAGGCCCTTGCCCAGATTTGGCAGGACATGGTCGAGGACGAGCGCTTTGAGCCCGTGGTCATCACTGTGCCTCGAAAACTTACCGGCGACACCGAATACACCGATGAATCCAAGGTGCACGAGTACTTCGAAGCGGCCGGGGTTCCTCACCTTCGTTTTGACTACCAGGATTCGCTCGAAGGCCTTCGCCGCCTGCGCGACGAGGTCAAGCCAGACTACGTATTCATCAACTACCCCTGGCAGCGTAACTACCAGCCGGGTTACCGGGTCGAGAAACTTAGCCAGTTCACCAAGGTTTGCTACGTGCCGTACTACTCGTTGCCTCTGGTCAACGAGCCCGGAACTATTGGGGTGGCACCGCACCTGTACCGGCAGCGTTCGCACCAGCTGGCATCGCTGGTTTTCACTCAGGATCAGAACGTATTAGACGCCTACGCCACCACGCAGCGCGGCAACGGTTACGTGCACCTGACCGGTTCGCCCAAGATCGATTCGCTCATGACCCAGGCCAAGGAGGGTCACGGTGCCTGGCCCATTCACCGCCCCGGAGATCACAGCCGCCACTTTAGGTTGGTGTGGGCTCCGCACCACAGCTACGGCGAGAACTGGCTGAACTTTGGGCTGTTTGGGCAGATGCACCAGCAGATGCTGACCTTTGCCAAGACCCACCCCGATGTTGACATTGTGATGCGCCCGCACCCGTTCCTGTTTGGCACGCTGGTTGACCGAAATGTGCTGAGCGCCGCCGAGCTAGAAGACTGGCTAACCCAGTGGCTTGACCTTCCCAACACCGTGATTCACACCGATGGCGGCTACGCAAGCATGTTCAAAGCGTGCGACCTTATGGTTACCGATGGCATCAGCTTCATTGGTGAGTTCCCGCTGGTGACCGGAAAGCCTGCCGTGTTCCTTGAGAACCCTGGCCACTGGAGCTTTAGCCCGCTGGGTGAGATTGCGGCTGCTGCCAACCTGCGACTTTCCAGTTTTGCCCAATTTGACGCCCTGTTTGACGAGATTCGCACCACGGGAATGCCAGACCGCTCCGAAGAGATCGCGGTGCTGCGCGCTGCGGCTGCACCGTACCCGGGACAGGCCTCGGCCCGCATCGTTGACATTGTCGCGCAAGACTATCTGGCAGGCACCCCGCTGGTGGACGCCCACAAGATCACCGAGGTGGCCTGGGAGAACGAGCCGGGCAAAGAGCCCTTGGTTGACTAAACCCCAAACCTGGTCTAGCGCGGTTTCTGTATTTGTTGTTTGAGGCAACATTTAGTAACGATTTTGCATCATTTCAAGTGATTCGGGGCGGTAACCACTTGTTTTGAGTAGCGTAATTATCAAGCGACCAGTTTGGGCCTCGCAAAACACAAAGCGTCTTTAGATGCCCGGCTATAAGGAAGTAGCAAGCGCATGAGTGCACAGCTTTGGCCGGTTGATCGCAAGATCCGGGTCATTAGCGATAACGACTACTCGGGAGACCCCGATGGTCTGGTGCAGCTTGCCCATCATTTACTGAGCCCAAGTGTTGACCTTCGGGCAATTATTGGAACTCACCTGCGCGAAGGCGATGTCTGGAATAACCAGACGGACAGCGCGGCCGAGGCAGTCTCTCAGGCCACCAAGATTGTTGAGCTGTGCAGGCGCACCGGCCAGGTGCCGGTGCTCAAGGGTTCGCCCGTCAAGATGCCCGACTGGTTATTCCAGACATCGCCCTCGCGCAGGTGAGTTCCAATAATTGCCCGAAGGTCAACGCTTGG
>JBJTMG010000098.1:0-5127 GCA_046063415.1 Micrococcales bacterium
TTGTTGGCGTGCATCTGGAATAGCTTTCCGATGCGCTCCTTCTTGCCCTTAGTCGAGTTGATGACCTGCGCGCCCGACTCCACCGAACCCGAGTAAACGCGGATGTAGGTGAGGCGACCGAAGAATGGGTGGGTCATAACCTTGAACGCTAGAGCGGAGAAAGGCTGGTCGGCCTTTGCCTCACGGGTTAGACGCTTCTCTTCGTCGCGTGGGTCTCCACCTTCAACAGCTGGAACATCCAGAGGCGAAGGTAGGTAGTCGATAACGGCGTCAAGCATTGGCTGAACACCCTTGTTCTTGAAGGCCGAACCACAGAGGATCGGGTACATCAAGGAGTTCACGGTTAGGTGACGGATACCCTGCTTGATTTCAGCAACGGTTAGGTCTTCGCCGCCGAAGAACTTCTCCATCAGCTCGTCGCTGGTCTCGGCAACGGCTTCGAGCAGCTTGGCGCGGTACTCGTCGGCCTTGTCCTTGAGGTCGGCTGGGATCTCTTCGACGTTGTACTTAGCGCCCATCTCGACGTCTCCGCGCCAGGTTAGCGCGCGCATCTCGACTAGGTCGATAACACCTTCGAAGGTCGACTCGGCACCGATTGGCAACTGGATAACCAGCGGCTTGGCACCTAGGCGGTTGATGATGGTGTCAACGGTGAAGTAGAAGTCTGCACCGAGCTTGTCCATCTTGTTTACGAAACAGATACGAGGGACGTCGTACTTGTCGGCCTGACGCCAAACGGTCTCCGACTGTGGCTCAACACCCTCTTTACCGTCGAACACAGCAACGGCACCGTCGAGAACACGAAGCGAACGCTCAACCTCAACGGTGAAGTCCACGTGTCCAGGGGTGTCGATGATGTTGATCTGTTCTTGTTCCAGAAACAGGTGGTAGCAGCCGAGGTAATGGTGATACCGCGGTCCTGCTCCTGCTCCATCCAGTCCATGGTGGCTGCACCGTCGTGCACCTCACCGATCTTGTGAGTGATACCGGTGTAGAACAGGATTCGCTCAGTAGTGGTGGTCTTACCTGCATCGATGTGAGCCATGATGCCGATGTTGCGAACCTTGTTCAGGTCTGTTAGCACGTCTTGTGCCACGGTGTCCTCCGAGTTGTTTTGAAGTGTCTTAGAAATAGATACATCCGCTTGTTGAACCAGAAGTTAACAAGCGGATGTAAATGCTGATTACCAGCGGTAGTGTGCGAAAGCCTTGTTGGACTCTGCCATCTTGTGGGTGTCTTCGCGACGCTTTACAGCTGCGCCAAGACCGTTCGAGGCATCGAGAATCTCGTTCATTAGGCGGTCGGTCATGGTCTTCTCACGACGAGCCTTTGCATACGAAACCAACCAACGCATAGCAAGGGTGTTGGCACGGTGTGCCTTGACCTCTACTGGGACCTGGTAGGTAGAACCACCAACGCGACGCGAGCGAACCTCTACGGTTGGGCGTACGTTGTCTAGAGCCTTCTTTAGCAGTACAACTGCGTCGGTGCCGCTCTTGTTCTTTGCGCCTTCGAGGGCGCCGTAAACGATTGACTCTGCAATGGACTTCTTGCCATCGAGCAGAATCTTGTTTACAAGCTGAGTTACAACCGGCGAACCGTATACCGGATCGACGACTACTGGCTTCTTAGTTACTGGACCTTTGCGAGGCATTACTTACCCTTCTTTGCACCGTACTGGCTGCGAGCCTGCTTACGGTTCTTCACTGCCTGGGTGTCTAGAGCACCGCGGACGATCTTGTAGCGAACACCTGGTAGGTCCTTAACACGGCCACCGCGCACGAGCACCATTGAGTGCTCCTGTAGGTTGTGACCTTCGCCCGGGATGTAGGCGGTTACTTCGATACCGTTGCTTAGCTTGACACGGGCCACCTTACGAAGAGCCGAGTTTGGCTTCTTAGGGGTGGTGGTGTACACACGGGTGCAAACACCGCGACGCTGTGGGCTGGCCTTAAGCGCAGGGGTCTTGGTCTTGCTGACCTTAGCCGTGCGTCCCTTGCGGACCAACTGCTGAATTGTTGGCACTACTTCTCCTTTTAGAGCCCGAACGGAATTGTTCGGATGTTTCTTGCTTGCAAGCTTTGGCGCAGCTAGATCGTTGCACCTAAAGTTTCTCTTTGATCCGCCGGAGCTTCTCGCTATCCAGGCAATCTGTGTGCCTTAGCACACGCTTCGATAAGCCTAGCGTAAGACGCTCCGACGGGTCAAATAGTTTTCTAGATCTCTTCTTCTACCGAAGCTGCAGAGTCACCCGCGTAGCTCTCGATTGAAGTAAAGCTTAGGTCGGTGAAGCCACCCGAGTAGTCGTACTCATCGTTGTTGGAAGCCGGGGCTGCCCAAATACGGTTAGGGTACTTCTCGTTCTTGGCTTCTTCGGTTGGCTCAACCTTGATGCTGCGGTACTTGGATAGACCAGTACCAGCTGGGATGAGCTTACCGATGATGACGTTCTCCTTGAGGCCAACGAGCTTGTCGCTCTTGCGGTCCAGGGCTGCCTGAGTCAGAACTCGGGTGGTCTCCTGGAACGAAGCTGCCGACAACCAAGACTGAGCAGCCAGCGAAGCACGGGTCATACCCATTACTTCTTGACGTGCCGATGCTGGCTTCTTGCCGGCGGCTACTGCCTCGCGGTTGGTCTTGGTGAACTTGACGCGGTCGATGATCTCACCAGGAAGCATCTCGGTGTTTCCACTGTCAATGACGGTGACCTTACCGAGCATCTGGCGAACGATTACCTCGAGGTGCTTGTCGTGTAGCGGAACACCCTGCGAACCATAGATTGCCTGAACACCACGGATGATTTCGGCTGCAGCTTCACGCGCACCCTTGACCATAAGAACCTCGTGAGGAATTGGAGTTCCGTCTACTAGGTAGTCTCCAGCCTTTACAACCTCACCCTTTTCAACCAATAGGTCTTCAGGGTTGGTCACCGAAGTGATCGGGGTGTAAGGCGAGAGCTTCTTGAAGGTCTTGCTGGTGGTACGGCTGAAGGAGTACTGGTTAGCCAAGTCTTCGGCTTCCTTTTCTGCCTTCTCGCCGTTTGGACGAACGTAGACGTCGAACTTCTTGCCACCCGATGAGGTTGGGACCTCAACGATGTCAACGGTTCCGGGCCAGAATGCCATTACGGCAACCTTGCCAGCCTGACGCCATCCGACACGTGCTTCGAGCAAGTCGGTTACACCGTTCAGACCCTGGGTGATGTCGTACGAGATTAGACGCTCAACACGAACCTTCTGTCCACCGATGGACTTAAGGATGGTCTGCTTCTTGGCGTTTGACGCGGCACCACCGGTGTGGAAGGTACGCATTGTTAGCTGAGTACCTGGCTCACCAATGGACTGAGCAGCGATGATACCGATTGCCTCACCGAGGTCTACCTTGTCGCCGGTTGCAAGCGAGTCACCGTAGCAGTTTGCACAGACACCCTGCTCCGACTCACAGGTCAGAACCGATCGGACCATTACGGTCTCAAGGCCAGCAGCCTTGAACTTCTCGACTAGGGCAGCGGTGATCTGCTGACCGGACTTTGCAAGAGTTTCCTTGCCAACAACCACGTCGTTGAGAAGGTTACGGTGCAAGATGCTCAGCTCTACCTGGTCGTCATCTAGCAGGTCCTTCTCGAGACCCTTGGTGGTGCCACAGTCCTCGATGCGAACGATGACATCCTGGGCGACGTCTACCAGACGACGGGTCAGGTAACCAGCAGCGGCGGTCTTCATGGCGGTGTCCGCGTTACCCTTACGGGCACCGGTTGCGTTAATGAAGTACTCGTTGGCGGTTAGACCCAACAGGTAGTTACCCTTTACCGGCATCGGCGCGAAGTCACCGGATGAGGTGGTCACGGGACCACGCATACCAATGATCGAACGAATCTGCAGCCAGTTTCCACGGGCACCCGAGGTGACCATCTTGTAGATGGCGTTGTCGGTAGGAATTGCGTCCTTGAGCATGGTTTCGATTTCGGCGGTGCGCTTGAACCAGAGAGCGCCAAGCTTGTCGCGGCGCTCAAGGTCGGACATCAGACCGTTGTCGAAGGCTTCCTGAATCTTGGTGTGTTCCTTTTCAGCTTCAACGATGGCCTTGCCACGTGCGGTCTCAAACTGACCGGCGTCAAAGTTGGCGTCCGAGATGGACATGGAAACACCCGAGCGAGTTGCCCAGTAGAACGCAGCATCCTTGATTGCGTCGAGGCTCTGAGCGACCTCGATGCGGCTGATGCGCTTGGCTGGGTCCTCGGAACGCTCGAGCTCAACAAGTTCGGTGATGATCTTGGTGATCTCCTTCTTGCCGACCAGTCCCTCGTGGTATGGGTAGGCCTCAGGAAGAGTCTCGTTGAACAGAGCACGTCCAAGAGTGGTCTCGCGGATTTCACCGTTGAGGCGCAACTTGATCTTGGCGTTGAGGTCAAGCACTGGCTTGCCATCCTGGGTGCTGTCGAAGGCCATCTGAGCCTCGGCGATTGAGCCGAATGCCTTGCCTTCGCCAACTGCGCCTTCCTTGAGCGCGGTCAGGTGGTACAGACCAATGATCATGTCCTGCGAAGGAACAGCAACCGGGCGGCCATCGGATGGCTTCAGGATGTTGTTCGATGCAAGCATGAGGATTCGGGCTTCGGCCTGGGCCTCAACCGAAAGCGGTAGGTGAACGGCCATCTGGTCACCATCGAAGTCGGCGTTGAACGCCGCACAAACTAGCGGGTGAAGCTGAATAGCCTTACCTTCAACCAGCTGTGGCTCGAAGGCCTGGATACCCAGACGGTGCAGGGTAGGTGCACGGTTCAGTAGCACCGGACGCTCTCGAATGACTTCTTCTAGAACACCCCAAACCTGTGGGCGGCTGCGCTCAACCATGCGCTTTGCGCTCTTGATGTTCTGAGCGAGGCCCAGGTCAACAAGACGCTTCATAACGAATGGCTTGAAGAGCTCGAGGGCCATTAGCTTTGGCAGACCACACTGGTGGAGCTTTAGCTGAGGACCGACCACGATAACCGAACGGCCCGAGTAGTCAACACGCTTACCCAGAAGGTTCTGACGGAAACGACCCTGCTTACCCTTTAGCAAGTCAGAGAGCGACTTGAGGGCACGGTTACCGGTACCGGTAACCGCACGTCCGCGGCGACCGTTG
>JBJTMG010000011.1:0-21693 GCA_046063415.1 Micrococcales bacterium
TAGCGACGGGGCGTCCGAAGGCGAACCCCTTGGGGTGAGAGTCCCAAAGTTACATACAAATGAAAAACCTCCAGCTTTCACCGGAGGTTATGTGTGCGCTTGGAGGGACTCGAACCCCCAACCTTCTGATCCGTAGTCAGATGCTCTATCCGTTGAGCTACAAACGCTGGGTGTGATTTGGGCGATTGCCCAAGACAACTTCTCTAGTTTAGCCAGAATGCTCGCCGCTGTCTAATGGCAGCTTCAACGACCTACGCCGCCCGCAGAATCTTGTGCATGGGCCGGCCGTTGGCCACTTCATCAACGAGCTTGTCCAGGTATCGGATTTGCTGCATCAACGGGTCATCGATGTCCTGCACCTTAACCCCGCAAATAGTGCCCGTTATGAGCTCGGCGTTGGGGTTGATTTGCGCAGCGGCAAAGAACTGCGTGAAGGTGCTGCGGGCATCGATGTGGCGTTGAACCTGTTCTGGGGTAAAGCCCGTGAGCCACTCGATGACCTGGTCGAGCTCCTGCACGGTGTGGCCCTTGCGCTCGACCTTTTTTACATTGAGCGGGTAGACGGTCCCGAACTCCATTTGGAAAATCCTGTGCATAACGGCAGTTTAGCGCTGGGGTTTTGTCGGCGAGCGGGCGTAGGCTCGGGACATCGGGGTATTTAGGAGTAGTTATGCGCAAGAAAGCTGGTTGCGGGGGCTGGGCACTGATTTTGGTTGCCCTATGGCTTGTCGTTTCGCTGTTGCAGAGCAAGTTTTTTGTGGGGTTGCTTGTGACTGCCGGGCTAGGTTTTGGGCTCTGGTGGGCTTACAAGAAGTTTTGGGTGCCTAACAAAGGCTCGTTGTTTGGTGGCGGAAAAGACAAGCAGTATCGTGCGGCCCAGATTTACAAGCTTGAGGCGCTGGCTGCGAACCTGCCGTATCGCGGTCCGGTGAGTCTGGCACTCAATAAAGATGAGCAAGTTTTATACGTGCTCAACTCGGTGGGGCTTTTGGAATCACGAAGCAACGGGTCGAGCTACTCGGGTGGCAGCCAGGGGTTCAGTTTTAGAGTTGCCAAGGGCATCTCGTACCGGGTTGGCGGATCCCGGGGGCAATTGGTTCGTAACCCCGAAACCATTCAGGTCATTGATACGGGGTCGGCTGTTTTCACTAACCAGCGAGTGGTTTTCACCGGCAGCTCCACCAACCGACAGTGGGACTTCAGCAAGCTCCTAAACGTTGACATGGCGGGCAATGGGCTTGAGGCCATGATTGCGGTCAGTAACCGACAAAAGACATCTGGCTTGCAGTGCCTCGATGTCTCGGACATCACCCCGGGCATGCTTCTTGCCATTGCGATTGACTGGAAAGAGGGCGGAATTGAGCGGGCTAGGCGGCGGGCCATAGACACCGCCGGAGCGTATCGAGCCATTGATGCCGGAGATACCGAGTTCAACGCAACGCAGCTGGCGAATCGCGCTGCGCTCGAGGAAAACGGTGGTGGGGCTGCGGTTGTTCCGCCTGCGAGTGCGGTTGGCGTTTCTGCCAGTGCGCCGGCAGCCAAAACCGACGGCCTGGTTCTGGCGGACAAGACAGACGATGACGAACCCGTTGAGGTTGTGGGTGAATCTTTCAACGCCGAGAACTTTGTGAAACTTCGCAAAATGCTTCAGGTTCAAGCCGGTGATACCGAGACCACACAGGTTGACCTGGTAGCCGAGCCATTCAACAAGTTCAGCAAGAACGGTCACGCGGTTGCCGTTCAAAAGAACGGGTTGATACTTGGACACCTGTCCGAAGAGGTAAACACCGAGTTCTTTGATCTACTCAAGGAATACAACGGGCGCGGGGTTTGTCAGGCCGAAATCTACTTTTGCCCCGAAGGCCAAAACCCGCCTATGAACTCGGTGCGATTGCTCTGCACAGACCCACCTAGCGCAAAGTAGTAACTGCGCCCGGCAATGCTGGCTATGCCTGCAGGTTTGCCTTTAGCTTGGCAAGTCCCTTGGCAAAGTGCTGATGCATAATGTTGTCGAGTTTCAAAACTTTGTTGATCAGTTGATCTTTTAGACCGCGCTCACCCTTCATGATCCAGGTCACCTCAACCGCATCGGCAACGTGAACCAGTTTGAACTGAACGTCAACCTTGCTGGGGGCCGGGGCGAAAAACTCCATAGCCAAGTCAATTTGGCTGTTTGGGTAACTGGCCGTGATGGTCATTTTTCCACTGCCGATTCGCTTGGCCTGATATTCATAGGTGGCTCCCTCGCCCACCGATGGCTGGCTGAAAGAACTTGTGAGCGTGTCATCCATGTCAACAAATGGGTTCCAGCTGTTGAACTGCGAGAAGTCGTTCATGGTGTTGAAAATCACACCGATGGGCGCCTTGATGGTTTCGGTAACGCTGATCTGATATGGCTTGAGCATGCCTAAAGGCTAGCAAGAGTTATCCACTGAACTGGCGGGGAGTGACCCAGGCCTGCCCGCCAATGCTGAGAATCTTTGAGCGATACAAAGCAAACGCGTGACTTTGTTGAGTAGAGCATTGAAAAAGCCCCCAGCACGAACTGGAGGCTTTCTCTCTCGCTTTTAGAGGCGATGAACCAGACCACGAAAGTGGCTGTGTACAGAACCACTGAAAGTATACGGCCGGGGTAAAGGCGCTTGTCAATACCCAACACGGTCTGGTTCATCGCCTTCCCGATCACGCCGAGGGGAAGGGGAAACTCATGAACAAAGAGTCATGGGTTGAACTGATTCTGATTGTGATCAAGGTGACGATTATCGTTATCGAAATCATGCTCGTGATTCAGTAGAACCACCGAGGTGACCCCAGTTGGCGCAAGCTGGCTGGGGTCATCTTTGGCAAAGAAAAACCGCCGAGCTAGCGGGTTCCCAAATCTAAATCTGAAAACTCAACCAAATCGGCGGTCTCGTGCTCGCATGTCCTAAGACATGCGGTGGCACTCGCGGAGACGAGAGGAGCCGTTGGCCGCATAACCGCGGCCGCCTCCCAAATCCTCCCCTGTGAACAAACCAGCAAAATAAAAAACCCGCCGAAAGGCGGGTTGTTTATTTTGCGGAGACGAGAGGATTTGAACCTCCGAAGGGCTTTAAGACCCTTACCTCATTAGCAGTGAGGCGCACTCGACCGGGCTATGCGACGTCTCCTTGGAGCATTGAAAGTTTAGCCGAAAAACCTGCCGATGCGAAACTCGCCGACGGCCTGCTAGTTGGAGCAGCTGTCGTCTTCGGCGTTGGATCCGCGATATACGTTGTTGTCCAGTGCGCTGGCCGACGGCGAAGGTGAGGCCGAGGAACCGGTTGAGGCACTTGCGCTTGGCGAGGGCGATGGCGTGGTGCCATCGGTGGATTTGTTCTCAATGAGCACCGGCTTGTCCTCGCGGATAAGCGCGAACAGTGCGGCCGAGGCGGCTTCATCGGGTGCGACTCGACCAGAGTAAGGTGCGGGCAGACCACCGTGGGCAGGCACCTGCAGGAACGTCATCTTGTCGAGCGAAACGTCTTTGAGCGCAGAGGCCAAACCCACCAAGGTGTTTAGGTCGGTCAGGTTAGACGACAGGGTCATGTTGCGAGCGGCAGCCGAAGCCAAGTTGTAAAGGTAAATGGGGTTGGTGAGCACACCCTGGCTCTTGACCTTGCGAACCAGCGACTTTAGGAACACCTGCTGATTGCTAATGCGCGAGAGGTCGCTGCCGTCGCCAACACCGTGGCGGGTGCGCAGGAACTGCAGAGCTGCCTTGCCCTGAAGCACGTGACGGCCTGCGCTGAGGTTGGTGTGGGTGTATTCATCGATGATTGGGTTGGCAACGCACACCTCGACTCCACCAATGGCGTTGCTCATTTCGATAACGCCCTTGAAGTTGATCATTGCCAGGTATGGAATCTTGAGGCCGGTCAGGGTCTCAACCGTGAGCAGTGTGCAGCCGGGGCCGCCATTTGCAATGGTTGCGTTGATTTGACCAAGTGCTTGCGGAAGGTAGCCGGGGCCACCGGTTGTGCTTGGGCAGGCGGGCCAGGGAACCAGAAGGTCACGGGGAAAGCTAAGCGCAACCGCGTTCTTACGGTCGGCTGATACGTGAAGCAGAATGATCACGTCGGCAAGGTTTGAGGTCTCGGTTCCAAAGCCACCACCCTGCCCGGCACGGGTGTCAGAACCAACCAGCAGCATGTTGATTGGGCCCTTGAGGTTGGCCGGGGTAGAAACCGCGTTGCCGTTTGAATCCAGAATTTGGAAGCCGTTGCCCTGTAATTGATTTGCTATTGAATAGGCCGAGAACCCGGCAATAACCAAAGCAGACGAAGCGAAAACCCCAACGATTCGCAACCAAAAACGCCTGGCATTTTTACCCTGAGAGGTTGGCTCAAGCACCGAGTGGCGCGGGCGAATGGGCCCCAACTTGCCTTGTGCTTTAGCCATTATTTGGTCCTTATGGGTCCTTAAAAGAAAATGGCGGAGGCCGTGGGATTCGAACCCACGAAGCATTGCTGCTCACTGGTTTTCAAGACCAGCTCCATCGGCCGCTCGGACAGACCTCCGTAGAGAAGTTTAGCCGAGGTTGTGCGAGAAAAGAATTCCTTCGAAACCTGCCAGTACTCGGGCAACCCCGTCTTCCTCAACCGAGGAGGTCACAACGCTCGCGGCAGCCTTGGCTTCATCGGGTGCCTGGCCCATTGCAACCGCTAGGCCACCGCCACTCTTGGCCCACTCGAACATTGGGATATCGTTGCGGCCATCGCCCATTGCAATGACCTGAGCGGGGTTGATATTGTGCATGCGGCGAAGCTTCTCGAGCGCACTGCCCTTGGTTACACCGCTGGGCGAAATGTCTAGCCAAGCCGTGTAGCCAATGGCGTAACTTACCGAGTGCAGACCAACGCGCTCAATGACGCTCAGGAAATCGTCAACCTCGTGCTCGGGCGAAAGCACCACCACGCGGCTAACCGGTTGGTGCAGCAGCTGCTCCAGCGGGGTCTCGTAGTTCTGCTCACCCAGGGCGTAGGTAGGAAACGGCTTGTGGAATCGGTAGGTGCCATCGATGTCTTCGACCGCAAAGTGTGCGTTTGGAAGATTCTCAATCAGCTGGGTAAGGACATCGCGCGGGTCAAACGTGATCACGTCGGTTGGGCGGTAGCCGCGGTTGTCGGCAGGGTCAACCTCAATGGTCACGGCTCCATTGGAGCAGACGCTGTGGCCAAGGTTTATACCCACGTCGCGAATCACAGGAATGGCGTTGGCCGCCGAACGCCCGGTTGCAACAATGACCTCGTGTCCCAGAGCGCGAACCCGCTCAACCTCTTTGACCACGTTGGGCGACAGAAAGCCGTCATCGTGGACAAGTGTGCCGTCAATGTCAATGGCAATCAGCCAGCGGTCATCGCCAACGGCAACCTTTTGGTTGGGGGTGGTGTTGGGGGTGGTCACGAACTACTTGCCCGCCTTTGGGGTAATGAACTCCTGGCCGCCAAGGTATGGGCGCAGGGCCGCCGGAATGCGAACCGAGCCGTCGGCCTGCTGGTGAGTCTCAAGGATTGCCACCAACCAGCGAGTGGTTGCCAAGGTGCCGTTGAGCGTGGCAACCGGCGCCGTCTTGCCGTCTTCTTTGCGATACCGCACGTTTAGGCGGCGGGCCTGGAAAGTGGTGCAGTTAGAGGTACTGGTTAGCTCGCGGAAGGTCTCCTGCGAAGGCACCCAGGCCTCGGCGTCAAACTTGCGCGCGGCCGAGGAACCCAGGTCGCCGGCGGCGGTGTCAATTACGCGGTAGTTGAGCTCGCACTTTTGAAGCATTTCCTCCTGCCAAGCCAACAGGCGAGCGTGCTCGGCCTCGGCTTCTTCGGGCAGGGTGTAGGTGAACATCTCTAGCTTGTTGAACTGGTGCACGCGCAAAATGCCGCGGGTGTCCTTGCCGTAGCTTCCGGCTTCGCGACGGTAGCAGGTGGACCAACCGGCGTAGCGGTGAGCGCCTTCGCCCAGAACATCGATGACCTCGTCGCGGTGGTAACCCGCCAGCGCAACCTCGCTGGTGCCGGTCAGGTACAAATCGTCGGCAGGCAGGTAGTAGATTTCATCGCTGTGCTGACCCAGGAATCCGGTACCCGCCATGACCTCTGGGCGAACCAGGGTGGGGGTAATCAGTGCGGTAAAGCCAGCGGCGGCAGCCTGGTCAAGGGCCAGGTTCATGAGGGCAAGTTCTAGACGAGCACCCCAGCCTTTTAGAAAGTAGAAGCGGCTTCCCGAAATTTTGGTGCCGCGCTCTAGGTCAATAATGTCTAGAAGCTCGCCCAGCTCAACGTGGTCACGAATCTTGAAGTCAAAGGTTGGGCGCGTGCCGACCTCTTTGAGAACCACAAAGTCATCTTCGCCACCAGCCGGAACACCTTCAACGACAACGTTTTCGATCTGCCAAATTAGGGCGTCTAGATCTGCCTGCGCCTGGTTTGCGTCTGCCTCGGCCGCCTTGACTCCGGCAGCAAGTTCTTGCGCCTGGGCAACCAGAGCGGCCTTTTCCTCTTTTGGCGCGGCCGCAACCGTCTTGCCAAATGCATTCTGCTGAGCCCGCAGGTTCTCAAAGTTGCTGAGTGCCTTGCGCCAAGCGGTATCGGCGGCCTGGGCCTGATCAACCAGCGCTTCACTCGCACCGCGAGCGCGTTGGCTAGCCTTTATGGCTTCGGGGTTTTCTCTAAGCAGGTTCAGGTCAATCACTTCTTAAGGTTACCTGCTAGACCCTAGGCATTGGCTTGATTGTTCGCATAGTCTGGGAGCATGGGCAAGGCGGGGATCATTTACCACTCGGAAAAAGTGGATAAGAAACGCCTTACCGAAGCTGTTGAAAGCGCCCTAGCCGGTTTGGGTTGGGAACCGAGCTCCTACTACCCCACCACTGCTGACGAACCAGGCGGCACCCAGGCGCGTCAAGCCTTGCGCGATGGCGCAACCGTGATTCTGGTTGCCGGCGGCGACGGCTCGGTTCGTCACGTGGTTGAGGCCCTGCGCGGAGCGGACGTAGCGGTGGGAATCGTTCCCCTCGGCACGGGAAATGTGCTGGCACGAAACCTTGGCATTCAACTGGGCAACCTGCCTCGCGCGGTCAGAAACGCCCTGCTGGGCAAAGACCACCTCATTGACCTAGGGCTGGTTCGCATGGATTTTGGCGACCAACGCGGCAAAGTGGACCACGTCTACACGGTCATGGCCGGCATAGGCCTAGACGCCAAGATCATGATGAACACCGATCACCGCCTAAAGCGCCGCATTGGTTGGGTGGCCTACATCGATGGTGGCCTTAAATCGCTACCCGTAGTGTTCGAGCGCATGGAGGTCAGCGTGAATGGGCGGCCACGGCGGAATCTCAAGGTCCACTCGTTGCTGATTGGTAACTGTGGTTTTTTGCCGGGCAACATTACGCTCATGCCAGACGCCAAACTCGACGACGGAATCCTGGATGTCGCGGCCGTTGGCCCAAGACGTGCCTGGAACTGGCTGGACTTTTGGAACCGGGTCACTTGGGTTAACTGGACCCGCAAGCGCATAGCCGCTTGGCGCAAAATTGTGGATATCACGGCAAACGTGAAGACTCTGGAAAACCTGAACGGTCAGGTCATTGAGGTTTGGCCGGCGAATCCCATTGACATACAGCTAGACGGTGACCCGTTTGGCAAGGTGGTTGGGGCTCGCGTTGAGGTGCTGCCAAGGGCGTTGCGAGTAAGGCTTTAGGGCTCTTGTTGCAGCCGGTCAGCGCGTCCGACCCTGGGGCAGCGACCCTGCCGCCAACTTTACTTACCCGCGCGCAGTTTCTTTAGCCAGGCCGCCGAGTCGGCAAACTCGTGGTTCGAATTGTTGCCGTTGGGCTTGGTCTGCTGCTTATCGGCACGAGGATACGAACCCAAGAAAATGACTCGCGGACTGAATCGGTGAAGACCCGCGAGCGCCTCACCAACGGCCTCGTCTAGCACGTGGCCCTCGGCATCAACGTTGAATCGGTAGCGGCCAAGGCGGTCACCAATCGGGCGCGATTCAATGCGGGTCAGGTTGATTCCGCGCACCGCAAACTGCTCGAGCATCTCAAGCAGAGTTCCCGGGCGGTCGGTTGGAAGCTCAATAATCACGCTGGTCTTGTCGGCTCCGGTGGCAACCGGTGGCTTGCCGGGTAGGCCCACCTGAATGAACCTGGTTTGGGCATGCTTATTGTCGGCAATGTTTTTGGCAAGCACCGAAAGCTTGTAGTGGTCTGTGATGCTGTTGGCGGCAATGGCGGCATCGGCTTGAGAGCTCACCAGCAAATCGGCCGCGGCCGCAGCGGTTGAGGTGGCAGGCAGGTGGTGGTGAACCGGCAAGTTAGCGGCCAACCAGTTTCGTACCTGCGCGTAGGCAACCGGGTGGGTGGCAATGGTCTTGACGTCGGCCAGCTTGGTTCCCGGGCGAGCAACCAGGCTGAAGTTCACCGGAACCAGATACTCGCCGTAAATCTGTAGGCCTTCGATATTCGCGAGCGCGTCCAGAGTGGCGGTCACGCCACCCTCAATGCTGTTTTCAACCGGGATGATGGCGCGGAACGCGCGACCCGCAATGACATCGTCGAGCGCCTCGGTAACCGAACCCACCGGGTTCCACTTTGCACCTTTGGCCTCGGCAACCTGGGCAAGCGCAAACTCGGTAAAGGTTCCAACGGGACCCAAGAACGAGTAAACCTTTGCAGAAGAGTTACCGACTTTTTTAGACATAGATAAAGGTTAACCGTCAAAATGACTTTATGACTGTGCGTGCTGGCCTCAAGGCTCAAGAATCTGACCTAGTAAACATTGAAAAACTAATCTCCGATTACTTTGAGATCAAGCCCGATGTCAGCACCGCGGAGCAGAAAGTGGCTTTTGGAACCTCGGGTCACCGTGGTACCAGCCTCAACGGTTCATTCAACGAAAACCACATTGCGGCAATCACTCAGGCCATTGTGGAGTACCGCATTGCGCAGAAAATTGGCGGACCCATTTACGTGGGCAAAGACACACACGCACTGAGCGGACCCGCCGAACAGACGGCACTTGAGGTACTCGCAGGAAACGGGGTGGTTGCCCTAATCGATTCCGCTGGTCGCTACACCCCAACCCCGGCGGTATCGGTGGCGATCATCAGCCACAACCTGGGCAAGGCAGCAAACGACCCGAGCCTGGCCGACGGTCTGGTGATTACGCCAAGCCACAACCCACCTACCGATGGCGGCTTCAAGTACAACCCACCGCACGGCGGGCCAGCCGACTCAGATGCAACCAACTGGATTGCCGCCCGCGCCAACGAGATCATCGTTGACGGTCTTCGCGCTGTGAAGCGCGCAACCCCTAACGGACAATCGTTTGACTTCCGCAGCCACTACGTTGACCAGCTGGATCAGGTGTTGAACCTGAATGCCGTTCGAGATGCCGGGGTCAGCATTGGTGCAGACCCCATGGGCGGGGCATCGGTGGATTATTGGGGCGCGATTGGGGAAAAGTACGGCCTGAACCTGACTGTGGTAAACCCCGATGTCGACTTTCAATTTGGCTTCATGACCCTGGACTGGGATGAAAAGATTCGCATGGACTGCTCCTCGCCCTATGCAATGGCCAGTCTCATCGCAGGTAAAAGTCGCTTTGACATCAGTACCGGAAACGATGCAGACGCCGACCGCCACGGCATTGTCACCAGCGACCACGGGCTCATGAACCCAAACCACTTCTTGGCGGTCAGCATCGACTACCTTTACCGCAACCGCAAGGGTTGGGCCAGCGATGCCGCCGTGGGCAAGACCATGGTGAGCTCGGGAATCATCGACCGCGTGGTTGACTCACTCGGCCGCAAGCTCATTGAGGTACCGGTTGGTTTCAAGTGGTTTGTGCCAGGCCTCATCGATGGCTCGGTGGGCTTTGGCGGCGAAGAATCCGCCGGCGCCAGTTTCCTGCGGCTAAACGGCAAGGCGTGGAGCACCGACAAGGACGGCTTGATTCTGGCGCTGCTTGCCTCCGAGATCAAGGCGGTCACGGGCAAGAGCCCCAGCGAGCATTACGCCGACCTAACCGCCAAGTTTGGTGCACCGGCTTACGAGCGCATAGATGCACCCGCGACCCTGGAGCAAAAGGCCAAGCTGGGCAAGCTCTCGGCATCTGCGGTTACAGCTTCGGAACTTGCGGGAGAGGCAATCACCAAGATTGAAACCCACGCAGCCGGAAACGGAGCCGCGCTGGGTGGACTCAAGGTTTCAACGCAGAATGCCTGGTTTGCAGCAAGGCCGTCTGGCACCGAGAACGTCTACAAGATCTACGGCGAATCGTTCTTGGGGGCCGAACACCTGGTTCAGGTTCAGGTCGAGGCCAAAGCGCTGGTCGACGGGGTACTTGGCTAGAACCAGCGCGCCTCGCTGCTAACAGCTAGTAGTTGGGCGCCGCCGGAAGCCCAAAGAAGTCCTCTAGGACCGCCGTGTTGGTGAACTTCATCTGGGTAGCCAATTCGACACCCACGTACCTAAAGTGCCAAGGCTCAAACTGGTAACCGGTGGTTGCGGTTCTGCCGTTTGGGTATCGCAAAATGAACCCGTACTGCCAGGAATTTGCAGCCAGCCACTTACCAGCCGGAGTCTTAGAAAAGCAGACCCGAATCACACAGCCCTGACCAACCGCCGAGACATCGGCAGCCAAACCCGTCTGGTGCTCGCTGTACCCAGGCCGCGCCGCCAACCTTTCACCCGCGATCAATCCCAGCTGCTCAACATCGCGGGCATGCACCACAACCTGGGTGTTGTAGGAGCGGTAAGCACTTGAGAGCACCAGGGTGCCCGCCTTTGCCTTGCTCATTGCGTTGGCCATGGCCACAATGGCCTCGGCCGCAGGCTTTGCCAGACGTATGCCGTATGGGTTCGAGGCAGACTTTTTGAACGCCGGCGCTGTCAGACCCTTTGGCTTGTAGTTCAGCGGGTTGAGCGGGCGCTTCTTGTCAACCACCACCCAGAGCGAACTGGCCTTATCAATCGAATAGAGCGTTGGGTTGAATGCTGTTGGGGTTGGGGTGGGGGTCGCGGTTGGCGTTACCGTTGGCGTCGGAGTGGGCGAGGCACTCTCACTTGGGCTGCCAGACACCGATGGACTCGGGCTCGACCCCGGCGTCGCAACCAAACTCGGTGGTGCCGTTGGCGCAGTACTAGCCGTATCCTGTGCGAAACTTGTTACCGAGGGAAATAAAATCGTGCTAAAAGCGATTGCTAAACCAAGAGTGGTTTTCCACGCATTTTGCTTTGAGTTAGGCACTCAACAAGCCTAGACTTCAAGCCCGAAAATACTTAGAAAGAGGCCAATTTTGGCACGTGCAGACCGCAAAGCGGCAGCCGAAGAATCGGCAAAAACCGGAATTATGACTCACCGCCAGATCATGTTTGTTCTGGTTGGGCTCATGTCAGGAATGTTCCTGAGCGCATTGGACCAGAGCATTGTTGGTACCTCCATGCGAACCATCGCAGATGACCTGAAGGGCCTGGACCTTCAGGCTTGGGTTACCACCGCGTACCTAATTACCAGCACCATCAGCACCCCTATTTACGGCAAGCTAGGCGACATCTTTGGCCGCCGCAGGCTTTTCATAATTGCGATCAGCATTTTTGTTGTTGCTTCGATTGGTGCAACCTTTGCAAGCAGCATGTATGAACTTGCGGCCTGGCGTGCGTTCCAGGGAATTGGCGCCGGTGGTCTGTTCACGCTTGCACTGACCGTAATGGCCGATGTCGTGCCGCCGCGCGAGCGAGCCAAGTACATGGGTATGTTCATGGCGGTCTGGGGAACCTCTTCGGTCATTGGCCCGCTGGTTGGTGGTCTTTTTGCCGGTTCCGACTCCATTCTCTGGCTGGACGGCTGGCGCTGGGTCTTCTTGATTAACCTGCCGATCGGCGTGGCTGCGCTGTACATGGTGACCCACTTCTTGCACATTCCTCACACACCCAAGAAGAGTCGCATTGACTGGTGGGGTGCGGTTGCAATTGTTGTAGGTGTGGTTCCGCTGTTGGTGGTAGCCGAACAGGGTCGAACCTGGGGCTGGGACTCAACCGAGTCAATCACCTGCTACGTGACCGGTGCGCTGGGAATCCTCGCATTCATTCTCATCGAGCGTGCCATGAAGTCTGAGGCACTGCTTCCGTTGTCGTTGTTCAAGAACAGCACCTTCAGCCTGTCGACCATCCTTGGTGTCATTGTGGGTGTAGGCATGTTCGGTGGAATGATGACGCTTCCGCTGATCCTGCAGATTGTTTACGGAGCCACCCCAACCGAAGCGGGGCTACTGAGCCTTCCAATGGTTGCGGGAATGATGAGCATGTCGATTCTTAGTGGTCGAGTGACTGCTAAGACCGGCAAGTACAAGCGCTTCCTAATTGGTGGAACCCTCACCATGACGCTGTCCTACCTTTACCTGAGCCAGTTGACTTATGAGTGGGAAATCTGGCAGGTCAGCATTGGAATGGTTCTAATGGGTGCCGGTCTTGGTCAGCTCATGCAGACTCTGAACCTGGTTGCTCAAAACTCGGTTGAGGCTCAAAACATTGGTGTTGCGACTAGCTCGGCCACCTTCTTCCGTCAGATGGGTGGAACCCTTGGTGTTGCTGTCTTCCTGTCGATTCTGTTCACTACCTTGACCGACAAGGGTGCACAGATTGGTGAGGGAATCATGAAGGCAATCAAGGCGAACCCAGCTCTGCTAGGCCTTCCTCAGAACGCCGCGTTCAAGGATCCTGCCAAACTAAACGACTTGATCTCTAGTGACAGCTCGTTCCTGAAGACCGCAAGCCCGGAACTTGCCAACCCAATCAAGGAGGCGTTTGCTCAGGCTTCTGTCACGGTATTCACCTCGGCAACGGTGGTTATCGTCTTGGCTTTCTTGCTCTCGTTCTTTGTCAAGGAGATTGCCTTGAGAACCAAGTCGGGAGTTCAGGAAAAGGCTGAGGCCGAAGCTGCCATGCACTTTGCTGAGTAGCCTGACAGATTCAAACTTGAAACGCTTCCGAGTATTGCGCTCGGGAGCGTTTCGTTTATCCTTGAAGAACACGGGAGTTCGGTGTTATCGGACTGAGAGGAAGACTACCTAGTCTTCGACCGTCGAACCTGATCTGGGTAATGCCAGCGCAGGGAGGCAAACTCTAACCCGTGCCCATCATTTACTGAAAGGGCACGAAAAGTGCAGAATACATTCGCTTCAAAAATAAACATTCCAAAATTGGCATACAAGCTTGTGCGCTCCACTCTGGCGGTAGGACTTGCTGTTTCGTTAGGCGCATCACTCTCGGGTTGCGCCACCCAGGAGTCCAAGGTTGTCACCATTGCTACCCACGATTCATTCGTGATCAGCAAAGCGCAAATTGCTAACTTCAAGAAGCAGACCGGACTCACTGTAAAGGTGGTCAAAGCCGGAGACGCTGGCGCCTTGACTAACAAGTTGGTGCTGACCCAGGGTGCGCCTATTGCCGACGCCTACTTTGGAATCGATAACAGCCTGCAGGGGCTTGCAGACAGTGCAAAGGTTGCCGCCACCAGCGAGCTGATTGACTACGGCGATGTCTGCTTGAACTACGACACTTACTGGTTCCGCGACCATAACCTTGCTGCCCCAAGTAGCTTTGAAAAAATTGCGGATCCTAGATACCGTGGCCTCACCGTGTTGACCGACCCAACCACTTCGTCTCCGGGGCTAGCTTTTCTGGCAACCACTGTCGCCAAGTTCGGAGCCAACGGTTGGCAAGCATTTTGGACCAAACTCAAGAACAACAATGTAAAGATTGCTGCCGGCTGGGAAGATGCCTACTTTACCGACTTCAGCGGCTCAAGCGGTAAGGGCCTTTACCCAATTGTCCTGAGCTATTCCACCAGCCCCGCCTATGAAATTCGCAAGGATGGCAAGCCGCAGACCGCTTCCATTAGCAGCGAATGCTTTAGACAAGCCGAGTACGCGGGTGTTCTTACAAATGCCCAGAACCCCCAGGGTGCTGCAAAGCTGGTTCAGTTCCTAAAGAGCCCAGACTTCCAAAACGGCATTGCCGAAAGCATGTACGTATACCCGGCGCTCAAGGGAACCCAATTGCCAGCAGACTGGGCCAAGTGGGGTAAACCTGCCGACTCGGTGGTAGATAACCCAATCACCAGCGAGCAGGTTCGCAAGTCGCTACTGGCCAGTTGGACCGAGCTTTTCGGCTAACCAGGTGAAGCTGGTTCGGCGGGCCTTAGTTTGGGCAGCACCACTGGTTTTTATCGGGGTGCTGTTCTACTGGCCCGCCGGCCGGCTTCTTGGCCTGGGCTTTGACCAGCTAGTCACAAGTGGGGTTGCGACCGACCACCACACGCTGCCAACAGTCTGGTTCACAGTTTGGCAAGCGTTGCTTTCAAGCGCGCTGTGCCTGCCCGTTGGTCTTGCAGGTGCCTACTTGCTTTACCGAAAGTCGTTCCCGGGGCAATCATTTCTGAGGGCGGTTTCACTTATTCCATTTATGTTGCCAGTGGTCACAATTGGCATTGCATTCAGTACATTCCAAAACGGGAATACATCATTTTGGTGGATCATTTTGGCGCATGTATTCATAAACGCTCCGCTAACCATTCGTGTTGTCGGCAGCCACTGGATAACGCTTGACCCTGAAATTGAGGAGGCATCCGAACTTGCGGGTGCCGGGCGCTGGCGCACTTTTTGGTCTATTACCTTTCCTCAGTTACGGTCGTCGGTGGCAAGTTCTATGGCGCTGACCACTGTTTACTGCCTCGCCAGCTTTGGTGTAGTTCTCATTCTGGGCAGTTCTGGAACCCAAACCATTGAGACTCTGATCTATCAAAGTGCTGTGAGGGAGCTAGACCTTGCCAGGGCAAGTCTGCTCTGCCTTCTGCAATTGGGGCTGACCGCAGGGGTGTTTATTATTGCTTCACGTCTTGGTCGAGTTTCGCCTTTGTTGACGCAGGCTACGCGGTCCTCTAGCACTCGGCTAGACGGTAGAGATTTTCCGCTGGGTATCATCGGGGTGCTACTTGGGCTACTCGCACTTATTCCGGTGGGATCTCTGGTCATCCGCGCTTTCACCTATGACATGGTCTTTTCTCTGCAAAACTTTGCAAATCTACTAACCACCGGCACGCGAGAACTTCTGAGCATCAACGTGGTTGAAGCGACCGGCAACAGCCTGAGGAATACAGCCATTGCTACCGCGTTAGCAATGATTGTTGGATTCGCGGTCTCATACCTACTGACGCATTCACATTCCAAATTTGGAATACTTTTTCTCAGATTGGCATACGTTGTCCCACTGGGAGTATCTACGGTCCTACTTGGACTGGGATACCTGATCGGCTTTTCTCAACCGCCATTCGAACTGAGAAGTAGCTGGCTGGTGATTCCGCTGGCACAATCCCTCATCGCTCTTCCCCTTGTGGTTCGGTTGCTCACCGATTCACTCAAGGAAGTACCGGTAGAAACCAGAGAGGCCGCCGCTCTTGACGGTGCCTCGGAAGCTCAAGTTTGGTGGCACGTGGAACTTGCACTCACTCGACCCACCATTGCGGCCGCCGCCGGTTTTGCCGCCGTAATGGCTCTTGGTGATTTTGGGGCTGCAAGCTTTTTGTCATTCGGCGAGCAGGAGACCCTGCCTGTTGTTCTCTATTCGCTAATCGCTCGCCCCGGCGGCACAAACTACGGCATGGCCATGGCGGCGAGCGCTTTACTGATGGTGGCTGTAACCGTAGTTGTTCTCGCGGTTAGTTGGCGCCCGAAGAGAGCTAACCAAGACTCACTCCTGGGCTAAGCGTGAAACTCCACAAAGTTAACCCGTGGGGCCAGAGGCGCAAACCGCTCGCGCATAACCTTAACGGCCTCGGGGTTCTGGTCAACCAGCACAAAGTGACGTTCAAGTTCAACGGCCGCCGCACCAGTGGTTCCCGAACCAGCAAAGAAGTCCAGGACCACGTCTCCAGGAGCGCTGGATGCCTGAATTATTCTTCGCAATATTCCCAGTGGCTTCTGAGTTGGGTAACCCGTCTTCTCTTTTCCGGTTGGAGAAACAATAGTGTGCCACCAGACATCCGTGGGTAGCTTGCCGCGCTCGACTTTTTCGGCGGTGACTAGGCCGGGTGCCATGTATGGCTCGCGATCTACGGCGCTCGAATCAAAGTAGTAACTCTTGGGGTTTTTTACGTAAACCAAGATGGTGTCGTGTTTAGCCGGCCAGCGACTCTTGGCTTTGCCGCCGTAGTCATAGGCCCAGATGATCTCGTTCAAGAAGCAGTCTCTGCCAAACAGCGCGTCCAGTAGCACCTTTGCATAGTGCGCTTCGCGATAGTCCAAATGTAGGTATAGAGTGCCCGAGTCTTTCAGGATGCGCCAGGCCTGCTCCAGCCGAGGTTCTAGGAACGCCCAATAGTCAGCAAAGTCGTCATCGTAGGAAAGAACGGTGGACTTTATGGTCTCGTAGCGCTGACCCTTGAAACCCACTCGATCACCGGTTTCACTGCGCTTGGTGGTATTTGCGCCGCGACTCTGAACGCGTCCGGTGTTAAAAGGAGGGTCAACGTAGATCAGCTGAAAAAAGTTGTCGGGCATAGACTGCAACACAGGAAGGTTGTTACCGATAACAACTTGATTTTGGGTTGAAGTCACGAAACGAGATTAACAGCATGGAACCTCAGGTAGTTCACAACGAGCAGCTAAGTCGCTACGAAATTTTCTTGGAAGACCAGAAAGTTGGCCACGCCGATTACGCCAAGCGTCCGGGGGAAATCCACTTTGTACACACCGAAGTTGATCCGGCTCAGCAGGGCAAGAACCTAGCAGCCATTCTCATGCGCGAGGCTATTGCCGATGTACGCACCCAGGGCAAGGACAAGATCGTTCCGGTCTGCTCCTACGTTGTCAGATACATGGAGCGCCACCCGGAAACACACGACCTGCTTCTAAACCCAATAGAAGATGCGGTTGCAGCCTGCAAGATGCCAAACGTGGTCAAGTTCGCCGAGAAGCACAACCTAGAGGTCAAGCCCTAAGAATGAGCTGGGCACGAGCCCTAAACAAGAGCTCTTGCTAGAGCTCGCCGTCTAACCAGGTGATGGTGTCGGCAATAACGTCGTGCTGGTTGGTCTCATTGAAGACCTCGTGTCGGGCACCGTGATAAACCATGAGTTGCACGTCCTTCACGCCGGCAGCCAGGTAACCCTTTAGCAGAGCTTCGTTACCCTTCTCGCCACCAATTGGGTCCTCAGATCCAACCTGGAGCAGAACCGGAAGGTCATCGCGAGTGCTTGGCTTTGGCGAACCCATGAGCGCAAGCGAGTTGGCCACACCAAACACCTGCATTGCGGCCTCGGGAAAATTCAGCGGGTCTGCAATGAA
Source organism: Micrococcales bacterium (assembly GCA_046063415.1). Classification (GTDB taxonomy): domain Bacteria; phylum Actinomycetota; class Actinomycetes; order Actinomycetales; family Microbacteriaceae; genus Rhodoluna. The sequence goes on from JBJTMG010000011.1 coordinate 17,365, forward strand.
GTTTTGACCCACCGATTTATCCCTGCTGAGCCACTCTTTGCCGTTGGCACCGGGTTCTTTGTCCCACTTCTTGTTGAAACCGGCACTTGGCATTCCAACCCAAAGCTTGGTTGACCCGGTCAGAACCACCGCGCGATAGAGGTTGGAGTTAGTGTCCAAAACGCGCTGGGCAATCATGGAACCCCAACTGTGTCCAATCAACATGACCGCAAGTCCGGGGTGTTCGGCGTTTATCAACTGGGTAAGTTGAACCTCGTCGGCAAAGACTGCCTTCATTCCACCCGGGCCAAGATTCCCTTGCTTCTTGATCAGCCCGGCCGCGCGCATTTGCACACCGGTCTGCCCATGACCCCGATGATCTGTGGCATAGACCTCGTAACCGTGCGCGTTAAGCGCCGAAGCCACGTGGTCATAGCGTCGGGCATGTTCACCCAACCCGTGCACCAGTTGCACAACTGCCTTGGGCTTCTCAATTGGCCAGTGGTGAAAAGTGATCTGAACTTTTTGGGCGTCTGTGAAACTGCGCTGAACTGGAGTTGTGGTCATGTCCAAAGGATACTGCTAGGCCTCGCGAGTGATTTCAACCGAAACAAACAACTCGGAACCTGCTGCTCCCGCAAAAACTCCGCGAAGCGGCGGAACGTCATCGTAGTCTCGTCCTCTGGCAACCACAATGTGCCGGTCTGTGACCGGAACCGAGTTAGTTGGATCGGCGGCAAACCAGGAACCAGCCCACCACTCCACCCAGGCGTGCGATTCGCCCACTACCTTTTCGTTCAGTGCCGGCTCTGGCTTTGGGTGAAGGTAACCGCTCACGTATCTGGCCGGAATACCAATGGACCTAAGGGCGCCAAGAGCCAAGTGACTGAAATCCTGACACACTCCAACCTTCTTGCTCCACGCTTCGGTTGCCACCGAGTGCACCCCGGTTTCACCCATCTGATAGGTCATCTTTTGGTGGATGAAATCGCAAATTGCCAGAGCAGCCTCGTGAGGGGTCAATGTGTCAGCCTGCTTCTTCGCGAACTTTGCCAGCTCGGCCGGAACCGCAGTGCGCTTGGACTTGTGCAGGGCATCGGTTAGGGCGAGATTGCGAGCGGCGGCTGCCCCCAGTTCATCCCAGCCAAGATTTGGTACCTCTGCGGTGTGAGCGCGCAACTCGACTGTAGACGTGCTTGTGATTTCCAGCTCGCGGTGGTGCTCCAAAACCTCGAACATGACAACCCGGGTACCAAAGTAGTCCTGGTATTCGTGGCTGGCGGGGTGCGGCCTGATCTCAAGCTTGGACGAGAAGACCAACTGTCCCTCGTCGCGCGCGGGAAGCATTCGCACCTCGTTGTAAGAAGCCACAACTGGGGTTGTGTAAACAAAGCCGGTCCGGTGAACCACTCGATAACGCTTCACGAAACCTCCCCGATCCAGGTGGGTAGCACATTTGCCGGAAAGTACCTTGCGCTTATGCTCTCTGAAACCTGACCGATTCCGTCCTGCAGAGACTGCATCTCGCTGGTTAGGTTCGCCAGGATGTTGGGTGCCGAACGGTACTCCAAATTGGTGCGCAACTGCCCCAGGTGTCTAAGTGCGGTGTCAGAAACTCCCACTCGCTCAGTGCTGGGGGCAAGGTCACTCAGGCACTTCTCGGCGCGCGAAATCGCAAACACCACCGACCGCGGAAAGATACGGTCCAGCAGCAAAAACTCCGCCGCGTTGGTAGCCGAAGGCACGCCTCGGTATGTGCGCAGGTAGGCCTCGTAAGCCCCGCAACTGCGCAGAATGGTTGTCCACGATGGCCCGCTCGCCTCGGTTAACTCGCTGGTTGCAAGTAGGCGCGCGGTCATGTCCACCCGCTCCAGGCTGCGGCCAAGAGTAAAGAAGGTCCACGCTTCATCGCGGCTGGTAGAACTCTCGACTATGCCAATAGCCAGCGCGGTGCGCTCACGGACCCAGCCAAAGTAATCGTGTGCGCGTTCGGTGGCAACCTTGCGCGGCATGCGGCTTCGGGTGGTGTTGAGGCACTCCCACAGCTCGGTTGAAACAATCTCGCGCACCCGTCTGGCGTTTTCGCGAGCGTTTGTCAGGGCCGAGGCGATTGAACTTGGCTCGTTTCGGTCCACCGTCAAATGATGCAGCAGATCGTGTCTGGTGAGCTTTCCTGGAAACTGAGTTTCACAGCCGATTACTTTGAGCAGGCTTCGGCAGGCTTGGTCCTCTTCGACCCACGGGTCCTCGAGTAGCAGCTGTAGGTGCACGTCAAGTAGTCGAGCCGTGCCGTCGGCGCGCTCAACGTAACGGCCAATCCAAAACAGCGATTCCGCGATGCGACTTAGCATTCCTGCTCCGTTTCTGTTTTCGTTGGTGCACCTTGGTTTGGAATATTCATGGATGTCTGCTGCTGCTGTTCTTGCTGAGTGACGTACCCGAGCGGGGTAGTCGATTGATGCGTGCTGCCGTACCCGCTATTGGCAGACGTCTGCCCCGCAACGATGGCTGACACCTGGGAGTTTGTTCGAATGTCCTGCCTTGCCGTCAGTCGGTCTGTTCCCACAACCCAGGTGTCTTTGGAGCCACCGCCTTGCGAGCTGTTTACGACCAACTCTCCCTCGGGAAGGGCCACGCGGGTGAGCCCACCCGGAAGAACCCAAGTTTCGCTGCCATCGTTGACCGCAAATGGGCGAAGGTCGGCGTGACGCGGACGAAGGCCTTGTTCAACGAGCGTTGGAATGGTTGAGAAGGTAACAACCGGTTGAGCAATCCAACCGCGAGGATCCTTGATCAGCCGTTTGCGCAGTTCATCGAGTTCCTTGTTCGTGGCCTTTGGGCCTACTACAAGACCCTTGCCACCCGAGCCGTCTACCGGCTTGACCACCAGTTCATGAAGCCTGTCCAGAACCTCGGTCAAACTGTCTTTTTCTTCTAGGCGCCAAGTTTGGACGTTTGGAACGATTGGGTCCTCGCTCAGGTAGTAGCGAGTGAGATCCGGCATGTAGGTGTAGACCAGCTTGTCGTCGGCAACTCCGTTTCCTACCGCGTTTGCCAGCGTCACGTTTCCAAGCCTGGCAGCGGTTAGCAGACCTGGGGGACCCAGTACCGAATCGCTTCTGAACGTGAGGGGGTCAAGGAATTCATCGTCTACTCGGCGGTAGATGACGTCTACGCGTCTTGGGCCGGCTGTGGTTCTCATGTATACCTTGCCGCCCGAGCAGTAAAGGTCGCGTCCCTCAACCAACTCAAGTCCCATGAGTCGTGCCAGTAGGGTGTGCTCAAAATAGGCCGAGTTGTAGACACCGGGGGTTAAGACCACTACCACCGGGTCACTGATTCCGGAGGGAGCCGCTGCTCGCAAAGCAGCCAGCAGACGGTTGGGGTACTCAGCCACGGGTTGAATTCGCATTTGCTGAAACAGCTCGGGCAGTGTCTGAGCCATAACCCTTCGGTTTGAGATCACGTAACTGACACCCGAGGGCACGCGAACGTTGTCTTCCAAAACTCGCCACGCGCCAAGCTCATCGCGGATCAAGTCAATGCCGGAGACGTGAACCCGCACTCCGTTCGCTGGATCGATACCTGCGGCGGCGCGGTGGAAGTGCGCCGAAGATGAGACCAGAGCCGCAGGAATTACTCCATCGCGGATACAGTTTTGCGGACCGTACACGTCGGCTAGAAAGGCCTCTAGGACCGCAACCCTCTGCTTGATTCCGGCCTCGAGCAGCTGCCACTCATCGCGTTGGATGACTCGTGGAACCGCGTCCAGAGGAAACGGCCGTTCCTCGCCGGCAAAGTCAAAAGTCACACCTTGAGCAAGATACGAACTGGCTAGGGCCTCGGTTCTACCGATCAACTCTTGCTGGGTCATGGCGGCAAGGGCTGCGTGAATTTGTTTGTAACTGGAACGCACCTTAGAGGGCGCCGAAAACATTTCGTCGAACGCTATACCGGCGGCCGGTCCCCCCGAGCGCTCTTGCGCAGACACTGGATAGTGTTGAAACAGATCTCCCATGGTGAAACAGTACGCTCGAGTTATTGCCAGTTTGTTTCCCATTCAAGACAACGAGGTGACTTAACTAGCCTGAACTTCTGTGCCTAAAAACCCAGACAGTTCACAGGAAGCTCCCAAGAAAGTGCGCCAGTCTAAACCCATGACAAGCAACTACATGTTCACGGAACCAAGTAAAAAGGTGGTTCTGGGCCGCAAGAAACTCATAAGGGTTGCTCGTCGCCAGGACTTGGTAGAGGTGTTTGCCTGGGCAAGTGCCATTGCGGTAGTCGCAATGTTCCTCATTGACGGTGGCGTAAAAACTGTTGTCGACGTACCTAGCGCTCTTGGCTCGC
>JBJTMG010000012.1:0-12327 GCA_046063415.1 Micrococcales bacterium
GCCGACAGGCGACTAGCCGGTGCGCCCAACTAAAGTAAGTCGCCGTGGCCCGCTGTCGCCGACAGGCGACTAGCCGGTGCGATCGACTAAAGAAGGTCCGAGTGGCCAGTGGCCTTGAGCGCATCCACCAGACTCTTCACGCGCTGGGCGTGTTCCTTGGTGGTAACCAACAGGGCATCTGGCGTGTCGACCACAATGATGTCCTCAACGCCAATCAGCGCAATCAGCCGATCGGTCTCTGACACCAAAATGCCACTGCTCGAGTCGGCTAATACCTTGGCATTTCCCAAAACCGCCAGGTTTCCGCGTCTACCTTGGCTCTGCAACTCGGCAATAGCCGCAAAGTCGCCAACGTCGTGCCAAGTGAAGTTTCCTGGCACAACGGCAACCAACCCAGCGGCAGCCGCAGGTTCGGCTACCGAGTAATCGATAGCAATTTTCTTGAGCCCAGGCCAAACCCGAGCCATTACCTCATCGCGCTGCGGGGTGTCCCAGGCGTCGGCAATCTCAAGCAGCGACTTGTGAAGCGCTGGCTCGCTCTTGGCCAGTTGCTCGAGCAGCAGACCCGCCGGCGCGATAAACATGCCCGCGTTCCAGAGATACTTGCCCGACTCCACATACTTGCGGGCGGTGGCCATCGATGGCTTCTCAACAAATTTGGCTACTTCGCGAGCAGTTGGTGCTCCGTCAAGTTCCAGTTTTGAACCAGCTTTTATGTAGCCAAACGCCACCGATGGCTCGGAAGGCGAGATCCCGATAACCACGATCTTGCCCGTGGCTGCCACCTCGATGGCCTCGCGCACGGTTTTGTGGAAGACCTCGGTTTCAACGATCACGTGGTCGGCGGCGAACGAGCCAATGATCACGTCTGGCTCACGCTTGGCCAGGATGGCTGCCGCCAAAGCGATTGCTGCAGTTGAATCCTTGGGCGAGATCTCAAGAACCAGGTTGTTCAGGTCAAGATCCTCAACCTGTTCCTTGACCGCACCGCTGTGAGCCTTGCCAGTCACAACCATGATTCGCTCTTGACCGGAGATAGGCGACAGCCGATCCCAGGTGTCCTGCAACAGGGTCTGCCCGGAACCCGTTAGGTCGTGCAAAAACTTTGGAGCCGAGGCTCGCGATAGCGGCCAGAGTCGGCTGCCAATACCTCCCGCAGGAATAATGCTGTGGAACCTATCGATTGGCTCTCTCTGAGTAGTCATAGTGACTAAAACCCTAGTTGAATAGCCCCAAAACTGGCGAGCCCAGGGTTTTGACAGGTTTACACTTGTTGAGGACTGTGAACAGTAATCGAGGAGGATTCCAGTGCCAAAAAAACCGGCCGGAACGCTTTACCGCGGCAAAGTAGGAATGTGGTCGTGGGTTTTACACCGCATCACTGGCGTAGCTATCTTTTTCTTCCTTCTAGTGCACGTGCTCGACACCTCACTGGTAAGAATCAGCCCCGAAGCCTACAACTCTGTAATCGACACCTATAAGACGGTAATCATCGGTCTTGGTGAGCTCGGTTTGGTTGCCGCAATCTTGTTCCACGCCCTCAACGGCCTGCGAATCATTCTCATTGACTTCTGGCGCAAAGGGGCCAAGTACCAGAACGTCATGTTCTGGGTTGTCGTGGGTCTGGCTGCACTGCTGTTTGCAGGCTTCGCACCTCGTCACCTAATGCACGTCTTTGGAATTGGCGCATAGGGCGCTCGGGAAGGAATCGAAATGTCTGTAATCATCGAAACCCCTAACAGCCCGCGCAGCCGCAAGGGTGCCAACTGGGAAAAGTGGGGCTGGATTTACATGCGCGTCTCGGGTGCGCTGCTGGTCATTCTCATTTTCGGTCACCTGTTCGTAAACCTCTACAGCGGTGAGGGAATCAAGCAGATCGACTTTGCTTTTGTGGCCGGCAAGTGGGCTAACCCGTTCTGGCAGGTTTACGACGTGCTTCTTCTGTGGCTGGCTCTGATCCACGGAACCAACGGCATGCGCACTCTGACCAACGACTATGCCGAGCGTGAAGGGGTTCGCAAGACCATCAACGTTGCGCTTTGGGTAACCTGTGCCGCACTAATCATTCTTGGCACCCTGGTGTTGACCACCTTTGACCCTTGCATCGATCCAGATGCCGTCAACTACCTACCTCAGATTTGTAAGAACTAAGCCCTAAGGACTAAATCCAATTGAGCACTCCCAAGGTTCACACTCACCAGTACGACGTGGTCATTGTTGGTGCCGGTGGTGCCGGCATGCGCGCAGCCATTGAGGCCGGGCCACACGCCAAAACCGCAGTTATCAGCAAGCTCTTCCCAACTCGGTCGCACACCGGTGCAGCGCAGGGTGGAATGGCAGCAGCACTCGCCAACGTAGAAGAGGACAACTGGGAGTGGCACACCTTTGACACCGTCAAGGGAGGCGACTACCTGGTCGACCAGGACGCAGCCGAGATCTTGGCCAAAGAGTCGGTCGATGCCGTAATCGACCTTGAGAACATGGGTTTGCCATTCAACCGCACCCCAGACGGAAAGATTGACCAGCGTCGATTCGGCGGTCACACCCGCGACCACGGCAAGGCTCCCGTTCGACGCTCGTGCTACGCAGCTGACCGCACCGGTCACATGATTCTGCAGACCCTGTACCAGAACTGCGTCAAGCTGGGAATCGAGTTCTACAACGAGTTCTACGTACTTGACCTGGTCATGAACACGGTAGACGGCGTTGAGCGCCCATCGGCAGTTGTGGCCTACGACCTGGCCACGGGAGACCTGCACGTCTTCCAGGGAAAGTCGATTGTGTTTGCAACCGGTGGTTTTGGAAAGATCTTCAAGACCACCTCGAACGCTCACACTCTTACCGGCGACGGCGTTGGAATTATCTGGCGCAAAGGCCTTCCGCTTGAGGACATGGAGTTCTACCAGTTCCACCCAACCGGCTTGGCCGGATTGGGCATTCTGCTCTCCGAAGCGGCTCGTGGTGAGGGCGGAATTCTTCGTAACGCCTCGGGTGAACGCTTCATGGAGCGCTATGCCCCAACCATTAAGGACTTGGCTCCGCGCGACATGGTCGCTCGTGCAATGGCCAACGAGGTCCGCGAGGGCCGAGGCGCTGGGCCTCACAAGGACTACGTACTTCTAGACCTCACGCACCTTCCTCCCGAGGTCATCGATGCCAAGCTTCCTGACATTACCGAGTTTGCTCGCACCTACCTGGGCGTTGAACCTTACACCGAACCGGTTCCGGTCTTCCCAACCGCCCACTACGCAATGGGTGGAATCCCAACCAACGTAGAGGCAGAGGTGCTGCGCGATAACAACACCGTGGTGCCTGGTCTATACGCCGCCGGTGAGTGTGCCTGCGTTTCGGTTCACGGAGCAAACCGTCTTGGCACCAACTCGCTACTCGACATCAACGTGTTCGGCAAGCGCGCCGGTCGTGCCGCCGTTGCGTACGCCAAGAAGGCTCAGCACGTGCCAGTTCCAGACGGGGCCATCGATGAAGTCGTGGCACTTCTTGAGCGCGTTCGCAACTCTGAGGGTTCCGAAAAGGTTGCTGTGCTCCGCAAGGAACTTCAGGAAACCATGGACCTAAATGCTCAGGTATACCGAACCGAAGATTCGCTGAACGAGGCTCTGGCCAAAATCCAAGAACTTCGCGAGCGCTACCAGCACATTGCCATTCAGGACCAGGGTGCACGCTTTAACACCGACCTACTCGAGGCAGTTGAACTTGGTTTCTTGCTTGACCTAGCCGAGGTGCTTGCGTACACCGCTCGTGAGCGCCGCGAAAGCCGCGGAGGTCACTTTAGAGAAGACTACGAAGCTCGCGACGACAAGAAGTTCATGGTTCACTCAATGGCTTACAAGCAGGGTGACAAGATCAAGGTCGACTGGAAGCCAGTAACCATTACCAACTACCCACCAATGGAGCGCAAGTACTAATGTCTGCTGAAGCACCGGTAATTGAAATTGCTGAGGTCGCGTCCTTCGATGTGACCATCATGGTTCGCCGCTACAACCCAGAGGTTGACGCCGAGCCAAAGTGGCAGGACTTTGACCTAACCATGTTTGGCACCGACCGCGTTCTTGACGCCTTGCACAAGATCAAGTGGGAGCTAGACGGCTCGCTAAGCTTCCGTCGCAGCTGCGCTCACGGAGTCTGTGGCTCAGACGCAATGCGAATCAACGGTCGCAACCGCCTTGCCTGTAAGACGCTCCTCAAGGATCTAGACCTGAGCCAGCCAATCTACGTTGAGCCAATCAAGGGTCTTGAGGTTGAGAAGGACCTGATCGTGGACATGAACCCGTTCTACCAGGCTTACCGCGACATCAAGCCGTTCCTTATCGCTAGCGACAACCCAGACCGCGAGCGCATTCAGAGCGCCGAGGACCGCGAGCGCTTCGACGACACCACCAAGTGCATCCTGTGCGCCGCCTGTACCACCAGCTGCCCAGTGTTCTGGACCGATGGCCAGTACTTTGGCCCAGCAGCTATCGTCAACGCACACCGATTCATCTTTGACAGCCGCGATGAGGGTGCCGAAGTACGCCTAGACATTCTCAATGACAAAGAAGGTGTTTGGCGCTGCCGCACCACCTTTAACTGCACCGAGGCATGTCCGCGTGGTATTCAGGTCACGAAGGCAATTGCAGAAGTAAAACAGGCAATTCTTCGAGGTAAGGCTTAGGGAGCCACCGCCTGTTTTACTTCTGGCGGAGTGAGCACGCGAGCAAGCGTGCGAATCACCGCGGTCGCCTCAACCTGTGGCTTCCCGAACAAGGGCTACCCGATTCCCTAGACACCGCTGCAAATAGCCCAAGGTTCAATCTGTTCCTGATTTAGAGTTGAAATCACCTAGGGACGGGGGTGATGCATGCGAGATTTTGGACCTGCGAATCGGTTGCTAATAGAGCAACGAATTCTTGCCGGTGACCAACCCGATTTGACGCACCGGGTGCAGCACTTCTGTTACTTCTCGAATCAAAACATGGCCATGGCGGCAGAGTCGGCGTTTCGATCGGCAGGCTACGACACCCTGGTACTAACCCGAACCCTTAAGTCGCAAATCCTTGTCATGCACTACCAGCGCATTGGCGTTGACGCCATGAACCTGGTTTGCCAAGAGGTCTCTAGCCTGGCAGACCAGTTTGATGGTGAGTACGGCGGCTGGGATTCCCCAATAATGAGCAGCGAACTGGCTTCGAGCGAGTCTTAGCCCGTACCTCAGCTACATGTAGACATTCATGAGTTCCGCGGCTAACTGCGGAATCAACGCAGGCGATGCCGACAGACTACTTACTCCCAAACTTATGAACTGCTTGGCCGCCTCGACATCGGCGGCAGATTCGCCGCAAATTCCAACCGGCACCGAAGCCCGCTTGGCCTGATCCACAACCGACTCGATGGTACGCATCACCTTTGGGTGGCGGGTGTCTAAAAGTTTGGTTCCACTCTTGTGCCGGCTGCGACCGAGCACGTACTGCGTGAGGTCGTTGGTTCCAATGCTCAAGAAATCAACCAATGGCAACACCTGGCTCATGACCTTGGGCTTTGCGATCTCAGGTACCTCTACCATGATGCCCACCTTTGCCAGGCCCACGGCTCTAGCCAAACGAACAAACACCGCCGCATCCTGAGCATTCAAAACCATGGGAGCCATTACCCAGAGCTCAGTGTCCGGGTAATACTGTGCCGCTTTGGCAAGGGCCTTGAGCTGAGTCTGCAAGACGGCGGGGTTCTCGAGCAAAACTCTTAGACCGCGGTTGGCGTACTTACCCCGACCGGCTGGTTGCAGAAATGGCAGGGGCTTGTCGACATCGATGTCTAAAACGCGCACGACCACGCGCTTTCCTTGAAAGTTGGCTAGTAGCTTGCTGTACTCAAAGGTCTGTTCGTCCAAGGTCGGCGGCTGAGTTCGACCAAGGTACAGTAGCTCGGTTCGGAATAAGCCAACTCCGGCAGCCCCCGCCTTGATCGCCGCTGGTCCTTCAAAACTCGACCCCAGATTTGCCAGCAAGGTCACGGGTAGTTCGCTGTGCGATGGCATCACCTTGAGCACCGTGGTTGGCGGCTCGGCAAAATCGGCATACTGCGCTAGATCCTCTTGGCTAGGCGCTACCAGAACCTGCCCCGATGTAGCGTCAAGCAGCAGTTCCTGCCCAGACTCAAGCTCGGTACTGCCCACAACTCCCACCACGGTTGGAAGGTTTGCCGCCCGCGTGATGATTGCGCTGTGGGAAGTTGGTGAACCCTCGGCGGTGATCACACCGATTGCCTTAGTTTGTGACAGCTTTGAAGCCAAAATGGGCGAAAGTTCGGTGGCAACCAGAATGAAGGGTTCGCGTGGAAAAACCACTTCGGTGGGCTGCCCGACAATGCGCTGTATGGCGCGAGCGGAAAGATCATTCAGGTCGGCGGCGCGTTCGGCAAAGTATCCGCCCAGTTTCTCTAGGTCTCTAGCAAAGCCGCTAAAGGCTCCGCGAATGGCGCGCTCGGCACCGGATCCCTCCGACATGAAGTTCTTCACGGAATCCCACAGCACGGGATCTCGCAGCATGACAGATAGTGAAATCAGAACGTCGCCACCGGTTGCGGTTTGGGCCTGTTCCTCAAGCTCGTTGGCCATTTCGTTGAGAATCTCTTGAACCCGCTTGAACCCAATGCGCTGGGGCGAGTAAACCGGTTGCTGCCCCACCAAAGCCGAGACCGGCAGCAAATAGGCACGCCCTACCGCGACACCGGATCCAACTCCGGCACCAACCAGTATTCGCTCAGCCACAGGTTGATTGTATAAGCGCCTTAAACTTGTGGTTATGGCCAGCCAAAATCAACCTCCCCTCAAAGTGGTAACCGTCAACGTCAATGGTGTTCGGGCGGCATTCAGAAAAGGCATGGCCGACTGGGTGGCCCAGGCCAAACCAGACATTTTGGCATTACAAGAGGTGCGTGCCGAAACCAGCGATCTGGAGTCGCTTTTTGGCGAGATTGCGCACCTATCACCAACCGGCAAGTGGCACATTTTGCACGATGCCGCCAGCGCCAAGGGACGTGCCGGGGTCGCGGTCATTAGCTCGCAACCATCGATGTCTCACAGCACCGTTTTGGGCCCAGACGAGTTTGACTCCGCCGGTCGCTGGCTGGAAGCCGATTTTGAGGTCAACGGCAAGCGCCTCACGGTTGTCAGCACCTACGTGCACTCGGGCGAGGTTGACACACCCAAGCAGGTCGAGAAGTACAAGTTCTTAGAGGCCATGCAACACCGAATGTCTCAACTGATTGCGACCCAGCCTTACGTGGTGGTCCTTGGCGACCTGAACGTTGGTCACACCGAGCTGGATATCAAGAACTGGAAGGGCAACCTGAAAAACGCCGGCTTCCTACCAGAAGAGCGCGCCTACTTTGATGCCTTCATGAAAGAGCAGGGGTGGCGCGATCTTGGTCGCGATGCCCACCCGGAGCAGCCTGGACCGTACACCTGGTGGAGCTTCCGCGGGCAGGCCTTTGACACCGATGCCGGTTGGCGCATTGACTACCAACTGGCGACTCCAAAGCTGGCCGAGCTTGCAAGCAACTATCGCGTTGATCGTGCAGCAAGCTACGACACCCGCTGGACCGACCACTCACCCGTGGGTGTTGACTACGCTCTTTAGAGAAACCCAAAGTTTCCCTGGCCAAACCGCAAGCCTCCAGTTATTTCCGCAAAGGACAGTCAAATGACCGCAAAGCCCGTCTACACCTCGGCTAATGGCAAACCCAACCTGCTGAGTGGCATGCAGCCCTCGGCTGGTTCGCTGCACCTGGGAAACTACCTGGGAGCGCTCGTGAACTGGACCAAGATGCAGGATGACTTTAACGCTTACTACTGCGTGGTTGACCTTCACGCCATCACGGTTCCCCAAGACCCCAGCGAGCTGCGCGCCAACACCAGACGCACCGCCGCTCAGTATCTGGCCGCGGGCATCGACACCCAAAAATCTGCTCTATTTGTTCAGTCGCACGTGCCAGCTCACGCGCAGTTGGCCTGGGTTTTGAACACCATTACCGGCATGGGCGAGGCCGGGCGCATGACCCAGTTCAAGGACAAGACCCAGAAGCAGGGCACCGACTCTGCATCGGTTGGCCTCTTCACCTACCCCATTCTTCAGGCTGCTGACATTCTGCTCTACCAGCCAAAGGCTGTACCCGTTGGTGAGGATCAGCGACAGCACCTTGAGCTCACGCGCGATCTGGCAAACCGCTTCAACAGCCGTTTTGGTGAAACTTTTGTCATTCCAGAAGCACACATTCTCAAGGAAACCGCCAAGATTTACGACCTGCAGAACCCAACCGCAAAGATGTCAAAGTCGGCGGCGGATCCAAAGGGTCTGATCAACATCATGGATGACTCGGCGGCCATAGTTAAGAAAATCAAGAGTGCCGTGACCGACACAGATGCCAGCATCCGTTTTGACTGGGAAAACAAGCCGGGTATCAGCAACCTATTGGGCATCTTGTCTCTGATCTCGGGCGAGAGCATCAGCAGCCTCGAAGATCGCTTTGCTGGGGCTGGCTACGGAGCGCTAAAGGGCGAGCTTGCCGAAGTTTTGGTTGCCCACATCGAGCCGATTCGTAACCGCGCCGAGGAACTCCTGAGTGACCCGGCAGAACTAGACCGGCTATTGGCAGCCGGAGCGGAACGCGCCAACCAACTGGCCGAGCAGACCCTTGCCACCGTTTACGAGCGCATTGGGTTCATCGCTGCTCGCTAACCTAGCTGCGTCTGGCTCTGGTTCCTGAACGTTCACCCAGAGTTACTTGGGAATACCTAGCGCGCTCAAGAGGTTCTCTGTCAAGATAGGTTCACAACTAAGTGTTCTTCGGGGTCAGTGAAAATCTGAGCCGGCGGTTAAAGTCCGCGACCCGGCGCTCTTAGATCTCAGTTTTTGGGATCGGTTCCACTAGCGACGGTTGATCTGGTGAAATTCCAGAACCGACGGTTAAAGTCCGGATGGGAGAAGAACAAGATTAGGGTGCTCTGTTGTCGCATTTGTCGACGCGGTGCTCCCTACTTTTGCTCCCCGCCCCGCTGCACACTTTTCAGATGCAACGATGAGGCAAGGGTAAATGAGCAACCACCCACAGTTTGAGGCAGCCATGGAGCGTGCCCTTGAACTTGCGCTGCTCGGACCAGCCGTTGGCGTGAACCCTCAGGTGGGTGCCGTAATTCTCGATGCCGACCTGAACATAATTGCCGAGGGCTGGCACCTGGGCGCCGGTACGCCACACGCAGAAGTATCAGCGCTGGCAAAGCTGAGTCAAGTGCCGGCTGGCGCAACCGCCGTGGTGACTCTTGAACCTTGTAACCACACCGGCAAAACCGGTCCCTGCGCCCAAGCCTTAGTAAACGCCGGAATCGCGCGAGTGGTTTACGCGAGCACCGACCCCGGACAGCAATCGGCGGGAGGTGCCCAGACCCTTCGTGAGGCCGGAGTAGAGGTCATCGCTGGTGTTCTAAAAGAGCGAGCCGACAAGCAGCTGAACGTCTGGCTGACCGCAACCAAACAGGGTCGCCCGTTCGTTACCCTCAAGTGGGCCAGCAGCCTCGATGGTCGCGCCGCAGCCAACGACGGCACCAGCAAGTGGATCAGCGGACCAGAGTCTCGGGTCGAATCGCACCTTCGCCGATCTCAGGTTGACGCCATTTTGGTAGGAACCGGAACCGTCCTTGCCGACAACCCAGAGCTAACCGCGCGCAAACCAGACGGTAGCCTCTACGAGCACCAGCCGCTTCGCGTGATCGTGGGAGAGCGCGATCTGCCTGCCGATGCGCGCATCTTTGACGACCAGGCTCCCACCCTGCACCTGGCAACCCGCAACCTGCACGGCGTCCTTGCCGACCTTTTTGCCCGCGGGGTTCGCCACGTTTGGGTCGAGGGTGGGCCAGATATCGCCAGCCAGTTTGTCCGCATGAACCTGGTGAACCAGTACCTGGTTTACCTGGCGCCAAAACTTCTGGGCGGCGAAAAAACCGCCCTGCGAGGCATCGGGGTAGAAAGCATGCCCGAAGCCAAGAACCTGTCCATTGAATCGGTCACCAGTCTGGGTTCAGACCTTCTTATTGTCGCCAACCCACAGCAGAGTGAGGGCTAAATGTTCACCGGAATCATTGAAGAGCTTGGTCGCGTGACCGCCATTGAGAACCTGGGCGACTCGGTTCGCCTAACCATTTCGGGTCCGCTCGTGGTCAGCGACGTGCACCGCGGCGACTCCATTGCCGTCAGTGGAACCTGCCTAACCGCCGTGGAATTTGACAACGATGGCTTCACCGCCGACGTCATGCAAGAAACCCTCAACCGCACCAGCCTTGCCGGACTCAAGGTGGGCGACCCGGTAAACCTGGAGCGCGCCATGACCGCAGCCACCCGCTTTGGTGGACATGTGGTGCAGGGACACGTAGACGGAGTTGGCAGCATTATCAGCCGCGAACCAAGCCAGAACTGGGAGTGGGTTCGGGTCAGCGTGCCCGCTGAACTCATGAAATACGTGGTGCTAAAGGGTTCAATCACCATCGATGGCGTCAGCCTCACGATCAACGAGGTCGGAGACAACTTCGTGGGCCTGAGCCTGATTCCAGAGACCCTGCGCCTAACCACCCTGGGCAGCAAGCAACCCGGTGACACCGTAAACCTAGAAGCCGACGTAATGGCTAAACACATAGAAAGACTTTTGGAAGCCCGCCTTTCGGCCGGCTCCAAGCAGTAAGGAATATCCATGGCTTTATCAACAGTAGAAGAAGCGCTACACGCGCTGCGTCAAGGCAAACCAGTGCTGGTTGCCGACGATGAGAACCGTGAAAACGAAGGCGATGCAATCATCGCCGCCGAATTTGCAAACGAACAGTGGATTGGCTGGATGGTTCGCAACACAACCGGTTTCCTTTGCGTACCCATGGAAGAGTCGCGCGCAAACATGCTGGGGCTGCCAGTCATGTGGCAGGACAACAAGGATCCGCACGGCACCAACTACACGGTCACCGTTGACGCAACCAGCCGACTCAGCACGGGTGTCAGCGCTGCCGATCGCGCAAACACCGCACGTGTCCTTGCCAACTTGGCATCGACTCCAGAAGACCTGATCCGCCCGGGACACATGCTCCCGCTACGTGCCAAGCCGGGAGGTGTTCTGGAACGACCAGGGCACACCGAGGCAACGGTGGATCTACTAAAACTTGCCGGTCTGACTCCAGTTGGGGTCATCGGTGAAATGGTAAACGAAAACGGAAGCATGATGCGAATGCCTCAGCTTCTAGAAATTGGCCAGCGAGAGGAGCTCCCAGTGATCACCATTGAGCAGTTGAAGCAGCACATTCTCACCCAAGAAGTAGGTGTCGACGACAAGACCAACCACCGCGTTAGTCTTGCAGCCGAGGCCAAGGTGCCCACAACCCACGGTCTCATGCGCATGCGCGGTTACCTAGACCACCTGACCACCGCGGAGCACGTTGCAATCATCTCGGGCAACCCAACCGGCGAAAACGTGCTGATCCGCATGCACAGCGAGTGCATTACCGGTGAGGCCTTTGGCTCGCTCAAGTGCGAGTGCGGCCCGCAGCTGGACTACTCGCTCGACCAGATTGCTAAAAACCCCGATGGTGGCGTGGTTATTTACCTGCGCGGCCAGGAAGGCCGAGGCATTGGGCTGCTCAACAAGCTCAAGGCCTACGCACTTCAGGACCAGGGTCTTGACACCGTAGACGCAAACCTGGCTCTTGGCCTGCCAAGCGAGAACCGCGAGTACGGTGCCGCGGTAGCCATTTTGCGTGACATGGGGATTCACAGCGTGCGCCTCATGACCAACAACCCAGCCAAGAGCAGCTTCCTAACCGATGCCGGAATCGCGGTCAACGAGTTGGTTCCCGTGATCGTCGGTCAGGCTGCCGAGAACGTGAATTACCTAGAGACCAAGCGCGCTCGAATGGGCCACAACATTCCGGTTGAGAGCAACTAATGTCAGGTGCAGGCGCTCCAAAGCTGAGCATTGATGCGAGTGGCCTAGCCGTCACCGTTATTGTCACAAGTTGGCACACTCAAATCACCGATGGCCTGTTGGCCGGTGCCGAGCGTGCCCTCAAGGCCGCGGGCAACGACATCTACACCGTGGTTCGCGTTCCTGGGGCGTTCGAGCTTCCGTTAGCGGCCAAATGGGCGGCCGAGGAAAGCGCGGACGTAATTGTCGCGCTCGGCGTGGTCATTCAAGGAGACACTCCCCACTTTGACTACGTTTGCCAGGCGGCCACCGATGGGCTAAATCGAGTCCAGCTTGATTACGGTGTTCCGGTGGGTTTTGGGCTCCTAACGGTTGACA
>JBJTMG010000099.1:0-36610 GCA_046063415.1 Micrococcales bacterium
CGCCATTGGTAGAACCTGGCAGATGAGTACGGTTCAGCTGGACTTCAATCTTCCAGAGCGCTTTGACCTAGAGTACACCGCCCCCGATGGCTCGAAGCAGCGTCCGGTCATGATTCACCGAGCGCTGTTTGGATCAATCGAGCGATTCTTTGGTGTGCTAACCGAGCACTATGCGGGACATTTCCCGCCTTGGCTCGCTCCGGTTCAGGTTGTAGGCATCCCTATTGCCGAAGAGTTCAGCGATTACCTGCACCAGATTGCCGCCGAGCTTCGCAAGCACGGTGTTCGAATCAGCATCGATGACTCGGACGACCGTATGCAGAAAAAGATTCGCAATCACACTCTGGCAAAGGTTCCTTTCCAGCTCATTGCAGGTGGTCAAGACCGTGACAGCAACGCGGTGAGCTTCCGGTTCCGCGACGGAACCCAGGAAAATGGCGTACCGGTCCAGGTAGCAATCGATCGAATCGTCACCGCCATTAGGGATCGGGTTCAGGTTTAGTCATGTCAGGTGAAAGTCAGGTACCACCCCAAAACTCTTGGGAATTGCCTGGAGTTCCTGACCATTTTCAGCGGCTTTGGACGCCCCACCGCCTGCTTTACATTCAGCACGGTCAGCAACCACCCGAGCATGAGTGTCCGTTCTGCAACGGCCCAGGCCTTGAGGATACCGAGGCGCTCATTGTCCACCGCGGTAAAACCTGTTTTGCTCTACTGAACCTTTACCCATACAACTCGGGGCACCTCTTGGTCTGCCCTTACCGTCACGTCCCAACCTACGATTTAGCAACCGACGAGGAGGTGGCCGAAATCGCAGCAATCACTCAAAAGGCAATGCGGGTACTGACCAAGATCTCGGGGGCGCACGGGTTCAACATTGGCATGAATCAGGGGAGGGTGGCCGGAGCGGGCATTGCCGATCACCTGCATCAGCACATTGTTCCGCGCTGGAATAACGACGCCAACTTCTTTCCGATCATTGCCGAAACCAAGGCTCTTCCTAAGCTGCTTGGTGAAGTTCGTAATGATATTGCAACCGCTTGGTTAGAGATTTAGCAGGCACTGCCTCACGTTTTTGAGCGGTAGTGAAGTGCGCTTAGACTTGGCTTTATGACTGAAGCTAAAGCAACCACTGGATCATCTCTTGTAAAGCGCGGCCTCGCAGAAATGCTAAAGGGCGGCGTCATCATGGACGTTGTCAACGTTGAACAGGCAAAAATTGCCGAGGACGCGGGTGCCGTAGCGGTAATGGCGCTAGAGCGTGTTCCGGCAGACATTCGTGCCCAGGGAGGCGTCTCTCGTATGAGCGACCCGGACATGATCGACGGCATCATCAACGCAGTATCGATCCCAGTCATGGCTAAGGCCCGCATCGGTCACTTTGTTGAGGCCCAAATTCTGCAGGCACTCAAGGTCGATTACATCGATGAATCTGAAGTTCTCAGTCCAGCCGACTACGTAAATCACATTGACAAATGGAAGTTCGAAGTTCCTTTTGTTTGCGGCGCCACCAACCTGGGAGAGGCACTGCGCCGAATCACCGAAGGTGCAGCCATGATCCGATCCAAGGGCGAAGCCGGAACCGGAGACGTATCCGAGGCAATGAAGCACATTCGTACCATCCGAGGAGAAATCGCGGCGCTTTCGGCTAAGACACCAGACGAACTATACGTGGCTGCCAAAGAGCTTCAGGCGCCTTACGAGTTGGTTCGCGAGGTTGCCCAAAGCGGCAAGCTTCCAGTTGTCATGTTCGTAGCCGGAGGTGTGGCAACTCCAGCAGATGCTGCACTAATGATGCAGTTGGGCGCTGACGGAGTATTCGTTGGATCGGGTATCTTCAAGTCGGGTGATCCGGCCAAGCGTGCCGCTGCAATTGTGAAGGCAACCACATTCTTTGATAACCCAGATGTCCTTGCGGAAGTCAGTCGTGGACTTGGTGAAGCAATGGTCGGAATCAACGTTTCCGATCTGCCGGCACCGCACAGACTTGCCGAGCGCGGCTGGTAAAGATTGACTAAACCCGTAGGCGTACTTGCTCTTCAGGGCGACTTTCGGGAGCACCTTCGCGTCCTTGAACGTTTGGGCCAACTGGCAATTTCGGTTCGAACCCCAGACGAACTGGCACAAATTTCAGGTTTGATTATTCCCGGTGGCGAGTCAACCGTGATGCACAAATTATCGGTTGCCTACGGCCTCTTTGATCCGATTCGCAGGGCAATCGGCCAAGGACTGCCAGTCTTTGGAACCTGTGCTGGACTCATAATGCTGGCCGACCGAATCATCGATGGAATTGAGGGACAACAAACCTTTGGGGGTCTCGATGTTTCGGTGCGACGAAACGCTTTTGGGCACCAGACCGATTCCTTTGAAATCGACCTGGATTTTGCTGGCATCGAGGGCTCAGTCCACGCTGCGTTCATACGTGCACCTCTGGTAGAAAGCCATGGTGCAAAAGTCCAGATTGTGGCGGAGCTGCCGGATGGTCGCATAGTGGGAGTTCGCCAGGGCAACCTTCTGGGAATCTCGTTTCACCCTGAAGTTACGAACGAAACTCGAGTGCACGAGCTGTTCTTGAAAATGATTTCCGACTCGACTAAGTAAACTTTTACAAACCCTTATTTTTCCTAGGAGCATTATGTCCGGCCACTCCAAATGGGCGACAACCAAACACAAGAAGGCAGTCATCGATGGCCGCCGAGCCAAGCTTTTCGCAAAGCTCATCAAGAACATCGAGGTGGCCGCGAGGCTTGGTGGTGCTGACCTAGACGGCAACCCGACTCTTTACGATGCGGTTCAAAAGGGTCGCAAGAGCTCGCTACCAAATGACAACATTGAGCGCGCTATCAAGCGCGGCGCCGGTGTTGGAGACGACGCCGTAGAGTACGTCACCATCATGTATGAAGGTCGCGGTCCTGCCGGAACTGCATTGCTAATTGAATGTCTTACCGACAATAAGAACCGGGCTGCAGCAGAGGTTCGTCTTGCAGTTACCAAAAACGGCGGAACCATGGCAGATCCCGGAAGCGTTTCTTACCTGTTCAGCCGCAAGGGTGTAATCACTGTTGAAAAGACGGCTGGCCTGACCGAGGATCGAATCCTGGAGATCGTTTTGGAGCACGGCGCCGAAGACGTTGAAGATCGTGGCGAAACCTTTGTGATTACGACTGATCCAAGCTCAATGGTCGCAGCGCGCACCGCGCTTCAGGCAGCCGGTATCGATTACGACTCAGCTGACTCTGAGTTTGTGTCATCGATGATGGTGCCTGTCGACGCCGAGGCAGCACGAAAGGTGATCAAGCTGATTGACGCCTTGGAAGACTCCGATGAGGTTCAGAACGTGTACAGCAACGTGGACATTTCTGCCGAGGTAATGGCCGAACTGGAAAACGACTAGCCAATCATGCCGCGCATCCTAGGGATAGACCCTGGTCTAACCAGATGCGGTGTGGGGCTCATTGACCTGGCCGCAAGTCGGAAGGTCACGCTCTTAGAAGTCGATGTTTTCAGGAGTGCGCCAGGCCTAGCCCTAGAACAGAGAATTGGGTTGATCGGCGAAAGCCTTGAAAACCTGATTATTCGGGTAAAGCCAGATGCGATCGCGTTAGAACGGGTTTACGCAGATGTGAATGTTCGTTCTGTCATGGGCACCGCGCAAATCAGCGGCGTTGCACTTTTTCTTGCTCGCAAGCACGGCATCCCGATTCACTTGCACACCCCAACAGAGGTGAAAGCCGCGG
Source organism: Micrococcales bacterium (assembly GCA_046063415.1). Taxonomy (GTDB): domain Bacteria; phylum Actinomycetota; class Actinomycetes; order Actinomycetales; family Microbacteriaceae; genus Rhodoluna. The sequence continues at coordinate 3,738 of JBJTMG010000099.1, forward strand.
TTACCGGTAGCGGCAGAGCGGGTAAGGCGCAGGTGGGCAACATGGTTGCCAAGATTCTTGGGCTCGCCGAGGCGCCAAAACCAGCAGATGCCGCCGACTCTCTTGCGATAGCAATTTGTCACGCGTGGCGTAGTTCGGGGGCTGCTCTGCCAGACAACGCGACTCTGACCGAAGCCCAACAGAAGTGGCACGCCGCGGTGCGTGCTGCCGCCGCCAAACAAGAAGGTTAGTTATCCTAGCCAAGTGATAGCAGCCCTGAGCGGAACCGTACTTGCAACAGCAAGTCAGTACCTTGTGCTAGACGTGTCCGGGGTTGGCTATCAAGTTTACGCAACCCCCGAAACGCTGCGAAGGAACCCCAGAGGCGCTATCCTCTCGCTGTTTACGACGCTGATAGTACGTGAGGACTCACTTACTCTTTTTGGGTTTGAAACCCAAGAAGAGCAGGAAGTATTTGAACTACTTCGCTCCGCCAACGGGGTCGGTCCCAAATTGGCCATGGCGATTTTGGCCTCGCTGAACTTGGAAGCTATAAGAAACGCTGTGCTAATGGAGGACGACTCTGTTTTTAAAAGCGTCTCCGGTATCGGACCCAAAACCGCCAAACTCCTTGTGGTCACACTTGCCGGCAAGTTATCGGGTGCCGTCTCTGGCATCACGGGAACGGCTAAGGTGAGCGGGGCTCCACTCGCCGACATCGGGGCAGTGGTAGAGGCTTTGCAGGGTCTTGGCTGGACAGAACGTCAAGCCGCAGAGTCGGTCAAAGATGCCGCAGCTGCGCTGGGTGCTCAGGCAACCCGGGACTCGTTGCTCCGGACAGCCTTGTCAAGGCTGGGGCAAGCGAAAACCGTATCGGGGAGTGATTCATGAGTGAGCTAACCAGCGCAAGTGCAGAGGGTTCTGAACTCGCTTTTGAGTCTGCGCTTCGCCCAAAGAATCTGAGCGAGTTCGTTGGTCAATCAAAGGTTCGAGAACAGCTGTCACTTCTACTAGAGGCCGCAGCCATTCAGGGTAGAACCAGCGATCACATTTTGCTTGCTGGACCCCCGGGATTGGGTAAGACCACACTTGCCATGATTGTTGCGCATGAGTCGGGTAAGCCACTTCGGCTAACTAGCGGGCCCACCATTCAGCACGCGGGCGATTTGGCTGCAATTCTGTCTTCGCTAACGCCTGGTGAGGTTCTGTTTATCGACGAAATTCACCGCATGGCTCGACCCGCCGAGGAGATGCTTTACCTTGCCATGGAGGACTTCAGGGTCGATGTCATGGTTGGCAAGGGTCCTGGCGCAACTTCGATTTCACTCGATTTAGCCCCTTTTACCTTGGTGGGGGCAACCACGCGTTCTGGAATGCTGCCGAACCCGTTGCGAGACCGGTTTGGATTCACAGCGCACCTTGAGTTTTACAGCGATGACGAGTTAGCCGAGGTTATCTCCAGGGCCGCAGCTCGGCTCGATTTGCTCATTGAGCCTCAGGCAATTGCGGAAGTATCCAAAAGGAGCCGGGGAACGCCCAGAATCGCTAATCGGCTTCTAAGAAGAGTTCGTGATTTTGGCCTGGTTTCGGGCGCTAAGGAAATCGGTGTTGCTCAGGCTCAGGCGGCTCTGAAACTTTACGAGGTGGACGAGTTGGGCCTTGACCGTTTGGACAGAGCCATCCTTGAGGTGTTGACGACCCGGTTCGGTGGAAAGCCGGTTGGGCTGTCTACTCTTTCGGTTGCGGTGGGTGAAGAACAGGACACCATCGAGGCGGTAGTTGAACCATTCTTGTTGAGGCAAGGCCTGATTGCCAGAACCCAGCGTGGTAGACAAGCAACGCCTTCGGCCTACGCGCATTTAGGGTTGCCAACTCCTCAGCTTGAGGGTTTATAACGCGCTGTTCACCTATAATCTAAAGGGCGCTCTCGCGCCTTACTTTTTCTAGACCGGTAGGTAACCTAATGGATCTGACTCTTATTGCCGCGTTCGTGCTTCTAGCCGGACTCATGTTCTTCAATGGCCGCAAGCGCAAGCAGCAGGCCGCTCAGTTAGAAGCACAGCTAGCCATTGGCGCCAAGGTTCTACTCAGCAGCGGCGTCGTTGGAACTGTGGTTCGTCTGAACGAGAAGACTGCGGTTATTGAGTCGGCCGGCAGCAAGCTCGAAGTGATGCGTTCGGTTATTGTGCGTGTTGAGGCAGAGGTTCCGGCTGATTTGGCGACTGCAAACGATGCCACTGCTGTAAAGGCAGCGGCAACTTCAAGCGGCAGTGCCGTGGCAAAAACAACAGCCAAGGCTGCCGCCAAGCCAGCCGCTAAGCCGGCCGCCAAGCCTGCAACCAGCGCAGCGAAGTCGGCGCCCAAGGCAGCGGCAAAACCAGCAGCCAAAAAGCCAGCTTCTAAGCCAGCCGCCAAGTCAGACGCCAAGTAGAGAACGCCGAGGGTAAATCGTGGCAACTTCTGGAATTATCAAGAGTGCGCGCAAGCGCCTAGTCTGGCTTGTCAGCATTGCAGTCATTTTGGCAGGGTTTATTGGCCTGGGCATGGCTTTTCCAAGTGCGGGTGCCTCCAAGGCATCTTTCATTCCGCAACTAGCGCTTGACCTACAGGGTGGCACCAGCATCATCCTCTCGCCGGCGCTCGAAAGTGGCAAGAAAGTCACCGAGAAGCAGTTGGAGCAGGCAGTAGCCATCATTCGTCAACGTGTAGACGCAACCGGCGTTAGCGAAGCCTCGATCAACACCCAGGGAAATGAAAACATTGTTGTTTCCATTCCCGGTGTTCCAGACGAGAGCACTCTAAAGCTCATTCAGTCGAGTGCCAAGCTTGAGTTCCGACCAGTATTGGCAACCTCGCAGGGTGTTCCGGCTGCTACCGCAAGCGCAACTCCAGGGGCAACGCCAACAGCCACACCTACCTACGCACCGAACCCCTCACCAACCGACGCAAGTGACTTGAGCCAGATTGGTACCGTGCTTGCTAATCAGTTTGAGGCGCTCGACTGCAGTACCGAGTTCCGCCAACCTGGCCAGGTCGACGACCCAACTAAGCCAATGGTTACCTGTGACACCAATGGTTATAAGTACATTCTTGGTCCAGTTGAGGTAGAAGGTAAGGACATCAGCAACGCCGGTGCCGGTACCACGACGACCTCAACCGGTGCTTCTACCAACACCTGGGCAGTCAACCTAGATTTCAACGATGCTGGCACCAAGGCGTTTGCCGCAGTAACCAAGCGCTTGTTCCCTCTGCAGTCTCCAAGAAACCAGTTTGCAGTTACTCTCGATGGCTATGTAATCACCGCACCAAGCACCAACGCGGTAATCACCAACGGAAGCGCCCAGATCACCGGTAGCTTTGACTCCAAGAGCGCCAAGGCTCTTGCAGACCAGCTCAAGTATGGATCACTTCCAATTGGTTTCGTTGTCCAAAGCCAGGAGAATATCTCTGCAACTCTCGGAACATCTCAGCTTGAGAGCGGTCTGTTGGCTGGCGCGATTGGTCTTCTGATCGTCGTAATCTATTCGCTGTTCCAGTACCGTGGACTTGCGATTGTGACCATTGGATCCTTGATGGTTGCCGCCGTGCTGACTTACCTGACGGTCTCTTTCTTGTCATGGCGTTACGGGTACCGCTTGTCCCTCGCCGGCGTCACCGGTTTGATCGTGTCGATTGGTATCACGGCAGACTCGTTCATCATTTACTTCGAGCGTGTCCGCGACGAATTACGTGACGGCCGAAGCCTTTCGGCAGCTGTTGAAACTGGATGGAAGCGTGCTGTTCGAACCATTCTGGTTTCCGACGGCATCAGTCTTCTAGCGGCGGTTGTCCTTTACACCCTGACTGTGGGTAACGTTCGAGGCTTCGCTTTCACATTGGGACTCACCACAATTATCGACGTCCTGATCGTATTCCTATTCACCCATCCGCTCTTGCAGATTCTTGCTCAAACTAAGTTCTTCAGTTCAGGGCATCCGTGGTCTGGCTTCGATGTCAAGACCATGTCTGCGGTCGCTTACGTTGGACGAGGTCAGTTCAAGGTTGCCCCTGGTCTTGGCGCTGGTAAGGCGGCAAAGGCTTCAAAGGAAGCCGTCAAGCGTCAGACCATAGCCGAGCGAAAAGCTGCCGAAAATCTAAAGGGAGATGCAAACTAATGTCACGCTTTACCGATTTCGGAAACCAGCTCTACTCGGGCGAGCGCTCGTTTAACTTTGTTGGACGCCGCAACATCTTCTTTGTTGTCTCGCTTGCCATTATCGCTCTGACCGTGGGACTTACCGTCGCGCGCGGTGGTTTCAACTTGGGTATCGAATTCAAGGGTGGTTCGGAGTTTCAGATCACGGGTGTTAGTCAAGCCGACGAAAACAAGGCTTCAGACGCAGTCAACTCTGTTGTACGAAACACAATTGTTCACACCACCTTGGTGGGTACAAACAATCTTCGGATTCAGACTCCGCAGCTTACACCCGATCAATCCGAAGCGGTTCGCGTTGCTCTGGCCAAGGCGTACAACGTTGAGTCTGGGGCAGTAGCGAGCTCATTCATTGGCGCAAACTGGGGTAGCGATGTTACTTCTAAGGCAATTAATGGTTTGGTGGTGTTCTTCGTACTTGCCGCCATTGCCATGGCGCTCTACTTCAGAACCATCAAGATGTCGATAGCCGCATTGTTCGCACTTGCTCACGACCTTTTGATTACCACTGGCGTCTACGGTGCACTCGGATTCGAAGTTACCCCGGCAGCCGTCATCGGATTCCTGACCATTCTTGGTTATTCGCTTTACGACACAGTTGTTGTCTTCGACAAGATTCGGGAGAACACTTTTGAAGTCGAATTCAGTGAAACCGCAACTTTTGCCGAACGGGTGAATCTAGCCATCAACCAGACTTTGGTTCGTTCGATCAACACCACCGTAGTTGCTGTGCTACCGGTTGCCTCCATTCTCTTCATTGGAACGCTGATTCTTGGTGCGGGAACTCTTCGGGACATTGCGCTATCGCTATTTATTGGTATGTTGGTTGGCACCTACTCCACCATCTTCGTCGCGTCGCCGTTCTACTCACTGCTTCGCGAACGCGAGGCAAAGTTTGTAAAGGGCGAAGCTAAGGTTCTAGCAAACCGATAAGACGCCAAAGTGAGCGATCCGACACCAACCGGCAGTATCAGTGCTCTTCGCTCGCGCCTGCAGGGCATTTTTGGCAAGTCGGGACCCTACTCTGATGAGCTCAATGAAATCCTGAGGATTGCCAAGGTTAACCACCCAAAGGCCGACCTCTCGGTCATTGAGAGAGCCTTTGTTGTTGCCGAAGAGGCACACAGGGGACAACTGCGAAAAAGCGGTGAACCTTACATAACCCACCCTTTGGCCGTGACCAAGATACTTGCGGACCTGGGTATTGGTGTGGCAAGCCTTGCGGCCGCTCTGCTTCACGATACGGTGGAGGACACTCCGTACACGCTGGACATGCTCAAACGCGATTTTGGAAACGAAATCGCCATGTTGGTTGACGGAGTAACAAAACTCGACAAGGTTAAGTTTGGCGACAATGCCCAGGCCGAGACCGTTAGAAAAATGGTCGTGGCCATGTCCAAGGACATTCGGGTCCTTGTAATCAAGCTTGCGGATCGCCTGCACAACGCGCGCACCTGGGGGTTCGTGTCCTCAGAATCGGCCAAGCGTAAGGCCCAAGAAACCCTGGAAATCTACGCACCCCTGGCACACCGGCTTGGTATTTCCGCCATTAAATGGGAGCTTGAAGACATATCGTTCAGTGTTCTTTACCCAAAGGTTTATGACGAGATTGTGAACTTGGTTCGCCAGCGCAGCCCTAAGCGTGAAGAGTTCATCGAGAACGTGATTGCCTCAATCGATCAAGACATGCGCGACAACAGAATAAAGGGCAAAGTTGCAGGTCGGCCAAAGCAGTACTACTCGATCTATCAAAAGATGGTGCTTCGGGGTCGAGAGTTCGATGACATCTACGATTTGGTTGGAATTCGCGTTCTAGTTCCCGAGGTGCGTGACTGCTATGCCATTTTGGGTGCAATACACGCGAGGTGGTCACCGGTTCCTGGCAGGTTCAAGGACTACATTGCGATGCCTAAGTTCAACCTTTACCAATCGCTACACACCACTGTTATTGGGCCTCAGGGGCGTGCGATTGAAATTCAAATTCGAACTGTTGAAATGCACCAGCGTGCCGAGTACGGTGTTGCGGCCCACTGGAAGTACAAAGAACAAATCGGCAAGGGTGCCACCAGTACCGAAGAAGACTTGGCTTGGCTTAAACACCTGACCGATTGGCAGGCTGAGACCCAAGACCCAAGCGAATTCCTCGACGCGCTTAGGTTCGAAATTGGTGCAAAGGAAGTTTACGTTTTCACCCCCAAGGGAAGAGTCATTGGCCTTCCAAACGGCGCCACACCGGTAGATTTCGCCTACGCCGTGCACACCGAGGTTGGTCATCGCACCATGGGGGCCAAGGTCAATGGAAGGCTTGTTCCTCTCGAGACATCTTTGCAATCTGGCGATGTTGTGGAAATCTTTACCTCTAAGTCACCAGATGCCGGGCCTAGCCAAGATTGGCTTAATTTCGTTAAGTCACCCAGGGCTAAAGCGAAAATTAAGCAATGGATTTCTGCGGGTCGGCGTGAAAATGCCATTGAACACGGCAAAGAGGCCATTGCCAAGGCAATGCGAAAGGTCAACCTTCCACTCAAATCGCTTATGCAGAGCGATTCCATTGTGCAGCTCGCGTCTGAACTTCATTACACCGACGTGACTGCACTCTATGCGGCAGTGGGTGAGGGGCACATTTCCGCGCAGTCTGTAGTCGAAAAGCTAGTCAGCATGTTGCATGTTGACGAAGACAACGATGATCAGGTTTTCGAGGTTCCTACCAAGCCGCGCAGCGCAAACACTGCAAGGGCCAATAACAGTGGAGTGCTGGTACGGGGCGATGCCGATGTAATGGTCAAATTAGCAAGATGCTGCACGCCAGTTCCGGGGGATGACATCATCGGCTGGGTTACCCGAGGTAGCGGTGTATCTGTGCACCGGACGGATTGTCGTAATGTGGTGGAGCTCAAGAACGAACCCGAGCGAATGATGGAAGTCAGTTGGGCTGAAAACTCTAAGAGCCTATTCCTGGTGCAAATTCAGATTGAAGCACTTGACCGAAACGGGTTGCTGTCCGATGTAACCAGGGTTCTCTCGGAGCACCACGTGAACATTCTGTCAGCTTCGGTCTCCACGCGAGCCGATCGAGTTGCTCTTAGCCGTTTTGTATTCGAGATTGGTGACCCGACTATTCTTGAGCATTTGCTCAATGCCGTTAGAAGAATTGACGCGGTATACGACGTGTATCGCGTCAAGCAATAAAAAGAGGGCCACTCCAGCGAGTGACCCTCTATTTTTTTTGAATCGCTTAGTTCGATGCAGCCTTGACCACTTTGAGCCAAGCCTGGCGGGCCTCAAGAGCATCGGATGCAGCCTTGGTAGCTTTTGCGTCTTTCTTTGCCTTGGCTTCTTTTAGTTCGGCCTCAAGTTTTGCAATCGAGTCTTCAAGTTGCGTGAGCACAGAGTTAGTTCTGTCGATAGCAGCTGGGTCGGTCTTGCGCCAGTGGTCTTCCTCTACCTTACGTACCTTAGCCTCCACAGCCTTGAGGCGGTCCTCGACTTCACGTACCTTCTCGCGAGGTACTTTGCCCGCCTTTTCCCATCGTTGTTGAATGGCAAGAAGTGCTTTTTTGGCTTCAGAAAGGTCCTTTTCAGGGGTAACCGTTTTCTCAGCTTCCTTCAGCAACTCGAGCTTTACTGCAAGGTTAGCGGCGTACTCCGTGTTTTCTACCTCAACTGCTGCAGATTTAGCCGCGTAGATAGCGTCTCCGGCAGCCTTGAATCTGGCCCATAGTTCGTCGTCAGCCTTTGACACAGACCGACCCGAAGCCTTCCAATCATCCAAAAGCTTGCGATACTCAACTACTGCATCTGATCCCTTTGCCACTAGTGCCTCGGCGGCAGCCACAATGCCTGCCTTCTTCGCTTTGGTGGCTTTGTTAGCGGCGTCTAGGGACGCGAAGTACTGGCGCTTGGCTGCATCAAATTTGGTGCGGGCGGTGCTGAACCGCTTCCAAATTGCGTCGGCTTCACCCTTGGGGACCTTTGGACCGGACTTTTGAAGCTGCTGCCACTGTTCGAAGAGGGCGGTCATTTGGGCAGAAGAGTTCTTCCACTGGGTCTTGGCCGCGTCTTGGTTGGCCAGTGCTTCGGCCGCCTCGGCAATCTTGGTGCGGGCAGCAAGACCCTCAGCAATCTGTTCCTTGTTAGCCTCGGTTTTCTCCGCAACCAAGGCACCAATCTTTGCATCGATGGCCGCAACGCGAGCTCTGAGTCCCGCAAGGTCACCCACGGCAGCAGGCTCAACGAGCTCTGAAGTGATGGTCTGAAGGTTCTTTTTGATGGAACTTGCGTCTGCTTTGGCGGCAACTCGCTGCTCTAGGTTGCGAACCTGAACTTCGAGATCGGCAAATTTACGCTCATAAAAAGCCAATGCCTCCTCTGCGGAAACGTTGGGGTACTGGCCAACACGGCGCTCCACACCAGCTTCCACTACGAATACGTTGTTTTCCGAATCGACGCGACCGAATGCTGTGGTTGCCACTTTGAGCTCCTGTGTTTGTTGGCCGAAATCGACCCTAGTTAGACGGTTTTATTTTACGGTGATGCCCGAGAGCTTCACAGTCTCAGCAGGCTTGCCATCGGCTGAGCCACCCTGGACTCCCTTTGCCGCAATCGCCTTGATTGCGTCGATGCCACTGGTGATTTTTCCGAATACTGTGTACCCACCGGCTGCATCAGATGGAATGGTGGAGTCGGCGTAGACGATGAAGAACTGTGAACCCATGCTGTAGGCGTTTCCGCTTTGACGTGCCATGGCCAGATAGCCAGTCTTGTACACGTTGTCGGAAGGGGCGTTTTCGACTGGACCGAACAAATAGTTTGGTCCACCGGTTCCGTCACCACGAGGATCTCCACACTGAAGAACAAAAATACCGGCAGTGGTTAGTCGATGACAGGTTAATCCCTCGTAGAAACCCTTCTTAGCCAGAGAAACGAAGTTAGAGGTTGCCTGGGGCGCTTTGACTCCATCGAGTTCGAAGGCCACGGGGGAGCCGGCTACATCCATGTTTCCCTTCCAGAGTCGTGACTCTGCGGCTTCGGGTTTAGGAACACGGGGGTTGTTCACGGGAGTGGCAGTGGGCGAAGGGGTTCCCGAAGCCTGAACACTTGCTGTCGGTGTTGCCGATGGGGTAGCCGTTGCTACTGGTTCTGGGAATACAGCAGCGTGACCCAGAGATGCGGCCAGAGCAAATACAACAGCGCCTGCCGATACAAAAAGGGCAACACGGTTGTCTGCCTTGCGGCGAAGGGCCTTTGACTCACGTTGGGCGACTTTTGATTCGTAGTTACGCAGACGGGCCTGAGCTTCAGACTTGGCTTTGTTCGAATTCTTGGTTGCCACCGGCACTCCTTCGTAGGGATTCTCTTTAGAGATTTTATGGCATCCTTGACACCATGACCGCTGAATCGGGTTTCTGGGGCTCCCTTTCGCCTTTGGCCGCCAGAATGCGCCCCAGGACACTCTCAGAAGTTGTTGGTCAAAATCAAGTCACGCAGCCCGGATCACCGCTCCACTCCCTGGCTACCTCGGGCAAGCAAAAGGGTTCCTCGGTTTCACTAATACTTTGGGGTCCTCCGGGTACAGGTAAAACATCGCTCGCTCAGGTCATAGCCGGACAGTCTGGCATGCGATTCAGCGAATTGAGCGCCGTAACAGCTGGCGTGAAGGATGTTCGCGAAGTAATGGTCAAGGCCCGCAAGGAGCAAGAAGCCTTTGGCGCGGGCACAGTCCTATTTCTCGATGAGATACATCGATTCAGCAAAGCTCAGCAAGATGCTCTGCTGCCAGGTGTCGAAGCGGGTTGGGTGACCTTAATTGCCGCCACCACCGAGAATCCCTCGTTTTCGGTGGTAGCTCCACTTCTGAGCAGATCTCTACTGGTAACCCTGCAACCACTTACCGATGAGGACATCGCTCAGGTTGTGTCTAGAGCCATCTCCGACCCTCGGGGGCTTGACTCTAGGTTCCGACTCACCGATGAAGCGGCGCAGGTCATCACGCGCCTGTCGGGTGGTGACGCCAGACGGGCGCTGACCATTCTTGAGGCGGCCGCAAACTCGGTCGCCAGCGAGACCATCGATGCCGACCTTGTTCCTGAAATCACGATTGAGCACGTATCAAAATCCCTTGATCATGCCTTGGTGCGCTATGACCGGGACGGAGATCAGCACTACGACGTTATTAGCGCTTTCATCAAATCAGTTCGCGGATCCGATGTCGATGCCGCGCTCCACTACCTAGCTCGAATGATCGAGGGGGGAGAAGATCCAAGGTTTATAGCCAGGCGACTGATTATTTTGGCCTCCGAAGACGTTGGTCTTGCGGATCCGCAGGCCCTACCTCTCGCTGTAGCGGCGCACGATGCTGTTTCCCTGATTGGTATGCCCGAGGGGCGAATTCCCCTAGCCGAGGCGACTGTGTATCTTGCTTTGGCACCAAAATCTAACTCGGCATACCTCGCCATAAATCAAGCAATAGCCGATGTTCGCAGTGGGTTCCAACCCCAGATTCCGCTATCGCTGCGCAGCAGCAACTATTCCGGCGCTAAGGCAATGGGAAACGGGCTCGGTTATGTCTACCCCCACGATGACCTCAGGGCAGTTGTTTCGCAAGAATATCTGGCTGGTGAGGGGCAGAAAAAGACTTATTGGATTGGAAAGGCTCTAGGGTTCGAACGCGAACTTACCGAGCGATGGGCCAGGCTGCGCTCCGTAATTCGAGCGAGACCCAACCAGAAATAGGCTTTGGTTCAGGACCCGCCACTGCTAAGATTGGAAAGTTGCCGACTGGAGCAACCCGCAACGGCTGCGCGGGACTCAACGGTGCGACCACTCTTATAGCCAGGTGGTCCGTGGCATTAGATCAGATACCGCTCTATGTGCCTGATCTTTTTTGTGAACATCCCGCTATAGATTCCATTGAAAGGAACACGTGTCAAAGACATCGCGTACCCGCAGTAAAACCCGCCTATCCCGCGCACTTGGTCTGGCTCTTACTCCAAAGGCCGCCAAGTACCTTGAGAAGCGCCCATATGCCCCAGGTCAGCACGGCCGTACCCGCAAGAAGGCCGACAGCGACTTTGCCGTTCGTCTGCGTGAGAAGCAGCGTCTTCGCGCTCAGTACGGCATTCGTGAAGCCCAGCTTCGCAAGACCTTCCAGGAAGCAAAGCGCACCGAAGGACTTACCGGTGAGAACCTGGTAGAGCTTCTAGAGATGCGTCTTGACGCGCTTGTGCTGCGCGCTGGCTTTGCTCGCACCATTGCACAGGCACGTCAGATGGTTGTGCACCGCCACATTCTGGTAAACGGTGAGCGCATTGACCGTCCGTCGTTCCGCGTAAAGCCAGGACAGCAGATTCACGTTCACGCAAAGAGCGAAGGCGCCGAGCCCTTCCAGGTTGCCGCTGCCGGTGGACACGCCGACGTTCTTCCTCCAGTACCTGGCTACCTAGACGTGCAGTTGGACAAGCTCCAGGCCGTTCTAGTTCGTCGTCCAAAGCGCGCCGAAGTTCCAATCACCTGTGAAGTTCAGCTTGTGGTTGAGTACTACGCAGCTCGCTAGTAGTTTCTAACTAAAGATTTAGTTAGGGGTTCGTATGAGTGGCGGAGAAATCGCAGCAATCATTTGGGCTAGTGGATTTGTGCTGCTGGTGCTATTTACTGCGGTTCCTTTGATCAAACTGGGTGCTGTGCTTGATGAAACCAAGCGCAGCCTTCAGTCGGTCACCGAGGACATTTCTCCGCTACTCAACGAACTCACCGAAACCGTTGGCCAAACGAATAAACAGTTGGCAAAGGTTGACTCGATAACCTCGAATGTGTCCGAGGTAACTACCAACATCAGCGCTCTGGTTGCTCTTTTCACCTCAACTGTTGGGTCCCCTCTGGTTAAGGTTGCTGGACTCGCACAAGGCATTCGCTCAGCATTGTTCGGCAAGTTGAAGAAGTAGGTATCACAGTGAAGAAGTTTTTCTGGTTTCTAGCCGGCATCGGCATTGGTGTAACTGCTGTCAAACAGCTGAATACCAACCCGAAGGCACAAGAACTGGCAGCCGACGTTACTAAGCGCGCTAAGGAATTTGGTGCCGCGGTATCCGAGGGCTTCCGCGAACGCGAGGCAGAGCTGGCCAAGGCCAACGAATCAGCCTCCACCTCTTCAAAGTAAGGTTCAATCCAATTGCAGACCGCCGAAATCCGCAGGCGTTGGCTCGACTTTTTTGAAAGCAAAAGCCACACGGTAGTTCCGTCCGCATCGCTCATCAGCGAGGATCCATCGCTGCTCTTCACGGTTGCGGGCATGGTGCCATTCATTCCGTACATGACGGGTCTAGTCCCGGCACCTTTCAAACGAGCCACAAGTGTCCAGAAGTGCGTTCGCACCCTCGACATCGAAGAGGTTGGCAAGACTACCCGCCACGGCACGTTCTTTCAGATGAACGGCAACTTCTCCTTCGGTGACTATTTCAAGCGTGAAGCTATTACCTATGCGTGGGAGTTTTTGACGAGTTCGCGCGATGCCGGTGGTTTGGGTATCGACCCACAGCTTTTGTGGGTAACCGTTTTCCAGGATGATGACGAATCCATTGGCATTTGGCGCGAGGTAGCCGATATTCCAATGGAACGTATTCAGCGCCGTGGGATGAAGGATAACTACTGGTCCACTGGGCAGCCCGGACCAGCCGGTCCTTGCTCAGAGATCTACTACGACAGAGGCCCAGCCTATGGTCGCGAGGGCGGACCCGAAGCCGACGAAGATCGCTACATTGAGATCTGGAACCTGGTGTTCATGCAGTTCGAACGTGGGAACGGCACGGGTAAAGACAGCTTTGAGATTCTTGGCGAGCTTCCAAGCAAGAACATTGACACGGGAATGGGGCTCGAGCGTGTAGCGTTTTTGCTTCAGGGTGTAGAGAATCTCTACGAAATTGATCAGGTGAGGCCAGTACTCGACCTTGCCGCCAAGCTCTCAGGCAAGACTTATGGCGCAAACGTGGAAGATGACGTTCGCCTGCGCGTGGTTGCAGACCATGTTCGTTCTGCGCTCATGCTAATCGCCGACGGAGTTACACCCGGCAATGACGGCCGAGGCTACGTGTTGCGAAGACTCCTCAGAAGAACAGTTCGTGCAATGAAACTCTTGGGTGTTGAGAAGCAAAGCTTCACCGAGTTGTTCACAGCCTCAAAAGACGCCATGAAGGCCGCATATCCAGAGCTCGAGACCGAGTTCAGTCGTATTCTCACAACAGCCGTGGCTGAAGAGGAAGCGTTTCTGAGGACCTTGGCGGCTGGAACCGTGTTCCTAGATGAGGCCATTGTTTCGGCAAAGGCTAACGGTGGAAAGCAGCTCATGGGTGATGCTGCGTTCTTGTTGCACGACACCTACGGGTTCCCAATTGATCTAACGCTAGAGATTGCCGAAGAACAGGGGCTCTCGGTAGATCGTGACGGTTTCAAGGCTCTCATGTCCGAGCAGCGTGACCGGGCCAAGGCTGACGCCCGCGAAAAGAAACTCGGTGGCACCGATTTGTCGGTTTACTCCGAGTTTCGAGCCAAAGGTGTCACAAAATTCACGGGTTACGAGTCGCTGCAAACTCAGGGTTCGGTGATCGGTCTAATCTCCGATGGAGTCACCACAAAGTCTGCACGCGCTGGGCAGGTAGCCGAAATCATTTTGGATGAAACCTCGTTCTACGCAGAGTCCGGTGGGCAGGATTCTGACGCGGGTGTTATCACCGGCGATGGCTTCAGGCTCGAGGTCATCGATGTTCAGAAGCCGGTGAAGGGTCTCGTTACTCACAAGGTATTGGTGCGCGAAGGCGAAGTCGCACTAGGTTCCAAGGCTACAACTCTGGTAGACGCCGATTGGAGACTTGGGGCTTGCCAAGCGCACTCGGGAACTCACGTTGTTCACGCTGCTCTTCGCCAGGTTCTTGGGCCAACCGCTCTTCAGTCTGGTTCATACAACAAACCCGGTTACCTTCGACTCGACTTCGCTTGGGCGCAATCGCTCTCCGAGGCAACTAAGTCTGAGATTGAAGAGGTCACCAACCTAGCCATACGCCAGGATTTGGCTGTTTCCGCTCAGTTCATGTCACTGACAGAGGCAAAAAGTTGGGGAGCAGTGGCACTGTTCGGGGAAACCTACGATGAGAGCGTTCGAGTGGTTCAGGTAGGCGGACCGTGGTCGCGCGAGCTTTGCGGTGGAACCCACGTTGCTCGTTCTTCGCAAATTGGTTTGGTATCGCTAATCAACGAGTCATCCGTTGGCTCGGGTTCTCGTAGACTCGAGGCCCTGGTTGGCATTGAAGCATTTCGAGCTCTTGCTACCGAGCGCGCACTAGTTGCCAGATTGAGCGACATGCTCAAGAGTCCAAAAGACCAGCTCGAGGATAAGCTCCTGGCAACAATTGAGGAGCTCAAGGCCGCGCAGCGAAAGCTTGCAACGCTTCAGGCTGCCGAACTGGCAACCAAGGTTCCTGCTTTGGTTAGTTCAGCAGAGGTCATCTCGGGCAACCAGGTAGTCGCCGCCGATCTTGGATCAGTTGGTTCTGTCGACGACCTTAGGACATTGGCTGTCCTCATTCGTGAACGACTCAGCGACCAGCCTGGTGTTGCCGCGGTGTTCGGAGTTGTCGCGGACAAGCCAATGTTGGTTGTGGCAGTTACCAAGACTTCGGTTTCCGCAGGCACCAAAGCGGGCTCCCTTGTTCGAGTAGCTAGCACCGTTCTGGGTGGCGGAGGCGGAGGTAAAGACGACCTAGCCCAAGGCGGAGGCTCCGACGCTACCAAGGTTTCAGAGGCAATCCTTGCTCTGAAGGCTGCCATTTAGCGTATGCGCAAGGGACGGCGTCTCGCGGT
Source organism: Micrococcales bacterium (assembly GCA_046063415.1). Taxonomy (GTDB): domain Bacteria; phylum Actinomycetota; class Actinomycetes; order Actinomycetales; family Microbacteriaceae; genus Rhodoluna. Next base: position 18,757 of record JBJTMG010000099.1, read on the forward strand.
CGATGTCGGCAAGGCCCGAATTGGCCTTGCAATATCCGACCAAGAAGGAATCATTGCTTCGCCTCTCGCGACCGTGAAACGCAACCTTGAATCGATTGCTGACACTCTTACTGCAGTCCACGGGGAAATAGACGATTTCGTTTTTCTCGAAATTTACGTTGGCTTGCCGATCGGATTAAACGGCAACTCCACGCCTTCCACCGCTGATGCCTTGCTCGTGGGGGAGGCACTTGGTTCTGAGCTGGGTCTTGCGGTTCGTTACATCGATGAGCGCCTCACTAGCGTAAGCGCGGCTGCAAACTTGCGGCTGGCTGGAAAGAATTCCAAAAACTCTCGCTCAGTGATTGACCAGGAGGCGGCTGCCATTATCTTGGAACAGGCCTTGCAGGCGGAGAAGCAACTCGGTCATTCTCCCGGCCGTTCGTACAGTGACCTTTTGGAGGCTGGCCTTGTATCTTCGTAGACGCATAGCTCTTGTTGTTGCCTTGGTGCTCTTGGTTTCACTAGGTTTTACGGCGTACGCGAATCGTGGAGCTTTGCGAAATTGGTACGAGCAAGTAGCTGGCCTAGATTACAGCGGTACTGGTAGTGGCAATGTCAGGTTTGTTATTCGCGATGGCGAAAATGGATCGCAAATTGCCGACAACCTTGAGTCGGCTGGAGTTGTCAAGAACGCGGCAACCGTTTATCGGCTCATGATGGCCGAAAGCACTGTCTTTTACCCCGGGGTTTACTCGCTGAGGCTCAAGATGGGTTCGAGTCAGGCACTTAAGGCTCTGACAGACCCAGCTTCAAGGATTGTGAACACCGTGACCATCAAAGAGGGTCTTCGACTGGGGCAAGTACTTCAGGTACTAGCGAATGGCACCGATGTCTCGTTGGCGGAGTTCCAGCGGGCCTCAGCACAACTTGCGGAACTCAATATCCCTAAAAACGCTGTTAATGCAGAGGGGTTCCTGTTTCCAGCGACTTACACTTTTGACCCAGGAATCTCCGCCACGCAAATTCTGAGGCAAATGGTAACGAAGACGTATCAGGTTTTAGATGCTGCCGGTGTCCCTAAATCCCAGAGGTTCAAAGTTCTAACTTTCGCTTCAGTCGTTGAAAAAGAAGCAAGGCAGCCTCAGGATTTTTATAAAGTAGCCCGAACTTTTCAGAACCGACTTGACATTGGGATGAAGTTACAAAGCGATGCGACTGTTAGTTATGGGTCCGGTGGCACGACCGTCACTACCACAGACGCCGAGCGCGCCGACCCCAACGGTTACAACACCTATGTGCACAGTGGTTTACCTATTGGCCCAATTAGCGCACCCGGCGAAAGAGCCATCGATGCGGTACTTCACCCAGCGGACGGAACTTGGTTGTTTTTCTGCACGATTAATTTGAAGACCGGGGAAACAGTCTTCAGTACCACCGAAGCTCAGCACTACGAAGCCGTTAAGTTGTTTCAAAAGTGGCTCCGAGAGAATCCAGGTTGGAATGGTTAAGAAGTTCGCGGTTCTCGGTTCTCCAATCGAGCATTCAAAATCTCCGGTGATTCACTCAGCCGCCTATCGAGTACTCGGGCTCGATGACTGGCAGTATGAGAGATTCGAGGTTCGCAAGGGGGGGCTTCGAAACTTTATGGAGAGCCTAGATTCCGAGTGGGCCGGGTTCAGCCTGACTATGCCCCTCAAGGAGGAGGCGGCACGGTTTGCGACCAGCCTCGATAGGGCTGCAGAGGCAACTGGTGCGGTGAATACGCTGCACAGAACCCAAGATGGCTGGCTGGGTTTCAACACCGATGTCTTCGGGATAGTTCAGGCTATTCATGAGGCCGGTTTGCAAGGTGTGTCAGAGGTCCTGATTCTTGGTTCCGGAGCCACTGCCACCTCTGCTACGGCGGCGGTTAAGCAGTTAGCACCAGGAGCAAACGTGCGCTTTTATGCTAGAAACCACCGAACGAGGGACGAGCTCGTAGCTTTCGCTGCCACACTTGGTCTCAGAGCAAAGAGTACTAATCGGTTGGTTCGAGGGTTGAGTCGAGCGGACTTAGTAATCAGCACACTGCCGGGTGGAGCCATGGATGCCGAGGCGGAGCGCCTTGGCAGAAGTTCGAGGTTCAAACCTAACGGCGCACTTTTTGATGTCGCCTACCAACCATGGCCGAGCGAGCTAGCCAAGGTTTGGCTGCAGAGCGAGCACCAAATCATCAGTGGTTTAGAGATGCTACTCTGGCAGGCTATCGCTCAGCTAAGAATCTTCAACCTCGGTGATCCCGCTCTGCAACTTCCAAAAGAGGCAGCTGTTTTAGAAGCTATGCGTCACGCTATTTCTAGTTAGCGGGTATTGCTATCGCGCGGTATGGCAGAATTATGCTCATGTTGCGTTGGATCACTGCCGGAGAGTCACACGGCCCAGAACTTGTAGCCGTCCTAGAGGGTTTGCCAGCCGGTGTTGAGATAACAACCGCCGAGGTGCAAACGGCGCTTGCGCGCAGAAGACTCGGTCACGGTCGCGGTGCACGCATGAAATTCGAACAGGATCAAGTGACCCTTTCTGGCGGAGTTCGCCACGGATTGACTCAGGGCGGTCCCGTTGCAATCGTGGTTGAAAATACCGAGTGGCCCAAATGGAAAGACATTATGGCCTCGGATCCAGTTGACGAGACCAAACTTACCGGTGCACGTGCCGAGAAACTCACCAGACCTCGGCCTGGGCACGCCGACTTTACTGGCATGCAGAAATATGGCTTTCTAGATTCCAGACCGGTACTCGAACGTGCAAGCGCTCGAGAAACAGCTGCCAGAGTCGCTCTCGGTGCGGTAGCGGCAAAATTCCTGAATCACCTTGGTATTGAACTAGTCACTCACACGGTGGGCATTGGTCCGGTCGAGGCACCCAGGGGAGGCAAGCTCCCATTGCCAGAGGATTTAGAAGCCCTGGATGCGGATCCAATGCGTTGTTTCGACAAGGAAGTTTCCAAGGCTATGGTGGCCGAGGTGGATCAGTGCCACAAGGATGGAGACACCCTTGGCGGTATCGTCGAAACCCTGGTCTACGGCCTGCCTCCTGGCCTGGGCACCTATGTTCACTGGGATAGAAGGCTTGATTCACAGCTGGCCGCAGCGCTCATGGGTATCCAGGCAATCAAGGGTGTTGAGGTCGGTGATGGTTTCGAAACGGCTCGGCGTCGGGGTTCGGTAGCCCACGATGAAATCGAGCGTGACGAAGCTGGAATTGTTCGCAGGCTTGAAAACCGTGCGGGTGGCATCGAGGGTGGAATGAGCAACGGGCAGGTGCTCAAGATTCGCGCAGCTATGAAGCCGATTTCTACGGTACCCAAGGCACTACAGACCATCGATGTTGCGACCGGAGACGTTGCCAAGGCTCACCATCAGCGGTCGGATGTTTGCGCGGTTCCAGCAGCTGGCGTGGTAGCGGAGGCCATGGTGGCGCTCGTAATTGCTAACTCGGTTCTTGAGAAATTTGGTGGCGATTCTGTTGCCGAAACCAAGCGAAACCTTGAGAGTTACCTGGCTAACATTCCGGCAGTACTAACCTCTTTCGACAGCTAGGACATGCCCAAGGTCGTAGTGCTCGTTGGGCCAATGGGGGTTGGCAAAACCACCGTGGGTAAGAAATTAGCGCGCGCTCTGAAGATGCCATTTTTAGACACCGACTCGCTCATCGTCAAAGAACATGGCGAAATTTCCAAAATTTTTGAATCGGTCGGTGAGGCTGCCTTTCGCCAACTGGAGGAAGCTGCAGTTGAACAGGCAATCCGTTCCGGTGGCATTATCGCAACCGGGGGTGGGGCCGTGTTGTCACCACTGACTAGGGACCGCCTCAGAGCCGTGACCGTGGTTTACCTCAGCACTGATGGTCGCCACATCGCATCGAGACTGCGGGGCGGAAAGCGCCCCCTGGTGAAAAATGGTTTCGACGACTGGAAAAGAATTTATGAAGAGCGCAAAGCCACTTACGAGGCTGTTGCCGACATCACGGTAAACACATCGGGGCAGAGCCTTGGAGCGACCGTAGCCGAAATCAGAGCAAGATTGGGTCAGGAATGAGCGACATCACAACTATCAGCGTCTCAGGGGATTCACCCTACGAGATCATCATTGGGCGAGCGCTGCTTGGTGAAGTGGCTGGTGCTCTTGGTAGTGCTGTTCGCAAGGTGTTGGTGATTCATCCAGTTGCCCTCGCAGCGAGCGCAGAAGCACTGCGAGAGTCATTGTTGGAGTCGGGTTTCGAGGCCATTTTGGCTGGTGTACCAGATAGCGAGGATGCAAAGCGGGTTGAAGTAGCCGCGTTTTGCTGGGGAATTTTGGGTCAGTCGGATTTCACTCGTTCCGATGCCATCATCGGATTTGGTGGTGGTTCAACCACAGACCTAGCTGGATTCGTCGCAGCAACCTGGCTGCGAGGAGTCAAACTGGTGCAGGTGCCTACTACCTTGCTGGGCATGGTGGACGCAGCCATCGGTGGGAAAACGGGCATAAACACCGCCGAAGGTAAGAATCTGGTTGGCTCCTTCTACGCTCCTGCAAAGGTAATTTGCGATTTGGACACACTGCTGTCGCTACCCAGAAATGAGCTTCTCGCCGGATTCGGTGAAGTGGCCAAATACGGATTCATCGATGATGTACGAATCTTGGAACTCATTGAGGCCGATGTTGCCTCAGCCACCGATCCCACTTCGGCAGTATTTCGCGAGATTATCGAACGCTCGATTGCAATCAAGGCTCGCGTGGTCGGTAGCGACTTCAAGGAAGCGGGACTTCGCGAAATCCTCAACTATGGCCACACCCTTGGACATGCAATTGAACATGCCGAGCGCTATAAGTGGCGCCACGGTGCCGCGATTTCTATTGGAATGGTTTTTGTTGCAGAGCTGGCTAGGTTAGCTGGCCGGCTGAGTGACTCCGACGTCGCTCGTCACCGCTCAGTTTTAGAGTTACTCGGGCTACCAGTGTCTTATCAAGCGGCAAAGTGGGAGCAGTTGCTAGCAACCATGCAACGTGACAAAAAGTCACGGGCTGGACAGCTTCGTTTCGTTGTTCTCGACGCGATCGGCAAACCCACCATTATGGCGGCCCCACCTCTTGAGCTCCTTCACGCTAGTTACCAAGAGATTTGCGAGTAACCTGAACCCATGAAAAAAGTGCTGGTACTCAACGGCCCTAATCTCGGACGCCTCGGTTCGCGCGAACCTGACATCTACGGCTCAACCGACTACGCGGGGTTAGTAGAGCTCGTAACTTTGCACGCTAAGGCTCTTGGCTTAGAGGCAGTGGTAAGACAGACAAACAGTGAAGCAGAGCTCATTGGGTGGTTGCACGAGGCGGTTGACAGTCAAGTTGATGTGGTTTTGAACCCAGCCGCTTTCACTCACTATTCCTATGCTGTTCGCGACGCCGCAACATTAGTCACCAAGGGTGGCCTAAGGCTAATAGAGGTTCACCTCAGCAACCCGCATACCCGCGAAGAGTTTAGACACAAGAGCGTGATTTCTGGGGTAGCAACCGGTGTAATTGCTGGATTCGGGGTCGAGTCGTACCTTCTTGCGCTGACCCAACTGGCTCGCTGACCGCTAGAATAGGCGGTTGGGGGTTATCGACTTCGGTCGTTCGCGTTTACTTAATGAAATGAGTGAGATTCCACAATGGCAACATCTAACGACCTGAAAAACGGCATGGTTCTTAACATCGACAACGTCCTCTGGAGCGTTATCGAGTTCCAGCACGTAAAGCCCGGTAAGGGTCCTGCCTTTGTGCGTACCAAGCTCAAGAACGTTCTTACTGGCAAAGTTGTCGACAAGACCTTCAACGCGGGTGTCAAAGTTGAGACCGCATCGGTAGATAAGCGCGAAATGCAGTTCCTTTACAACGATGGCGAGAGCTTCGTGTTCATGGATTCCACTAACTACGAGCAAATTTCACTGTCTGCCGCCACCGTGGGCGACGCCGCCGACTTCATGCTGGAAAATCAAAACGCCATTGTCGCCATGCACGAGGGCGAGGCGCTTTACGTTGAACTTCCAGCCTCAGTCATCCTGGAGATTACCTTCACCGAACCTGGATTGCAGGGGGATCGCTCTTCAGGAGGAACCAAGCCCGCAACTCTTGAAACCGGGCGTCAGATTCAGGTTCCGCTTTTTGTTGACCAGGGCACCAGGGTTAAGGTTGACACCCGCACCGGTGACTACCTTGGCCGCGTGACCGACTAAGTTGAGCGCTCGCACTAAAGCCCGCAAACGCGCCGTAGACGCAATCTTCGCCGCGGATCTTCGTAAGGTTTCGCCAGACTCGCTTCTGGAAAAGACCGCAGCCTTGGCTGCCGATCGACAAAACCAAGACGAGATTTTTGGTTACGCTCGCGACATTGTGGCCGGAATTATCGAGCACCACGCCGACATCGATGACCTGATTGAGACCTATTCGCACGACTGGGCCATTGACCGCATGCCGGCTCTTGACCGCGCGATTCTGCGAGTAGCTCTCTTTGAGATTCTCTACCGCGATGATGTGCCTAACGGAGTGGCTATCGATGAGGCTGTTGAGTTAGCCAAAGAGTATTCAACGGATGATTCGGGCACCTTTGTTAACGGTCTCTTGTCAAAGGTTTCGGAGACACGGCAAGCCAGGTAGTTTGGAGCTTGGGCTCTCTCTAAACCCCTGCTAATATTTGGAAAACATCCTTTAACTTTCGTCCTGCGAGGCGAAGAAGGAGGTGGGCGTGAACACACGCACCGTCTTATCTGCTGGCGACATTGATCGGGCTTTGACTCGAATCGCTCACGAAATCGTGGAATCTAACCACGGCGTCGCCGAACTCATCCTTCTTGGCATTCCCACCAGAGGAATTCGTCTGGCCGAACGAATCGCTACCATCATTGAGCGGTACCACCCCGACTTTGACTCCAGTGCTAGCGTTGGCCGCCTTGACATCACCATGTATCGCGACGATCTGGGCAGCAACCCGACTCGTCCGGTTACTGAAACTCAAATCCCAGCTGCCGGTCTAGACAACAAAGTTGTGGTCCTTGTCGATGATGTGCTCTACAGCGGAAGAACTATTCGGGCCGCGTTGGATGCGCTCAGTGATCTTGGGCGACCCCGCGTGGTTAGGCTTGCAGTTTTAGTTGACCGCGGGCACCGCGAACTACCTATCCGCGCGGACTTTGTCGGCAAGAATCTGCCAACATCTCGTGAGGAGCGCATCAATGTTCAGTTGGGCGAGGTGGACGGTCTAAACGAAGTTCAAATTGGCGGGGGAGTGGCCTAGTGATGCACCTTTTATCCAGTGGCGATTTGAGTCTTTCAGATGCCATTGAACTTCTTGATCTTGCCGAAGAGATGTCCCTGGTTAACACTCGTGAAATTAAGAAGTTGCCGACCCTTCGAGGCAAAACAGTGGTCAATCTGTTTTTTGAGGATTCCACCAGAACCAGAATCTCCTTCGAACTTGCTGCCAAGCGGTTGAGCGCCGACGTCATTAATTTCTCGGCAAAGGGATCAAGCGTATCTAAGGGCGAGAGCCTAAAGGACACGGCACAGACACTAGAGGCCATGGGTGCAGATGCCGTTGTCATCAGGCATCCGGCAAGCGGAGCAGCAACCGTTTTGGCGCAAAGCGACTGGATCAAGGGCTCTATCGTGAATGCCGGCGACGGTACTCACGAGCACCCAACGCAGGCCTTGCTGGACGCCTTCACCATGAGAAAGCGCATCTTTGGTTCCGACAGCAAGGGAAAAGATCTTGCTGGTCTCCAGGTTGTAATCGTTGGCGATGTTTTGCACTCTCGAGTTGCCAGAAGCAACCAGCTTTTGCTGAACACTTTAGGCGCTAACGTGCACTTTGTTGCTCCGCCAACTCTCTTGCCTGCCAATCCCGCACTCTGGAATGCCACCTTGCATTTTGACCTTGATCAGGCCCTGTCACAGGTCAAGCCCGACGCCGTCATGATGCTTCGGGTGCAGGCTGAGCGCATGAACGCTTCATTTTTCCCGTCAGAACGTGAGTACTCGCGTATCTGGGGCATGAACGCGGATCGGCTAGCCATGTTGAAGCCAGGTGCTCTTCTGATGCACCCGGGGCCCATGAATCGTGGTCTGGAAATAACTGCAGTTGCAGCCGATTCACCCAACTCAACGGTTCTCGAGCAAGTAGCCAACGGCGTCTCGGTACGCATGGCAGTTCTCTACAAGTTGCTTTCCGGCGAAAGGTCTCAGCAAAATGACTAGATTTCTCATCAAGGCCGCTACTCTTCCTAACGGCACCAGAGCAGACATCTACATTGATGGCGAACACATAGCCGAGGTGGGTCAAGAACTGCGTGTTACGGAGGCCCAGGTCATCGATGCCTCTGGCCTGGTTGCGCTGCCCGGATTCGTTGACTTGCACACACACTTGCGTGAACCCGGTTTTGAACAGAGCGAAACCATACTGACCGGAAGCCAGGCCGCCGCCGCTGGCGGTTTCACTGCAGTGCACGCAATGGCCAATACCAGTCCGGTTCAGGACACCGCGGGAGTGGTTGAGCAGGTAAAGAGTCTTGGTTTGTCTGCGGGGTACGTAGATGTAGTGCCAGTTGGTGCCGTGACAGTTGGACTGGAGGGCAAGCAGTTGGCCGAACTCGGCGCTATGGCGCAGTCCCGCGCCCAAGTTCGAGTCTTCAGCGACGATGGAAAGTGCGTGCACGACCCGGTTCTCATGCGTCGAGCCTTGGAATACGTAAAAGCTTTTGACGGAGTGGTGGCACAGCACGCCCAAGAGCCAAGGCTTACCGAGGGCGCACAGATGAATGAAGGCGCAGTTTCGGCCGAGCTCGGGCTTACCGGTTGGCCAGCGGTTGCTGAGGAATCGATTATTGCCCGCGATGTTCTGCTCGCAGAGCACGTTGGTTCTAGACTCCATATTTGTCACCTATCCACCGCTGGTTCGGTTGAAATTGTTCGCTGGGCCAAATCCCGAGGCATCAATGTGACCGCAGAGGTCACCCCGCACCACCTATTACTCACCGATGACCTCGCTCGCAGCTACGACGCGGTTTACAAGGTAAATCCCCCGCTGAGAACGCAGGAAGACGTGGTCGCGTTGCGCTCAGCACTGGCCGACGGAACAATCGACATCATTGCCACCGATCACGCCCCTCACCCCGTGGAAGCGAAAGACTGCGAGTGGTCTGCAGCGGCATTTGGCATGCTTGGGTTGGAGATAGCCGCCTCGATTGCCCAACTGGTGTTGGTTGATTCTGGGGTATCCAACTGGGGGCGTGTGGCTGAGGTACTCTCAAAGAACCCCGCGGCCATTGGTCGCTTGACCGAGCAAGGTCAGGAAATAGCCGCAGGTTCGGTAGCAAATCTAACTCTGATTGACCCGAAAGCCAGTCGTGAGGTTCGAGAGAACCACAGTAAGAGTTCAAACGACCCGTATCGGGGTCTCACGCTTCCGGGTGCAGTCGTCCACACTTTTTATCGTGGTTACCAAACCGTGGTTTCCGGCGAAGTCGCTCAGGAGGGTCGCTCAAATGCCAAGTAAGTACATTTTTCTCACGGTGATTGTCTGCCTCGCCGTTGCCTTTTTGGTTCTTGCGGCAATCCGGGTTTGGCGCAGCAGGTCAGTGTCTCAGGGAATCATGTTGGCCGCTCCGCTCTCGGAGTTGGCGCTGCAACCGGTCACAACTTTTGACCGCGTTCAATACGTCTCAACTACACTCACGGACGACCCACTGAACCGTATTCATGCTCATGGTATGGCTTTTAGGGGTTGGGCGGATTTGGCTATTGGGCCTCAGGGAATTTTGTTGAAGCGCAAAGGTGAGAGAGCCATTGCCATAAGAAGCGATTCAATTCTGAAGGTAGGCACGGCACAGGCAACTATCGACCGAGGCGTAGAAGCCGGTGGGCTCGTGCAAATTGATTGGAAGCATGATTCTCACGATCTCAGCACATTTCTTAGAGCAAAGTCAGGCTCACAAAAGAACCAAATTCTCTCTGCACTTGGTGCAAATATTCCGAAAGAGGAAATCAATTGAGCAAGGCTGTACTAGTTCTTGAAGATGGACGGGTGTTCACCGGCAAACAATACGGTGCCACCGGTCAAACACTGGGGGAGTTGGTTTTTGCAACAGGCATGACCGGCTACCAGGAGACCCTTACTGACCCTTCGTACGCTGGGCAAATTGTTGTGCAAACAGCCCCGCATATTGGCAACACAGGGGTAAACAGCACCGATGAAGAGTCCGCACGAATCTGGGTATCTGGATACGTCGTTCGTGATGCTAGCCGAATCGTTAGCAATTTCCGCAGCGAAAACTCCCTACCCAGCGAGCTTGAGAAGTATTCCATCGTTGGAATAAGCGGCATTGATACCAGGGCGCTAACTCGGCACCTTCGTTCCTCGGGTTCCATGAGGGCGGGTATCTTTAGCGGCCCAGCGGCTGATTTACCGCTCGAGGAGCAGGTGAAGATCGTTACTAGTGCGTCTCAAATGAAGGGGCTTTCGCTCAGCGATGTTGTCACAACCGCTAAGTCTTACACCGAGCCTCATCAGGGACCGTACGTCGGACGCGTGTCAATAGTTGACCTTGGCATCAAGCGTTCAACCATTGAACACATGGTTGCTCGCGGGCTCGAGGTTCAGGTGTTTCCGGCCAAGGTAGATGCGCAGACCCTGCTTGAGAGTCATCCTGATGCCGTCTTTTTCAGTAACGGCCCTGGTGACCCTGAAGCTTCGGGGGAGCAGGTTAAGGTGCTTCAGGAGATATTGAAGCGAAAGATTCCGTTCTTTGGAATCTGTTTTGGGAACCAGTTGCTGGGACGCGCTCTTGGCTTTGAAACCTACAAACTAACTTTCGGTCACCGCGGAATCAACCAACCTGTACTTGACCGCAAGACAGGCAGAGTCGAGGTCACAGCTCATAATCACGGTTTCGCAGTTCGAGTACCCGGGGGTGAAAACGGGGAGACCGTTGAGTCTCCTGCCGGCTTCGGAAAGGTACGAGTAAGCCACGTGAGCCTAAACGACAACTGCGTTGAAGGGCTCGAGTGCTTTGATGTCCCAGCATTTTCAGTGCAATACCACCCTGAGGCTGCGGCTGGTCCGCACGACTCGAACTATCTATTTGACCGCTTGGTCGAGACCATCAAGGCATCGAAGGGCAGTAACTAATGCCAAAACGTTCTGACATTAACTCCGTTCTGGTTATCGGTTCGGGTCCAATCGTTATCGGCCAAGCCTGCGAGTTTGACTATTCGGGAACGCAAGCTTGCCGCGTTCTGCGAGCTGAAGGCATCAGAGTAATTTTGGTGAACTCGAATCCAGCCACCATCATGACCGATCCGGATTTCGCAGATGCAACTTACGTAGAGCCGATCACCCCACAGGTGATCGAGGCAATTATTGCGAAGGAAAAACCCGACGCCATTCTTCCCACCCTCGGTGGACAAACTGCCCTGAATGCCGCCATGTCTCTGCACGAACTTGGAATTCTTGACAAGTACGGCGTTGAACTAATCGGCGCAAAGGTCGACGCGATCAAAAAGGGTGAGGATCGCCAGATCTTCAAACAGTTAGTTCTAGACGCTGGGGCGGACGTTGCCAAGTCTGTTATCTGTGGAACCCTAGAAGAGGCTTTGGCCGCCGTCGAGGAACTCAACTATCCGGTCATGGTTCAGCCTTCTTTCACCATGGGTGGCCTTGGTTCCGGATTCGCCTACAACGAGGAGGAGCTGGTAAGAATCGTAGGTTCCGGCCTCCAGGCGAGCCCCGTAACGCAGGTTCTACTCTCCGAGTCAATCCTTGGCTGGAAAGAATACGAACTTGAGCTGATGCGCGACACCAATGACAACTGCGTCGTGGTTTGTTCCATCGAGAATGTTGATCCTGTTGGTGTGCACACTGGCGACTCAATCACCGTAGCTCCCGCCCTTACACTGACGGACCGGGAGTACCAGAACCTCCGCGACATCAGCATCGACATCATCCGTGCCGTTGGTGTTGACACGGGTGGTTGTAACATTCAGTTCGCAGTCAACCCCGACAACGGTCGAGTGGTTGTTATCGAGATGAACCCGCGTGTCAGCCGATCCTCTGCTTTGGCATCTAAGGCCACTGGCTTCCCAATCGCAAAGATTGCGGCCAAGCTTGCGATTGGATACACGCTGGACGAGATTCCTAACGACATCACTCGGGTCACTCCGGCCAGTTTCGAGCCCACCCTTGACTACGTAGTCGTCAAGGTTCCAAGGTTCGCCTTCGAGAAATTCCCTGCCGCAAACGCGACCCTTACGACCACCATGAAGAGCGTGGGTGAGGCCATGGCCATTGGTCGAAACTACAGCCAGGCTCTGCAGAAGGCTCTTCGCTCGTTGGAACGTCGCGGCTCAAGCTTCCACTGGGGTGAGACTTCGGCCACCAAGGAACAACTCCTTGAGGCCATCAAGACCCCCACCGATGGTCGAATCGTCCAGGTGCAGCAGGCGCTACTTCTTGGCGCCACACCACAGGAGGTGTTCGATTCAACCAAGATCGACCCGTGGTTTATTGATCAGATTGTTCTTATCAACGAGGTAGCCGATTTCATTCGCGAAGCTTTGGAGTTAAACCGAGAGGTTATTGCCGAGGCCAAGGAGCACGGTTTCAGCGATGCTCAGATCGCACAGTTACGCGGAATCTCTGAGTCTGAAGTGCGGTCAATCAGGCACGGTTTCGGGTTAAGACCAGTGTTCAAAACGGTTGATACCTGTGCGGGAGAGTTTCCTGCGGAGACCCCATATCACTACAGCACTTATGAGCAGGAAACCGAGGTATCGCCTTCGAGTCGAAACAAGGTTGTAATTCTCGGTTCCGGACCTAACCGAATTGGTCAGGGAGTCGAGTTCGACTACAGCTGTGTCCATGCCTCGTTTGCGCTTTCCGAAGCCGGTTACGAGACCATCATGATCAACTGCAATCCCGAGACGGTTTCAACTGACTACGACACTTCGGACCGCCTCTATTTTGAACCACTCACGCTCGAAGATGTGCTCGAGGTGATTCACGCGGAACAGCAGAGTGGTGTCTTGGTTGGTGTAGTGGTTCAGCTGGGTGGTCAAACCGCTTTGGGCCTTGCCAAGGGGCTTGAAGCCGCTGGTATTCCGATTCTCGGAACCAGCCCGGCAGCCATTGACCTTGCCGAGGAGCGAGGCTTGTTCAGCAAGATTCTCGACGATGCCAAGCTCTTGGCTCCGGCGAACGGAACAGCAATCACGCTCGAGGAAGCCCAAGTAATCGCAGATCGGATCGGATATCCCGTCTTAGTGAGACCTTCGTTTGTACTAGGCGGACGAGGCATGGAGATCGTTTACGATCAGTATTCGCTCACTGATTACTTTGCTCGAATCGCGGATCAAGCCATTGTTGGCCCCGAAACGCCGTTGCTAGTAGACCGATTCCTGGACGACGCAATCGAAATCGACATTGACGCACTCTACGACGGAACCGACCTCTACGTGGGTGGCGTCATGGAGCACATTGAAGAAGCCGGAATCCACTCGGGTGACTCCTCTTGCACGCTGCCTCCAGTCACCATGAGCCAAGGTCAAATCGACCGGGTTCGCGAGGCCACGCTCAAGATTGCTCAGGGTATTGGTGTTCGAGGACTGCTAAACGTTCAGTTTGCTCTCGCGCACGATGTTCTTTATGTGCTCGAGGCGAATCCCCGTGCCTCGCGGACCGTACCTTTTGTATCCAAGGCATTGGGTATTACGCTCGCCAAGGCGGCATCGCTGGTAATGGTTGGGCGAACCATCAAGGAGTTGATTGCCCAAGGCCACCTTCCTGAATTGGACGGTACCTACATACCCGAGAACTCTCCAATCGCAGTCAAAGAGGCTGTCCTGCCATTCAAGCGATTTGCAACCAAAGATGGTCGTTTTGTTGACTCTTTGCTCGGACCTGAGATGCGTTCAACTGGCGAGGTAATGGGCATGGATGTTGACTTTCCCAAGGCCTTTGCTAAGAGTCAGGCCGCGGCTGGATCAGCACTGCCTACCAGTGGTTCAATATTTGTTTCGGTAGCTGACAGGGACAAACCGCAGGTCCTTCTGCCGGTGCGCCGACTGCATCAGCTGGGGTACCAAATATTGGCAACAGCTGGAACCGCGGCCATATTGAAGCGACATGGCATCACCACCACGGTTGTGCGCAAACGTTCTGACGATGAAAACACCGCAGGCGAGGACATCGTTGATTTGATAACTGCTGGCAAAGTTGACGTTGTTGTGAACACTCCATCGGGCTCGAGTGCCCGTAAAGATGGCTATGAGATCCGCGCGGCAACGACAGCTGCAGACAAGGCGATTTTCACTACCATCGCTCAATTGAGTGCAGCTATCGGCTCATTCGAGACCGTGATCGCCGGACCGTTCTCGGTTAAGTCTTTGCAAGAGCACTCGATTGAACGAAAGGCAGCTCTTGCCAACTAGCTTCGGTAACCGACTTGCCCACAGTTTCCAGTCCCACGGTCAACTTTGTGTCGGCATTGACCCTCACGCGTCGCTTTTGGCAGATTGGGGCCTTGCCGATTCGGTCGTTGGATTACGAGAGTTTGCCAATGTTGTTTTGGGCGAGAGTGTTGGAAGAGTTGGCATTCTCAAGCCTCAGGTCTCTTTTTTTGAGAGGTTCGGCTCTGCAGGTTTTGCTGTGCTCGAGGACATTTGCGAGCGCGCAACTCAGCAGGGGCTCCTTGTGATCATGGATGTTAAGCGTGGCGACATCGGGACAACCATGGACGCGTATTTTGACGCCTGGCTTGGGCAGGGTGCTCCTTTCATTTGCGACGCGGTTACGGTTTCGCCGTTTCTTGGTTTCGATTCGCTGAATCCCTTCTTTTCCAGGGCCAGCGAACGGGGTAAGGGTGTGTTCGTGCTTGCTGCTACCTCGAACCCGGAGGGTGCTCGTTTGCAGCAGGCTAGAAACATCGATGGTCAGACGGTTTCAGCCTCAATCTGGCAGTCACTCGGGGCGGTGAACCGCGTGACGTCCTCGGCTGGCGAAACCATGGGTAGTTTCGGAGCTGTCGTTGGCGCAACGCTGAACTTGACCAAATTCGACATCAACTCGCTTTTGGTTGACACTCCGCAAATCTACACTCCAATTCTGGCACCCGGATTTGGTGCTCAGGGAGCGCGATTGGCAGATTGCGGAAGGCTTTTTGGCGCCGCGGCCAAATCAGTTATTGCTTCAGTTTCGCGCTCCGTGTTAGCCGCCGGACAGGCCGGGCTAGCCGATGCAATTGCAGACGCCCAACTAGAACTTGCCGAAGGGTTAGCCTAGAAGCATGTCAAGTCGCCTCACGGTAATCGCCGGCCCAACCGCCGTTGGCAAGGGCACCGTTATACGCCGGATCTTGGCAGATAACCCTCACATTAAGTTGTCAGTTTCCGCTACCACAAGGCAACCCCGAGTTGGCGAAGTGAACGGCGTTAGTTACTTTTTCATGACCAAAGAGCAATTCCAGCGTGCCATTGAGGCGGGGCAGATGCTTGAACACGCGGTGGTCCACGGTGACAACTACTACGGAACACCTCGTGGGCCTGTAGACGAGGCGCTTTCTAAAGGCGAGCAAATGATTCTCGAGATCGACATTCAGGGCGCTCGACAGGTCAAAAAGGTTATGCCTGAAGCGCGACTCGTGTTTATCGCGCCTCCATCCTGGGATGAATTGGTAAGAAGACTTCAGGGGAGAGGAACCGAGTCTCCAGCCGAGCAGGAACGCCGCCTCGAAACGGCAAAAGCCGAACTCGCCGCTCAATCGGAATTCGATCACGTTGTAATAAACGATGATGTGGCTGAATGTGCCACCAAAGTCGTAGACTTGATGCAGGCTTAGTCGCATCATCTAGCGACCCAAAATCTTTTTCAATCAAAGGAAGAACCATGTCACAGAAACTTGAAGGTATCGTTTCGCCGTCAATTGACCAGCTACTAACCAAGGTTCAGTCCAAGTACGAGCTAGTGATCTTTGCTTCAAAGCGCGCTCGTCAGATCAACGACTACTACTCCGCGCTTCAGGAGGGACAGTTCTTCAACAACGTTGGTCCGTTGGTTGAGACCACAATCGACGAAAAGCCACTGACCATTGCAATGCACGAGATTGACCAGGACAAGCTTGCCCTGACTCGCGAAGCTTCCGAAGCCTAAACTTCTCCATCAAAGGGACTGCCACCGTGTTGCGAGTAATTCTCGGAATCACAGGTGGCATTTCTGCTTACAAGGCAACATCGATTATTCGGCTACTCACCGAAGCGGGGCATCAGGTCAAGGTAGTTCCCACGGCTAACGCGCTTCGATTCATTGGCGCAACCACGCTGGAGGCCCTGTCGCACAACACGGTCGATCCAGACCTTTACACCGATGTCGACTCCGTTAAGCACGTCGAACTGGGTCAGCAAACTGACCTGGTAATCATTGCCCCGGCAACCGCTAGTTTTCTTGCAAGATCGGCCGCTGGTTTGGCAGATGACCTCTTGGGAAACATTGTCCTAGCAACCAAGGCTCCTATATTCGTTGCCCCAGCGATGCACACCGAAATGTGGCAAAACCCCGCAACTCAGGCAAACGTTGAACTGCTTAGGTCACGCGGCGTATTTGTAATGGAACCCGATTCCGGAAGGCTCACCGGGAGCGACTCTGGCCCGGGCCGATTACCTGAGCCTGAGGCCATCGTTGCCTCTGCCTTAGCCACCCATTACGCCAGAGTGAGCGGGCAAGGTGTCCTGCTTGGTAAACGAGTTTTGGTTACCGCTGGTGGCACCCAGGAACCAATTGACCCGGTTCGTTTTCTTGGTAATCGCTCGTCCGGAAAGATGGGGCTGGCTATCGCGAGGGCGGCGCAGGCTCAGGGTGCGCAGGTCACCTTGGTTGGGGCCAACCTTTCGAGTCTGCCCAGTGGATTCACAAAGGTCGTTTCGGTTCAGTCGGCTCAAGAGCTTGCTGCCGTGGTGCACGAGAATCTTGCCAGTGTCGATCTTTTGATCATGGCGGCAGCGGTGGCCGACTTTAGGGTTGAGAATCCGTCAGAGCAGAAAATTAAGCGCGGCGAGACCAACGGAACACTCGAGCTGAGACTCGTGGCCAATCCGGACATTCTGGTTTCTTCGGTGGGACGCATTCGCGAGCGGGGGCTTCGCTGTTTCACGGTGGGTTTCGCGGCGGAAACAGCAGGAAATCAGGCTAGGCTCGCGGGGCTCGCGGCAACCAAACTCGAATCCAAAGGCTGCGATGTAATGATTGCCAACGACGTGAGCGATGGAGCGGTTTTTGGCAGTGATGACACGGCCATTTTCATGCTGGACAAAGCCGGAGGCTCGGCACACTTCACCGGAAGCAAGATTCAAGCAGGCGCAGAAGTGGTGCGGTTCATTTCTCAGCGCTTGTAGACAGGGTTCATACGTTTTTGCTTTTTTGTGATGAGGCTTTCGGTCTGAAATGTCCATGGGTGGCGGATATACTGAGACGACAATGAGCGAACTTAGGTATTTCACGTCTGAATCAGTCACCGAGGGTCATCCAGACAAAATCTGCGACCAGATCAGTGACACCATCCTCGATGCAATGCTCGAGCAAGATTCCACTTCCAGGGTCGCCGTTGAGACAATGGTTACAACCGGTCTGGTTCACATAGCGGGCGAGGTCACAACTGAAGGCTACGTTGAAATCCCTCAACTGGTTCGTCGTAAGATTCGAGAAATCGGCTACACATCCTCGCAAATTGGCTTCGATGGCGACAGCTGCGGAGTCTCGGTTTCTATTGGTCAGCAATCTCCCGATATTGCTCAGGGCGTTGATTCCGGACTCGAGATCAGAGAGAGCGGCTCCA
>JBJTMG010000013.1:0-2494 GCA_046063415.1 Micrococcales bacterium
ACGAACACAAGAGCCCGGCCGCAGGCAACCGCAACCGTCAGCGTCGCCGCACCCGCGGCGGCTCGGGCTTAGCTGGGCAGTAGCAGCCGAACGCGAAACCATGCGAACCCCCGCCGGTTACCTGAGAGGTGTGAGACACCCCGAGGGCTACCACGGGCGGGGTGCTGCCGGCCACTTCTTTGAGGGCTGGTACGTGAAATTGGTTAGCGCCGATTTAACTCAGCGCTGGGCGGTCATCCCAGGAGTATTCAAGGTTCCGACCCGCAGCACCAACCCGCACGCCAACGAATCCTTTGTTCAGGTGCTCCAAGGAGTTGACGGCAAGAGCTGGTTCAACAGCTTTCCGATTGACGACTTTCAGGCCAGTGACCGCAAATTTCAAGTGGCGGTAGGAGGTAGCACCTTCGACTCAACCGGAATAACCCTGAACCTTCCCCAACTACAGGGACGCATCGACTTCAAGACCCCCATGGACCCTTGGCCCGTGACCGTGGCCGCCCCGGGAATCATGGGTTGGTTTGGGCTGGTTCCATTCATGCAGTGTTTCCACGGGATCGTGTCGTTTGGTCACGAGTTAGCCGGCTCCCTGAACATCGATGGCAAAGAAGTGAGCTTCGACGGCGGCCGCGGTTACATTGAAAAGGATTGGGGTCGCGCCTTTCCCGACGGCTATGTCTGGTTGCACACCAACCACATTGATTTTGATGCCGACGCCTCGCTGATCGCGTCCGTCGCAGTGATCCCCTGGTTGGGATCGGCATTCCGCGGGTTCATTGTTGGTCTCAAGCACAACGGTCGGCTACTGAAGTGGGCCACCTGGAACGGTTCGGTTGAGCGCCGACTGAGCATTGACGACTACTCGGTTGAGTGGGTGCTTTCTGGCCCCGATGGCTTGCTTGAACTGAGCGCCGAGCGCAAGCGTGGCGGCCTGCTTCACGCTCCCCCGCGCACCACAATTCAGGAGCGGGTTGAGGAAACCATGGACGCCACGGTCAAGATTCGGTTACTAGACAACGATGGCCTCAGGGTCCTTGCCGAAGGCAAGGGGCAGTGCGCTGGCATGGAGGTCTTCGGAGACCTGGAGCGGCTGTTGGGGCTAGTCAGCCGCCGCTAACTGGCCGCAGGCGCCGTCAATTTCTTTGCCTCGGGTATCGCGCAGAGTGGTTGGGATGCCCATGGATTCCAGGGTGTTCACAAAAATGCGGGTGGTTTCTGGGGAGGACGCGGTCCAGATCGAACCCGGTGTGGGGTTCAGCGGAATTGGGTTCACGTGCACCCAACCTTTGCCGCGGGCGTTCAGTTTTTGACCCAGCAATTCGGCACGCCAGGCGTGATCGTTCATGTCCTTGATTAGGGCGTATTCAATGGAAACGCGTCGGCCGGTGGCATCAAAATAGGCCCGAGCGGCGTCTAGGGCTTCGTCGACTTTCCACTTGTCGTTGATTGGAATCAGCTCGTCGCGAAGTTCGTCATCGGGCGCGTGCAGCGAGAGAGCAAAGGTCAGTGGAAGTTTTTCCTCGGCTAGTTTGTGAATGGCTGGTACCAGTCCAACCGTGGAAACGGTGATATTCCTGGCCGACATGCCAAGACCCTCTGGGACCGGAGCGACCATGGTGCGAACGGCTTGCATTAGCCGGCTGTAGTTGGCGAGCGGTTCACCCATTCCCATGAACACGATGTTGGTGACACGCTCTGGTTCAGCCTGGCTACCACGCTTGCGACCCAACTCTCCAGCCTGAATGGCGCGGTTAGCTTGCACAATCTGGTCGACGATTTCGGCCGCACTCATGTTTCGAGTCAGACCAGCCTGCCCGGTGGCGCAGAACGGGCAGTTCATGCCGCAACCCGCCTGCGAAGAAACGCACAGGGTGATTCGGCCCGGGTAGCGCATTAGAACTGATTCGACCAGCGCGCCATCGAACAGACGCCACAGGAACTTAATGGTGTCTTTGTTTTCGGTCTGCAGGCTGCGAACCTTGGTAAGCAGGGTGGGTAGCAGGGCAGACGCCCACTCCTCGCGATTTGCCGCCGGTAGGTCAGACATTTGGGCGGGGTCGTTGGTGTAGTGCCCAAAGTAATGGGTGGCAAGCTGCTTGGCCCGGAACCCGGGAAGACCCGCCTCCTTGACTTTGGCGGTACGTTCTTCTGGAGTCATGTCGGCCAGGTGAATCGGGGGCTGCTTGCGCTTCTGCTCAACAAACTGCAAAAGCGGTTTGCCGGTAGCCTGATCCTTCTTTTGAGTCCACCCCTCGGTGGCAGGTCTAATCTGCCGCGGCTCGGTCATGGGTGTGCTCCTAAAACTTGGGTTCAGCAGGCTCGTAAGCCCACCCCTCAAGTTTAGGCTGGCGCAACCACCGTGGTGCCAACACCCTGCTCAAGTACTCGCTCAAACATGGCGGGCTGGGTCAGGTTTTCGCCGAGTCTGTTCACCTTGCCGTCGCCGTGGTAATCGCTGGATCCGGTGACGATGAGCCCGTGCTCAAAGGACAGTTTG
>JBJTMG010000014.1:0-30188 GCA_046063415.1 Micrococcales bacterium
AGACCAAATCAATGATGCCTTGGGCGGAGATCTTGCTCGAACCGCCATCATCGTTTCATCCAAATCAGGATCAACGGTCGAAACAGACTCGCAGAAGCGAATCTTCGAAAAAGCGTTTGCCGATGCAGGGTTGCCCGTAACAGAGCGCGTCGTAATCGTGACCGATCCAGGCTCACCAATGGAAGCCGCTGCAAAGGCTGATGGTTATCGAGTCTTCAATGCAGATCCAACTGTTGGCGGACGATACTCTGCGCTTACGGCTTTTGGACTTGTCCCTTCGGGTCTTGCAGGTGCTGACATTGCAACCCTTCTTGCAGAAGCCCACGAGGTAACCAGTCTTCTTTCGAGTGATGACGCCGCCAACCCTGGGCTCATGCTTGGAGCCGTTTTAGCTCGGACTGAGGGCGTAAGCGGTTTCCGTGACAAGGTCGGGATTATTGCCGACGGCACCGACATTGTCGGCCTTGGCGACTGGGCGGAACAACTAATTGCCGAATCAACTGGAAAGTTGGGACTTGGCGTCCTGCCGGTTGTATTGAAGCCAACCAGCTTTGAGGTGGCTTCGAAACCAGCGGATATGGTCCTAGCTCGAATTGTGGGCGAGGCTTCTTCTGCGGCAGGAGACGAGGTTGTTGTCTCTGGTTCACTTGGCGCTCAGTTCTTGCTCTGGGAAGTTGCCACCGCCGTCGCGAGTCGACTTCTTGGAGTAAATCCTTTCGATCAGCCAGACGTGGAATCCGCCAAGATCGCCGCAAGGGCCATGCTCAACGAGCGGGCGGAAATTGCCTCTCCCGCCTTCGTTGATGGCGACATAGCGGTTAGATCTAACTCGCTCGACCTAGGAAACGTTGACTCCGTGTCTTTGGCAATTCAGGCGCTCTTCTCACGCTTAGACGCCGAGGGCTACGTATCAATTCACGCTTACCTCGACCGTACTTCGGTTCCGCAGGCAGCTGAACTGCGCGAACTCGTTGCGAAACTAACTGGTCGGCCAGTCACCTTTGGTTGGGGGCCACGCTTCCTTCACTCGACAGGTCAGTATCACAAGGGTGGCCCAAAACAAGGCGTATACCTTCAGTTAGTTGCTAACGGTGAGGCCGACCTAGCCGTACCAGGTCGCGACTTTACCTTTGGTGAACTCATCGCTTCCCAAGCCGCTGGAGACGCAGCGGTGCTTGGAGCTTTGCCTCGACCTGTTCTCACGCTAACTCTTGGAGATGTACCTGGCGATCTGGCCAAAATCACCCAAGCACTTTCTTAGGAAATCTAAAAGGAGCAGCTCTCCACATGAGCCCAGTAAAGAACGGTCCTGGCAGCAACCCGCTGAGAGACCCCGATGACCGCCGCCTCAACCGAATCGCAGGCCCCAGTGGTCTGATCATTTTCGGCGTAACGGGTGACCTTTCTCGCAAGAAACTTATGCCAGCGGTCTATGACTTAGCTAACCGTGGGCTCCTTCCCCCCGGGTTCTCGCTGGTGGGGTTCGCTAGGCGTGAATGGGAAAACCAGGATTTTGCAAAAGTAGTGCATGATTCCGTTCGTCAATATGCTCGCACTCCATTTTCAGAGGAAGTTTGGCAACAACTGTCGGAGGGAATTCGATTCGTCCAGGGCGAGTTTGACGACGATGCAGCGTTTGACAGGCTCAAAGAGACCATCGAGGAGCTGGACCGGGCCCGTGGAACCAATGGAAATCACGCCTTTTACCTCTCTATTCCTCCTAAGGCGTTTCCGCTGGTCACTCAGCAGTTGTCAAGAAGTGGCCTGGCAACGCCAAAGGAAAACGAATTCCGCCGTGTTGTCATTGAAAAACCTTTCGGAAGCGACCTTGAGTCTGCTCGCCAGCTAAATCAGGTGGTTGAGTCGGTGTTTCCACCGGACTCGGTGTTCCGCATCGACCACTATCTGGGCAAGGAGACCGTCCAGAACATTCTGGCCCTGCGTTTCGCAAACATGCTTTTCGAGCCGCTTTGGAACAGCAACTACATTGACCACATTCAAATCACCATGGCCGAGGACATTGGTGTGGGTGGTCGGGCTGGTTACTACGATGGCATCGGGGCTGCTCGCGATGTCATTCAGAATCACCTACTTCAACTACTTGCGCTGACCGCCATGGAAGAGCCCGTTTCCTTTGACGCCGCCGACCTTCGAGCCGAGAAGGAAAAGGTGCTCTCGGCAGTGAGTCTTCCCAAGGATCTTGGTAAACACACTGCCCGGGGTCAGTACTCCGGTGGTTGGCAAGGTGGAGAAAAAGTCCTCGGTTTCCTAGACGAAGACGGCATGAACCCCAAGTCGGTAACCGAAACCTACGCTGCAATGCGGTTAGATATCAACACCCGCCGTTGGGCCGGAGTGCCTTTCTATTTGCGAGCCGGAAAACGCTTGGGTCGCCGAGTTACCGAAATTGCCGTGGTCTTTAAACGAGCACCTCAGGCCCTATTTGCTGCCGATCAAACCAGTGCGCTCGGAGAGAACGCCTTGGTCATTAGGGTTCAACCAGACGAGGGTGTAACCATTCGCTTTGGGTCAAAGGTCCCAGGAGTAGGCATGAACGTTCGCGACGTCACAATGGATTTTGGCTACGGTCACGCATTCACTGAGGCGAGCCCGGAGGCCTATGAACGTCTTATTTTGGACGTTTTGTTGGGAGATCCACCACTCTTCCCTCGTCATGAAGAGGTTGAGCTGTCCTGGAAGATTCTTGATCCTATTGAGGAATTCTGGGCCAAGCAGGGACAACCAGAACAGTATCGCCCCGGCACTTGGGGTCCAGAATCAGCCGATCGAATGATGGCCGTTGACGGCCGCGCCTGGAGACGCCCATGATTGTAGATTTGCCAAACACAACTATCAGTAAAGTTTCCAAGGAATTAGTCCGACTGAGAGAAACCGGTGGTGCCGTAGCTCTCGGGCGCGTGCTAACTCTCATCATCGAAACTAGCTTTAAGGGCATTGAGCAGGCTATCAAGGCTGCCAACGAAGCCTCCCGTGAGCATCCCAGCCGCGTCATTGTCTTGGCAAACGATAAGACTAAAAGCAAGGCATCAGCTAGGTTAGACGCTCAAATACGTATCGGCGGCGATGCCGGTGCCTCTGAGGTAATTGTTCTACGTGCCTACGGCGAGGCAGCTAGCGACGGCGAAGGCTTGGTTACTGGGCTCTTACTACCAGACGCTCCCGTTGTGGCGTGGTGGCCCGAAGAAGCTCCCGCTAATGTGTCAAAGTCGGATGTCGGTCGAATCGCAACCCGCAGAATAACCGACGCTGCAAGTCAAAAAGATCCACACGAGTTCCTCAGGAATCTTGGCAAGAGTTATTCGCCAGGTGACAGCGATTTTGCATGGACCCGGCTTACACTCTGGCGTGCCCAGCTGGCAGCAATTCTCGACCAGCCACCCTACGACTCGGTGCTCAGCGTAGAGGTTGCGGGAGCTGTTGATTCTCCAAGCACAGACCTGCTTGCCGCCTGGCTCGAACTTAAATTGAAAGTCCCCGTAGTTCTGGTTAGAACGGCCAGGGGCAAGGCGGTACACGGTATTCGCGGCGTCAAACTGATCCGTAAATCGGGGAATATCGAGATTGTGCGCAACGTGCCTGATGTTGCAACTTTGATTCAGCCAACACAGCCAACAAGGGAAATCTCGTTACCGCGCAGAAACCTCAGAGACTGTTTGAGCGAGGACTTGCGAAGACTTGACCCAGATGACGTTTTTGGTCAAGTCATAACTACCTGCTTTGGAAGCAAAGTCGCGCGACCTTCGCTCACTAAGGGAAAGCCAACGCTGCGGACGACAACTAGTAAGACAAGGTCTAAATAGCTCTTGGTCAAAAGCGTAAGGATTCTGCAGGATAACCATCAAGTTGCCGAAGTGGCGGCAATAGACTTTGTGGCTTACCTAACCGAGTGCCTCGACTCCAAACCCTTGGTACACGTGTCAATAACCGGTGGAAGTGTTGGAATCCTCACCCTAGCCAAAATAGCTGAACTGCCGGGGGTGGCAGAGCTTGACTGGTCCAGGGTGCACATTTGGTGGGGCGATGAACGCTTTGTGCCTCTGGATAGCACCGATAGAAACTCTCTTCAAGCTCATAACGCACTTTTAGTAAAGCTCCCGAATGCCAACCTTCACCAATTTCCGGCCTACAACATTCACGATGGTGAGATTGACGAGCAGCTGGACCAGGCAGCAGTTTGTTTTGAGGCCGAAGTATCATCTTGGTCGAACGCAGAAAACGGTAACCTCATTTTCGACCTGACACTTCTTGGCATGGGACCAGACGGGCACGTTGCGTCGCTCTTTCCTGGACACGCGGAACCTCACACCGGAGTAGTTGTAGTTGCGGAACATGCATCACCAAAGCCACCGCCGCACCGGCTTAGTTTTAGCTACGAGGCCATAAATAGATCAGTCGAAATTTGGTTCCTTGTAGCCGGTGCTGATAAAGCGCAAGCCGTTGAAGTAGCCTTTTCGGGAAATCCGCAGCTACTGCCGGTTGGCAGAGTTAGCGGACTGCAAAAAACCAGGTGGTATCTAGACCAGGCCGCGGCCCAACTTCTGAGTAAATAAAAAGAACGCCTCCCTAGTGGAGGCGTTCTCAATGTGTTCTAAGCGTTTGTGTTTTGTTCAGCCGCTGCTGCTAGACGAATACGTCTTTCGCGGACTGCAGCAACTGCCTCCTCGAGAAGTGCAACAGCCTCTTCTTCGGTTCTACGCTCCTTAACGTAAGCCAGATGGGTCTTGTAAGGCTCGTGCTTTGCAACTGTGGGAGGGTTTTTCGAGTCCATTCCCGCCGGTAAACCGCAGTTCGGGCAGTCAAGTAACTCAGGAATTTCGGCATCCTCAAGAGCGGCCGCAAACTTGACTGAGTTGACGTGTCCATTGCTGCAGTAGTAGCTGAGCTCTATGCGATCGGCTTTGAATCCCCGATCCTGCTCCCCCATTGGACCTGCTCCAATTCGCGATCCACGAATTGCCGAACCACCGGTACTCATGACTAAGGAACCAGGTTGAAGCGGGTGAATAGCCCAAGGGTGATGATCACCGCAACCCAAACCAAACCTAGGATGATGGTGATGCGGTTCAGGTTGCGCTCTGCAACTCCCGAAGAACCTACGGAAGAGCTAAGTCCACCGCCGAACATGTCCGACAAGCCTCCGCCACGACCCTTGTGCAAAAGAATGAGAAGAGTGAGCAGCAGGCTGGTGATTGCCAGCAAAACCTCAAGTGCAATCTGAATTGCAGCCATGTTGAAATCCTTTGTTTTGTTTCAGTCTCGTTGAATTATAAGCGTAGGGAAGGAATTTTAGAGTTCTAGATGCTTTTGGAACCTTGCGATTCCCGAGAACTCGTCGGCATCAAGACTGGCTCCGCCTACCAGCACACCGTCTACCTCTGGGCTTCGTAGGAAACCGGCAACGTTATTAGCTTTGACCGATCCACCGTAAAGAATTCTCGTTGCCTGTGCCACTTGGGTACCGTGCTCGGCTGCTATAGCTTCGCGTATTTTTCCAGCAACGCTAGCGGCTTCTTCTGCTGTGGCGACCTTACCCGTGCCGATAGCCCAAACTGGCTCATAAGCAATCACGAACTCCGAGAGGTTGGCATGATTAGCCAAAGCAGCTAGGGTCTGTCGAATTGGAACTGCGGCTGCACCCTGCGACTCGAGCTCCTCGAGTGTTTCACCCACACAGATGATTGGAACAAGACCGTTCCGGAACGCAGCCTGCGTTTTTGCCTGGATGATTTCATCGGTTTCGTGATGATAGGTGCGTCGTTCAGAGTGCCCGACTAGCACGTACCGCACCGATAACTTCTTTAGGAATACACCGCTAATGTCGCCGGTGTAGGCACCGCTGTCGAACTGCGAAAGGTCCTGTGCTCCAAGCCCCAATTTCATCTGATCTGCATCTATAACGTTCTGAACGCTGCGGAGGTCTGTGAACGGGGGGAAGACGACCACCTCAGCGCCCTCGTAATCATGGCCAGCGTCTTTTAGGGACCAAGACAATTTTTGGGTTAGAGCAATCGCCTGCTGCCAATCTAGATTCATTTTCCAGTTGCCAGCGATTAGTGGGATTCGCTTAGTCATTCAAAATCTCCAAACCAGGTAGTTTCTTACCCTCCAGGAACTCCAGGCTGGCGCCTCCACCCGTGGAGATGTGCCCAAACTGGTCATCCGTGAATCCAAGGATCCTCACAGCGGCTGCTGAATCTCCACCACCGACAACACTCAGGCCGTCAACCTTCGTCAAGGCCTCGGCAACCATTCGGGTTCCGTTTGCGAATGCGTCGATTTCGAATACACCCATCGGCCCGTTCCAAAACACGGTCTTGGACCCTCTTACTACCGAAGCAAACTTAGCGGCCGACTTTGGCCCAATGTCTAGTCCTAGACCTGAGGGGCCGAATGGGCTCGATTCGATTTCGCTGGCCAGGGTAACTGCCACTTCGGCATCAGCACCAAACTTACTCGCGACAACGATGTCCTCAGGCAGAACCACCTCAACGCCGAGCTCTTCGGCTCGCTTAAGGTAATCCTTGCAAACTTCGATCTGGTCAGTTTCCAGTAGGCTCGATCCCACCTTGTAACCCTGAGCGGCCAAGAAAGTGAACACCATTCCGCCGCCAACCAGAAGTTTGTCCACGGTTGGCAATAGGTGATCGATCACACCGAGCTTGTCGCTGACCTTGGAACCGCCCAGAACTACTGTGTACGGACGCTCAGGGCTCGAGGTCAACCTTTCTAGAACACCTAGCTCGCTCTGGATTAGCAGTCCAGCAACGCTAGGCAGAGCCTGGGCCAGCTCGTAAACACTGGCTTGTTTGCGATGCACCACTCCGAAGCCATCGCTGACAAAGAAATCTGCGAATTCCGCTAGTTTCTGCGCGAACTGCTCACGTTCAGCAGCGTCCTTGCTAGTCTCACCCGGGTTGAATCGAAGGTTCTCGAGAACCACTACCCCACCATTGTCGAGCGCTTTTACTGCTCCACGTGCGTCAGCTCCAACAGTGTCGGTGGCGAAGACCACCGGCTGGCCAAGCAATTCACCAAGGCGAACTGCTGCCGGTTCAAGCGAATACTTTGCAACCGGCGAGCCGTCTGGCCGTCCCAAATGCGAGATAACTATGACTTTGGCGCCCTGGTCAACCAAGTACTTGATGGTAGGGACTGACGCAACGATTCTGCCATCGTCGGTAATGGTGCCGCCGTCGAGGGGAACATTTAGGTCACAACGAATTATGACCCGCTTGCCAGTGAGGTTGGGCAGGGATGCGAGCGTGCGCAAGGTTACCCCTAGAGCTTGGAAGCTACGAGAACGGTTAGATCGACCAAACGGTTCGAGTAACCCCACTCGTTGTCGTACCAGCTGCTGATCTTCACGAGGTTGCCGTCAATGACCTTGACCAAACCAGCGTCAAAGATCGACGAGTGTGGGTCGGTAACGATGTCGCTCGATACGATTTCGTCTTCGGTGTAAAGCAGGATTCCCTTTAGCGGGCCGTCGGCTGCGGCTGCCTTGTAGGCGGCCTTGATCTCGTCGATGGTTACATCCTTGTTCGAAACCAGCGTCAGGTCAGTGATGGATCCGGTAGGCACTGGAACACGAAGAGCGTAGCCGTCTAGTTTGCCCTTGAGCTCTGGAAGAACCAAGCCGATAGCTTTGGCGGCACCAGTCGACGAAGGGACGATGTTTACTGCAGCTGCGCGGGCACGGCGAAGGTCGCTGTGAGGGCCATCCTGCAGGTTCTGGTCAGCGGTGTAGGCGTGGACGGTGGTCATGAGACCGTGCTTGATACCGAAAGTGTCGTTGAAGACCTTGGCAAGCGGTGCCAGGCAGTTGGTGGTGCAAGATGCGTTAGAGATGATGTGGTGGTTGGCTGGGTCATAAAGGTGCTCGTTTACACCAATTACGAAAGTTGCGTCTTCACCGGTGGCCGGTGCTGAGATGAGGACCTTCTTGGCTCCCGCTTCAATGTGCTTCTTGGCGTCGGCCGCGTTGGTGAAACGACCAGTCGACTCAATAACAATGTCCACGCCTAGCTTGCCCCAACCCAAGTTGGCTGGATCGCGCTCTGCAAGAACCTTGATGGTCTGGCTGCCGACGATAATGGTGTCACCCTCGACTCGCACTTCCTGAGGAAGACGACCGGTGACGGAGTCGTACTTGAGAAGGTGAGCAAGGCCCTTTGGGTCGCTGAGGTCGTTTACTGCAACGATCTCAAGGTCTGCGCCGCTTGCAAGTAGCGCACGGAGGTAGTTACGTCCGATACGACCAAAGCCATTGATTCCAACACGAGTAGCCACGATATTTCTCCCGATACATAAGGCGCTAATGAGGTCAGCGCAGTTTTAGTGTGCTTTTTGAGGATTAGAGACCACGCGCCGTTGGGTGGAAATACCTGTTTAGATTAGCAGTAGACCTTGGGTTTGAGTGCGAGCGGCCTCGAAACGCGCCTGCACGTCTTCCCAGGAAACTATGTTCCAGAATGCCTTGACATACTCACCCTTGACGTTCTGGTAGTCAAGGTAGAACGCGTGTTCCCACATGTCGAGCATCAGAAGAGGGATGCTAGCTGGAGCTAGGTTTCCCTGGTGGTCGTAAAGCTGCTCGATAATCAGTTTCTGGCCCAAAACATCCCAGGCAAGGATCGCCCATCCGCTTCCCTGAATTCCAAGGGCAGACGCGGTGAAGTGAGCACGGAAGCCATCGAAAGAGCCAAAGAACTCGTCAATTGCAGCACCTAGCTCACCAAAGGGCTTGTCTCCACCCTCTGGCGAGAGATTGCGCCAGAAGACGGTGTGGTTCACATGCCCTGCTAGGTGAAACGCAAGGTCCTTCTGAAGTTTGTTGATGTTAGCAAGATCGTTCTTCTCGCGTGCCTCAGCCATCTGCTCAAGAGCCGTGTTGGCCCCATTCACATAAGCCAAGTGGTGCTTGTCGTGGTGCAGCTCCATGATTTTGCCCGAAATGTTTGGCTCAAGGGCGCCGTAATCGTAGGTGAGGTCCGGAAGTACGTACTTGGTCATGATGCTCTCCTGTGTCAAGTGGAACTACTTAAGAATCCTAAGCGAACTCGTCGTCTAAATCTTCCGGCAGGAATGCGTCAGTAGCCGGTATACCAAGGTCAGAGGCCTTTTTATCAGCCATGGCCAATAGCCTGCGAATGCGACCTGCCACCGCATCCTTGGTCATGGGTGGGTTTGCCAGATGGCCAAGCTCATCGAGGCTAGCCTGCTTATGTTCAAGACGAAGCCTTCCCGCATACAGAAGGTGGTCTGGGATGTCTTCGCCCAGGATCTCGAGGGCCCGAGCGACCCGAGCTCCAGCGGCAACTGCAGCCTGTGCGCTACGCCTGAGATTGGCGTCATCAAAGTTAGCTAAGCGATTCGCTGTTGCTCGAACCTCTCGGCGAAGCCGTAGTTCTTCCCATTTGAGAACCTGAGTGTGAGCTCCCATTTGCGTCAGCATTGCCGCAATAGCCTCGCCCTCACGGATAACTACTCGGAACAGGTCTCGAACCTCGCGGGCCTTTGCCACTACTCCCAGCCGGCGGGCGATTCCAACAAGGGCCATTGCCGCCTCGTTACCCGGAGCAGTGATTTCCAGTGACGCAGAACGACCCGGATCGGTGAGTGAGCCCCTGGCCAAGAAAACGCCCCGCCATACCGCTTGTGCCTCAGCTATTGAGCCGCTCACCAGATGAGCTGGCAGGCCGCGAACTGGACGCCCTTTGGGGTCGATAAGTCCAGTTTGACGAGCCAACACGTCTGCTTGTTGCAAAACCCGAACCTGGTACCTGGATGCCTTGCGAATGCCCGAGGGGGAAATTATTGATAGTTCGCTATCAATGCCAAATAGTTCTACTAGATCCTTCTTGACCCTGCGCGCCAACTGTGCGGTATCTAGCTCAACCTCAATGGCGATTTTGCCTGAGATCAGGTGTAACCCCCCAGCAAATCTAAGAATGGCGGAGAGCTCGGCGACTCTAACGTTGCTCTTGGTCACTTCGATTCTTGCCAATTCGTCTTTTACTTCGGACGTAAGTGCCACCGTTACTCCCTTCCTAAATCCCTATGTTTAACGCTGACACGCACATCGGCAATGTCGCCTAGTTGCGCTGCAAGTTCGGTTGCCAATGCAACAGATCTGTGCTTGCCCCCGGTGCAACCAACAGCGATGGTTGCGTAGCGCTTGTTTTCACGCAGATAGCCTGCGAAGACCGGCTTTATGGCTGAGACATATCCTGCCACGAATTCGCGGACTCCACTCTGCTCGAGAACATATTCGGCGACCTTTTGGTCTTGACCTGTGTAGGGGCGCAAGTCCTCAATCCAAAACGGGTTTGGGATGAACCTGGCGTCTGCCACCATGTCCGCATCGGAAGGTAGACCGTATTTGAATCCGAAACTCATGACGGTGACTTGAAGTCGTCCGGTTTGCTCGAGCGAGAAACCATCGTTGATTTTTGTTGACAACTGGTGAATGTTCAAATCTGTGGTGTCGATAATGACGTCGGCGGTTTCTCGAATGTGTAGCAGCGCACTTCTCTCGGATGCGATGCCGTCGAGGATGGTGCCATTTCCCTGGAGCGGATGCGGACGACGAACACTCTCGAAGCGCTTTACTAACGCGGAATCCTGAGCCTCGAGGAAAAGTACCCGAAGATCGATATCTCGGTTGCGCATGGCGTTGAGGTTCTCCTGCAAGTCACTGAAGAACTCCCCGCCTCTGACGTCGATGACTACGGCCAGCCGTGGAAGTGGCGTCTTACCCAGAGTCATCAAGTCTGCGATTGGACCCAACATTTGCGGCGGTAGATTGTCAACAACATACCAACCAAGGTCTTCGAGGGCATTTCCAACAGTGCTGCGACCGGCACCGGACATTCCGGTCACTATAAGTAGCTCGTGTTTAGTCGCCATTGGCCCTCCTCTCGCGCAAGTCTACCCCCGGGCGACACGCCGAAGGTGAGCTGGTTCGGATACCCGTCTATTCGCCTATGGCTTCAACAATTTGCTGCGCCAATATCGGGCCGATTCCGCTTACCTCTGCGATTTCTTCTGCAGTGGCGATTCTGAGCCTTTTAGTTGAGCCAAAGCGCCTCAGGAGTGCGTTGATTCGCTTTTCTCCCAATCCTGGTAAGTCCTGTAGTTGGCTGGCCACGCTGCCGGACCTCTTCTTTCTCTGGAAGGTAATGGCAAATCGGTGGGCCTCATCTCGAACCCGCTGAACTAGAAAGAGCTCATCGGAAGCACGCGGCAGAATAACTGGGAACGGATTGCCAGGTAGCCACAATTCCTCGAGCCTCTTGGCGATTCCTGCAATGGTTATTCCCTGCACCCCACTTTCCAGTAAGGCGCGGTGGGCTGCGTTTACCTGTGGTTGTCCCCCGTCAACCAAAATCAGCGATGGTCGGTACGCAAACTTCTTGGTTGCATTTTCACTCACGGCTTGGTCATCGTTGCTGATGTCGGTTCCCATTAGGTGTGCGAGGCGCCTCGATACAACTTGATAGATGGAGTCGGTGTCATCGGTGGTCTGCTCAACGTTGAACCTGCGGTACTGGTCCTTTTTGGGTAGCCCATCTTCAAACACCACCATAGAAGCAACCACGTTCGTCCCGCTCAGGTGCGAGACATCAAAACACTCGATGCGTAGCGGAGCTTGTTCCATTCCCAGGGCGTCTTGGATGGCCGCCAGCGCGTCTGCTCTGGCAGTGAAGTCTGCGGTTCTGCGGTTCTTATAAAGCATTAGCGCGTGCTTAGCATTGGTGTGTGCTGTTTTTGCTAGCGCAAGTTTGTCACCGCGCTGTGGAACCCTTAGGTCTACTTTTGATCCTCGAAGTTCCGTCAACCACAGGCCTAGTTCGTTTTTGTCTTCGGGGAGTTCAGGAACTAGCACCTCTTTTGGAACTTCTATAGGCTGGGCTCCGCCTTTGGATTCGTAAACGTTTTGAATGACGTACTCAACAAGCTCTGGTAAGTCTCGCTCGAGCTCTTTATCGACGACCCACCCGCGAACACCACGGATTCGACCACCTCGAACTATGAACTGTGAGACGGCAGCCGCCAACTCATCGTCAGCTATTCCAAAGACATCGGCATCTGTGTTATCGGTAAACACGATTGTGCTCTTGGCTAAGACCGCCTCTAGAGCGGAAACCGCGTCTCTGAGCTGGGCCGCAAGTTCGAACTTCTGCTGCTCGGATGCCTCTAACATGCGTTTACGAAGCTTGGTGATGTGCTTGGTGTCTCCCCCGGACATGAAGTCAGAAAAGTTTTTTACGATCTTCTGGTACTCGGCGGGTGTGACTCGATCTACGCAGGGGGCAGCACACTTTCCGATGTCACCCAGCAGACAGGCTCTATTGTTGCGTTTAGCCGCAGCATAGACACCGCTCGTGCAGCTTCGCACCGGATAAACCTTTAACAGTGTGTCTAGAGTCTCTCTGACGGCCCAAGCCTGGGTATAGGGTCCAAAGTACTTGAGCCCTCTGACATCGCGGTTCCTGGTGATAAAAACCCTGGGAACGGCGTCGGAGACGGAGATTGCCAAGTAGGGATATGACTTGTCATCCTTGAAGCGCACGTTGAACGGCGGGTCAAACTGCTTTATCCATAGGAACTCTAGCTGCAGGGCTTCAAACTCGGTCTTTACTATGACCCACTTGACATCTGAAGCCGATGTCACCATTCGCCTTGTGCGTTCGTGCAGACTATCTAGCGGGCCAAAGTAGTTACTCAGTCTGGCTCGTAGGTTTTTGGCTTTACCAACGTATAGAACACGTCCATTGGAATCGAGGAATCGGTACACCCCTGGGTCGGTAGGAATCTCCCCGGTTTGCGGACGAAAGTCGAGTTCCTGTGCCACTTTAGAGAACTTCGGCTAGATACTGCCCAGTAAAACTTTGAGAATTCTTGGCAACCAGCTCAGGTGTTCCGGTGGCAATGATCTGTCCACCCCGTGATCCGCCCTCAGGACCCAAATCGACAATCCAGTCTGCACACTTGATTACATCGAGATTGTGTTCGATTACCAATACCGTGTTTCCCTTGTCCACTAGGCCATTCAGCACCAGAAGAAGCTTTCGAACGTCTTCAAAGTGAAGTCCAGTTGTGGGTTCATCTAAAACGTAGATGCTTCGACCGTAGGACCTGCGCTGTAACTCCGTTGCTAGCTTGACTCGTTGAGCCTCGCCTCCAGAGAGAGTCGTGGCGCTTTGCCCCAATCGAACGTATCCAAGCCCCACCTCGACGAGGGTATCCAAGAAGCGAGCGATTGCAGAGATTGGTGCGAAGAACTCGGCCGCTTCTGAAATAGGCATCTCAAGTACTTCGGCGATATTCTTACCCTTGTAGAGCACCTGCAGTGTTTCCCGGTTGTAGCGTGCTCCATTGCAGACCTCGCAGGCGACGTATACGTCGGGGAGAAAATTCATCTCAATTCGAAGGGTTCCATCTCCGCTGCACGCCTCGCAGCGCCCTCCCTTTACGTTGAACGAAAAACGTCCCTGCTGGTAACCTCTGGCTTTGGATTCTTGGGTATCGGCGAACAGCTTGCGAATGTGGTCAAATACACCCGTGTAGGTTGCGGGATTGGATCTGGGGGTGCGCCCAATCGGGTTCTGATCAACGTGAACAACCTTGTCCAGCAACTCGAGGCCCTCGATCCTGGTGTGCTTACCCGCCACTCCTTTTGCCCCGTTAAGAGTGTTAGCCAGAACCTCAAATAGCACATCATTTACAAGAGATGACTTGCCTGAACCGCTGACACCTGTGACAGCGGTCAGAGTTCCCAGAGGAAACTCGACATCGACATTTTTTAGGTTGTTTTCCCTGGCGCCTACCACCTTCAAGACGCGGTCAGCATCGATGCTTCGCCGTTTTGCCGGAGTTGCTATGGTTTCTCGGCCGGAAAGGAAGGCCCCGGTGAGCGACTTTTGATTTTTCAATAAGTCCTTGTAGGTACCGCTGTGCACGACCTCGCCACCATTCACGCCGGCACCAGGCCCGATGTCAACAACCCAGTCAGAAGCTTTTATGGTGTCCTCGTCGTGCTCAACTACTAGCAGCGTGTTTCCAAGTTCGCGTAACTTCAGCAGCGTCTCAATAAGGCGCCTGTTGTCACGCTGGTGGAGACCGATCGAGGGCTCATCTAGGACATAAAGGACACCAGTCAATCCAGAACCAATCTGGGTTGCGAGCCTGATTCTTTGGGCTTCTCCTCCCGAGAGCGATCCAGCGGATCTCTCCAAGCTGAGGTAGTCGAGTCCCACGGCAATCAAGAAATCTAACCTTGCCTGGATTTCGCGCAACACTTGGGCCGCAATCTTGACATCTCGCTCATCGAGCTTGAGGTTGCCAAAAAACTCGACGCACTCACCAAGACTCATGGCGGCGACCTGCGCGATTGAGGCATTGTTAACCTTTACAGCCAACACCTCAGGCTTCAGTCGTTGCCCGTTACAAGCGGGGCAGGGTGTCTCTCGCATGAAACCTGCCCAACGAGCCCGAGCGTAATCTTGCTCGGATTCCAGCCACTTACGTTCAATGTATGGAAGTACACCCTCAAACCCGCTGGTGTAGCGAAGCTCACGACCATAGCGGTTTTTGTAGCGAACCTTTACGTCAAAGTTATTTCCCCAGACAATCGCGTCACGAATATCCTCGGGGAGTTCCTGCCAGGGCGTATCAAGCGAGAAATCAAGCTCTGCGCCAAGACCCTCGAGCATGCGGATGTAGTAGGTGAAAAGACCCTTGCCCTGGGTGCTCCAGGGAATGATTGCGCCGCCATTGATAGACGCCGCTGGATCACCTATCACCAGGTCTGGGTCTACCGCCATCTTTGTGCCTAGCCCGGCACAGGTTGGGCAAGCGCCAAAGGGTGCGTTGAACGAAAATGTTCGAGGTTCAATTTCCGTCAGAGTGAGCGTGTGCTCGTTTGGGCAGGACATTTTTTCACTGAAAACCCTGGTTTTCTGAGGGCCATCCTTGATGTCGACAAAGTCGATAAGGATTCGGCCGCCGGCGAGCTTGAGCGCTGTCTCCACAGAATCCGTTAGGCGACCCACGATGTCGGCTTTGGACACGAGCCGGTCAACCACAACCGATATGTCGTGCTTGAAGGTTTTCTTGAGAGGTTGGGCGTCTGCTAGCTGAACGACCTGGCCGTCGACAACCGCCCTGGCATACCCCTGTGTGACCAGGTCTCTAAACAAATCGACAAATTCACCTTTTTTCTGGTCAACAATAGGAGCGAGAATCTGGAATCTTGTGCCTTCTGCAAGTTCCAGCAGCTGATCAACAATTTGTTGTGGGGTCTGCTTAATGATTCGCTCGCCACATTCGGCACAGAATGGCACTCCGATACGAGCCCACAAAAGTCTTAGGTAATCGTGAATCTCTGTGATGGTTCCTACCGTTGATCGGGGGTTCCGGTTTGTGGATTTCTGATCAATTGAAACGGCAGGAGAGAGACCCTCGATGAAATCTACATCGGGCCTATCCACTTGCCCAAGAAACTGGCGAGCATAGGCTGACAACGACTCAACATACCTGCGTTGCCCTTCGGCAAAAATCGTGTCAAAGGCCAGCGAGGACTTTCCAGAACCGCTGAGACCAGTGAAAACTACCAGTGAGTCGCGAGGTATTTCAACGTTTAGGTTCTTTAGATTGTGGACGCGAGCGCCTTTAACGATCAACTTGTTGTTGTGAGGAACCTCTGAAATAGACACCATCAAATGCTAACAACGCATTTGAGGTGCCTAGGCGTGCCCCGCCTTCTCAATCTGTCTGATTTCATACTTAAGCTCGCTTATTTCATCACGCAATCTGGCGGCGAGTTCAAAGTTAAGCTCCGCTGCTGCCGCCTTCATTTGTTCATCGAGCTCAATAATTACGTTCAAGATTTCCGCGGCGGCCATGGAACCAATATTTTTTCGACCCCGTGCCTGAATCACGGGCTTTCCATCACGAGTGCGTTTCTTGCTCTGCTCAACTAGCTTGGCTGTGTCCTCTTCTTCGCGAAGGATTTGGTCAGTTATGTCAGCGATTCGCTTGCGTAACGGTTGCGGATCAATGTTGTTCGCTTTGTTGTAAGCAACCTGTTTCTCTCGCCTGCGGTTAGTTTCCTCAATTGCCCGATTCATTGAGTCGGTTAGGTTGTCGGCATACATGTGGACTTGTCCGTTTATGTTTCTTGCCGCACGACCAATTGTTTGGATTAGCGAGGTGGTAGATCTTAGGAAGCCCTCTTTGTCTGCGTCCAAAATTGCAACAAGCGAAACCTCGGGTAGGTCTAGGCCTTCGCGCAAAAGGTTGATACCGACCAGTACGTCGAACACGCCTTGACGAAGTTCGCGTAGCAGTTCGACACGGCGAAGGGTGTCGACATCGCTGTGAAGGTACCTTACCCTTACTCCCGCCTCGGTAAAGAAATCGGTGAGTTCCTCTGCCATCTTCTTGGTCAAGGTTGTCACCAGGACGCGCTCGTCGCGTTCGCTGCGCAATTTAATTTCTTCCAACAGATCGTCAATTTGACCCTTGCTTGGCTTTATAACGATTTCGGGATCAACTAAGCCGGTTGGACGAATGATCTGTTCGACGACACCATCACTTACACCGAGTTCGTATTTACCCGGGGTCGCAGACAGGTAGACCGTCTGACCAACTCGCTCTTGAAATTCGCTCCATTTGAGGGGACGGTTGTCTAAAGCCGATGGCAGGCGGAATCCGTGTTCCACAAGAGTACGCTTCCTGCTTGAATCGCCTTCAAACATGGCGCCAATCTGTGGGACAGTGGCATGAGATTCATCGATTACCGTTAGGAAATCCTCTGGAAAGTAGTCAAGCAGGCAGCTCGGAGCCGAACCCGGCTCGCGACCATCGATGTGTCTTGAATAGTTTTCGATTCCAGAGCAAAAACCAAGCTCTCGGATCATCTCTAAATCAAAAGTTGTTCGCATTTTGAGACGCTGAGCCTCCAGAAGTTTGCCTTGGCCCTCGAGTTCGCGCACTCTCAGTGCAAGCTCGTTTTCTATTGCCTCGATGGCCTCGCCCATTCGCTCGGGAGTGGCAACGTAGTATGACGCGGGAAATACAGCAACCGTATCAAGCGTTTGGAGGATCTCACCGGTCAGAGGGTGAAGGGCGTAGATAGTCTCAATTTCATCTCCGAACATCTCAATTCGAATGGCGGTCTCGTCGTAGACAGGGATGATTTCGATGGTGTCGCCCTTGACCCGGAAGTTGCCCCGGCTGAAATCAATGTCGTTGCGTTGGTACTGCATGGCCACGAATTTGCGAATCAGGTCCTCGCGTTCGATTCGTTGCCCAACTTGCAAGGGCAGAGATTGATCTAGGTATTCCTTTGGCGCTCCCAGACCATAGATGCATGAGACGGTGCTAACGACAACTACGTCTCTTCGGCTCAGGAGGCTCATGGTTGCCTTATAGCGAAGTCTCTCAACCTCTGAGTTGATGCTTGAATCTTTCTCAATGAAGGTGTCCGTTTGCGGCACGTAAGCTTCGGGTTGGTAGTAGTCGTAGTAACTCACGAAGTATTCCACGGCGTTGTTCGGCATTAGCTCGCGAAATTCGTTTACCAACTGAGCGGCGAGGGTCTTATTGTGGGCAAGAACCAGAGTTGGGCGCTGGACAGCTTCGATCAGCCACGCCGTGGTTGCAGACTTTCCCGTTCCGGTTGCACCAAGCAGAACAATGTCCTTCTCCCCATTGGTAATGCGCTTTGCCAACTCCGCAATTGCGGTTGGTTGGTCACCCGATGGCTTGTATTCACTGACTACTTCAAATGGGCGAAAGTCTCTAGTGGGTTCCATTTTTAGCCGCAGCTTCCCGTTCAAATTCATGCCAGAGCTTGGTCGCATCTCGGTAGAGTCCGCTCAAGTCTTGGTTGCTATTCAAAATGAAATCAGCTCGATTAGCTCTCTGTGCGGGTGTGGCTTGGGCACGGATTCGTGCAGTAGCTTCAGCCTCGGACATTCCTCGGTTGCTAACCATTCTCTTGACTTGATCCTCTACGGGTGCTTCAACAGTCACTACCCGATCAAAATCTAAATCGACTGACGCCTCTACAAGCAGAGGAACGTTGTAAATGACCATTGAGTCGGCTGGCAGTTGAGACAAACGCTTTTGAGCCTCTTTCCGCACCAAGGGGTGCAGGATGGCTTCCAACGCTTTACGTTCAGCTGGATTGTTGAAAACAATATTCCCGAGCGCGTTGCGGTTTAGTGACCCGTCAGTGGAAATAATCTTGTCGCCGAATCGCTCACGAACCAACTCCAGGCCCAAGCTATTGGGTTCAACCACTGCCCTGGCGAGCTCGTCTGCGTCAATTTGAACGCCGCCAAGGGTCTCCCAGAGGGCGGCAACGGTTGATTTCCCTGCCGCGATTCCGCCTGTTAACCCAATAAGAAACACGGGTTAACCCTAACCGCAAAGCAAAAGGTCCACCCCGAAGGATGGACCTTTTGACCGATGAATCGTGGTTACTTGTCGCCGCTTAGCTTGTCGCGAAGGGCTGCAAGGGACTCATCGCTGGCAAGGGTGCCAGTAGAGCTGCCTTCAGAACTGTAAGAAGTGGCTGCGTCTGAGCTACCAGCTGGTGCTGCATCAGGTAGTGAGGCTGCAAGTTCATTAGCTGCCTTCACCTGCTGCTTGTGAGCTTCCCAACGGGCGTGAGCCTCGGTCCACTCCTTCTCCCACTTGGTGCGAGCCTCTTCAAAGCCTGGCTTCCACTCGTTAGTAGCTGCGTCGAAGCCTTCAGGGTACTTGTACTGACCCTTTTCATCGAAGTCTGCAGCCATACCGTAAAGAGCTGGGTTGAAGTCGGTGCCCTCAGGGTCAACCTCTTCGATTGCCTGCTTCAGCGAAAGCGAGATACGACGACGGTCTAGGTCGATGTCGATTACCTTGACGAAAACGTCCTGGTTGACCGAAACTACCTGCTCGGCAAGTTCGATGTGCTTACTCGAAAGCTCGCTGATGTGAACCAGACCCTCGATGCCATCGGCAACACGAACAAATGCACCGAAAGGCACCAACTTGGTGACCTTTCCGGGAGCGTACTGGCCGATTGCGTGGGTACGTGCGAATACCTGCCATGGGTCTTCCTGAGTTGCCTTGAGCGACAGCGAAACGCGCTCGCGCTCCTGGTCGACCTCAAGAACCTCAACGGTTACTTCCTGACCGATTTCAACAACCTCGCTGGCGTGCTCAATGTGCTTCCAAGAAAGCTCAGAGACGTGGACTAGACCGTCAACGCCGCCCAGGTCAATGAAGGCACCAAAGTTGACGATCGATGAAACTACGCCGGTGCGAATCTGGCCCTTTGCTAGGTCCGCTAGGAAGGTGCTGCGGCTAGCAGACTGGCTCTCTTCTAGCAGTGCGCGACGCGAAAGCACAACGTTGTTGCGGTTCTTGTCTAGCTCCAAAATCTTTGCTTCTACCTTCTGGCCCAGGTATGGACCAAGGTCGCGAACACGACGAAGTTCGATTAGCGAAGCTGGTAGGAAGCCGCGAAGACCAATGTCTACGATCAGACCACCCTTGACGACCTCGATAACGACACCGGTAACGGTGCCATCGGCTTCCTTGACCTTCTCAACATCGCCCCAGGCGCGCTCGTACTGTGCGCGCTTCTTGGAGAGGATGAGGCGGCCTTCTTTGTCTTCCTTCTGAAGAACAAGCGCCTCAATGGAATCGCCAACGCTGACGATCTCAGATGGATCTGCGTCGTGGCGAATTGAAAGTTCACGCGAAGGGATTACACCCTCGGTCTTGTAACCAACGTCGAGTAGAACCTCGTCGCGGTCAATCTTTACGACGATGCCCTCGATGAGGTCGCCGTCGTTGAAGAACTTCAGGGTCTTTTCAACCGCTGCTAGGAAGTCTTCTGCAGAGCCGATGTCGTTTACGGCTACCTGCTTGGTTGCCTTGCTTGGCGTAGTGGTGGTCATGTAGTAGTTGCCTTAGATGGATATGGATAAGGTCACGGCAAGACTTCACTTACTCAGTTGAAGAGAAAGATTGGTACGAACCGCAACGATGGACGGTATGGTGCGCTTATGCGCCGTTCAAGTCTAGCGGGGAAAGTGCCCTAGAACAAAGATATCAGGCTGTTAAGCAGTGTCTCAGAATCGGGGCCCTCTACCTCAATAATGAGAACGTCGCCTTGTTTCGCGCCCAGACTAATGAGTGATAAGACGCTATCCCCCGGAACAGGTGTCATGCCCTGTCGCGAAACTCGAACCCGGTTTGGTGACTGGCCCACGAGTCTGGCAAATTCCGACGCGGGTCGGGCGTGCCAACCATCGATGTTTGCAACCGAAACTTTCCCAGAAATCACGGCTCTACCTAGTGCCCAGCCGCGTCCCAATTGGGCCCGAAACCGAGGTGCACCTCGAGAGGAACGGAGAGCTCAACTACCCGTTCCATTTGTAGGGTAACCAGTTCCTTGAGCGTGTCCAACTCACCCTTCGCAACTTCAAATACCAGTTCGTCGTGAACTTGAAGCAACATGCGGGATTTAAGTTCGCGTGACGCCATATCGGAGGCGATTCTGGTCATGGCAAGCTTCATGATATCCGCCGCGGTGCCCTGAATCGGAGCGTTTAGCGCCGCCCGTCTAGCATTTTCACGAATTTGGAAGATACGACTGTTGAGATCGTCGAAAGGCCGGCGTCTACCAAAGGTCGTGACCGTGTATCCCTCCGTCTTTGCGGCATCTACGACGGAAGCCAGGTAACGTCTGACCCCGCCGAATCTGTCGAAATAGTCCTGCATTAGCTGTTTGGCCTCGGCATTGCTGATGCGCAACTGCTTGGCCAACCCGTATTCACTGAGCCCATAGACCAGTCCGTAGCTCATGGCCTTTACCTTTGATCTCATTGCGGGTGTAACTTCTTCTGGCGAGACTCCGAAAATTCGGGCACCAACGAAACGGTGAAGGTCCTCACCTGTTCGGAATGCCTCTATCAGGCCTTCATCGTTGCTCAGGTGAGCCATGATGCGCATTTCAATCTGTGAGTAGTCAGCCGTGAGCAGGGTTTCGAACCCCTCGGTCACAACGAAGGCCTCGCGAATTTGCCGTCCACGTTGGCTCTTGATCGGGATGTTTTGCAGGTTTGGATTCTCCGAAGACAACCGGCCAGTTGATGTTCCAGTTTGACCGTAACTGGTGTGCAACCTGCCATCTGAACCAACAGACTTCAAAAGAGTCTCTACAATCTGACGGATCTTGGTGGCATCTCGGTGTTCGAGCAGTTTTGCCAGAAACGGGTGCTGGGTTTGTTCAAACAGCTCATTCAAGGCAGCGGCATTGGTGGAGAATCCCGTCTTGACAGCCTTGGTCCCCGTCATGCCGAGCTCGTCGAACAAGACCGTCTGCAGCTGCTTTGGTGACGCAAGGTTTGTTTCGTGACCAATGATTGCGTAGGCTTCCTGTGCGATGCTGGCAACCTCGGCGGTCAACTGATCGAACAAGGATTGAAGTGCGGATAGGTTCACAGAAACCCCGGTGTTTTCCATTTGCGCTAACACGGGGCTAGTCGGGAGCTCAACAACCGTGTAAACCTCAAGCTGCTGCTGATCCTTGACCAGTTGGTGCAATCTTCCGCTCAGGACAACCGCCAACCAGGCATCCAAACTAGGATCGGCAGGGTTCTCCTGAATCAACGCATTTGGATCGCCGCGATTGATTGATAAGCCAAGGTGTTCTAGCGCTACGTCATCGATTCGGTAGTTACCTCGGATTGGGTTCAGGAGATATTGGAGTAGCAGTGGGTCGTAGTCGATTCCGTTGACAGTTTCGGTCGATTCGGCAAGCCCCAGAGCATTCATGAGTGACCGAGTGAAGTTCTTTGAATCGAAAACTGCCTTAGGGCTACCACTGTCAATAAGCCAAGAACCAAGGATGTCTTGAACCTGCCTGTTGCTGTTGGGTGTGAAGTATTTTCGTTCCGTCTCCGTTGCAAACCCAATGCTTACGATCTGCGCCTGTCCCGCAGAGTCGAATACGAACTCCGCTGAGAGTCCAAGGGTTTGCCTTTCGGCCTTTAGCCATGCCACCAGTTCTTCGGGTCCAAGGGCTGAGGAACCAGGAATCTCGACCGTGCTCGCGGAGGAGGTTAACTCGGTATCCGGGGCTGGGTCCACATCCTGTGTAACAGTCTGCGAGGAAGTCGAGTTTCCCGTTGAGGTCTGAGTGCCGTTTACACCACGTAGCCGCAACACTCGTTCCGTGAGGGTCTTGAAGTGAAGTTTTGAAAACACCGATCGAACCTGTGCCTCGTCCACCGAGCCGAGAGCAAGATCATCGAGGGAAAAATCGAATGGTAGGTCGCGAACCAGGTGGTTTAGGCGCCTATTTCTCTTTGCAAGTTCCATGTGTTCGCGAAGACTAT
The DNA here is from genome assembly GCA_046063415.1 of Micrococcales bacterium. Classification (GTDB taxonomy): domain Bacteria; phylum Actinomycetota; class Actinomycetes; order Actinomycetales; family Microbacteriaceae; genus Rhodoluna. The sequence goes on from JBJTMG010000014.1 coordinate 22,428, forward strand.
CCCCCACCTTGCCACCGATGTCGGCTGCGCCGTCGAAAATCGCCTGGAGTGAACCATACTGCTGAAGCCACTTTGCCGCTGTCTTTGGCCCAACACCCGGTATTCCGGGCAGGTTGTCACTCGTCTCGCCAACTAGAGCTGCAAGATCCGGATACTGCTGAGCGTGAATTCCGTATTTCTCAAGGACGGCAGCGTCATCCATTCGCGCTAGGTTTAGCACTCCCTTCACAGGGTAGAGAATCGTGGTCTCGGGGCGAATTAGTTGAAAAGTGTCGCGATCACCACTGACCACCAACACCTCAAACCCGGCATCGGCTCCCTGATCGGCAAGGCTTGCAATGATGTCATCGGCTTCATAGTTTGTCCGAGTTAGGGTTCGAATGTTCATTGCGGCTAGGGCCTCTTCGAGAAGTTCCGTTTGGCCGTTGAACTCGGGTGGGGTCTCCCCTCTTGTCCCCTTGTATTCGGGGTATTCCTCGGTTCGAAAAGAACTCCTAGAAAGGTCAAAGGCAACCGCTAGGTGGCTAGGCTGCTCAGCCTGCAGAATGTTTAGCAGCATCGAGATGAATCCATGCACAGCGTTTGTGTGTTGGCCATCGGGTGTTCTGAATGAATCGGGGCTGAGCGCATAGAACGCCCGAAAGGCCAGGGAGTGCCCATCGATGAGCAGAAGGGTAGGCTTTTTCATAGCGTTCATGCAAGCAAGCCTAACTTGCGTGCCTACCCATTTCGCGTGAGGAACCGCCATGTCTAAACCTGATTACAGTCCCGCAGCTGTGGAACTAATGAAGCAACGCGGACTTGGAGCCTTGGCCGAAAAGATGGGGATTCAGCTGCAGTCTTTGAGCGCGGAAACCGCCATTGCAACAATGCCGGTTTCGGGTAATACCCAGCCACTTGGACTGGTGCACGGAGGTGCGTATGTCGTTCTTGCCGAGAGCCTGGGATCCTTTGCCGCTAATGTCTGGGCAAGCCAATTCGATAGCTATGCCGTAGGAATCGAAGTGAGCGCCTCTCACAGCCGGTCTGCGCAGAAAGGAATCGTTACAGGTACTTGCAGAGCGCTAAATTTGGGTAAAACGCTAACACTTCACGAGATAGTCATGACCGACGAAGCTGGACGCAGGCTTTCAACCGTTCGAATTACCAACCTGATTAGGCCAAAATCGGCCTTATCAACCCAGGGCTAAGGTTAGGCCGAGGGCTTAGCGGTTCCAAGCTGGTCGATAATCGTTTTTGCCACCTCTAGCATCGTGAGCCTGCGATCCATCGAGGCCTTTTGAATCCAGCGGAAGGCCTCAGGCTCAGTCAGGTTCATTTTTTCATTGAGTAGACCCTTGGCCCTGTCAATAACCTTTCGAGTTTCGAAACGTTCGGTCAGGTCTGCAATTTCAGATTCCAAAATGGTTAGCTGTGCATGCCTGCTAAGCGCAATTTCAATAGCCGGAAGTAAGTCGTTGTTTGGGTCGAAAGGTTTCACAATGTAGGCCATGGCGCCGGCCTCACTAGCGCGGGTAACGAGTTCTTTTTGATTAAAGGCGGTTAGCAAAACCACAGGAATCTTTAGGGTGGCTATTTGCTCCGCCGCCGAGATGCCATCTAGTTTGGGCATTTTTACATCCATAATGCAGATGTCCGGCGCGTACTCTTTGGCAAGTTTCACAGCTTCCTCACCGTCGGCCGCCTCTGCAATCACCTCGTAGCCAAGCTCCCTGAGGGACTCAACGACATCCATTCGGATAAGCGCCTCGTCTTCGGCCACCAGCACTCTGCGACTTTGCGATTGTTCTGCCATGGCGTTTACTTTATAAGAAATCTACGGCGACCGTTGACGCAAAAGTTATGCGATATACTTTTGGAGGTTCAAAAAGCCGAAGTGGCGAAATGGCAGACGCGGAGCACTCAAAATGCTTTGTCGAAAGACGTGCGGGTTCGAGTCCCGCCTTCGGCACAAAAAATGGGATCGGACATAAAGTCCGATCCCATTTCCAAATTTTGCGACTAGTTTCCGCCTACGCGGTGAACTCGAAGCGTGTTGGTAGAGCCTGGGACACCCGGTGGGGTTCCCGCCACTACAACAACCTCATCCCCGAGCTTGGCCTTACCCGATGCGAGCAAGATCTCGTCAACCTGAGTCATCATTTCATCGGTGTGGGTCACCGTTGGAACAAGGAAGGTATTTGCACCCCAAACCATAGCCAATCGATTCCGAGTGGTTTCGCTAGGGGTAAATGCAAGAACTGGAACCGAAGAGCGGAGTCTGGACACTCGACGGAGCGAGTCTCCAGACTCGGTGAATACGCACACGTACTTGGAGCCGAGAAGCTCAGCAATTTCGACTGCAGCCAACGACACAGCGCCGGAGTGGGTGTGTGGCCGAGTGCCAAGAGCAGGGATACGGTCCAAACCGTTTTCCTCTGTCGACTCGATGATTCGAGCCATGGTTGCAACAGTCTCTACCGGCCACTTGCCAACCGAGGTTTCGCCAGAAAGCATCACGGCGTCGGCACCATCGAGGATTGCGTTTGCCACGTCGCTTGCTTCGGCGCGAGTCGGTCGCGGCGACTCGATCATGCTCTCGAGCATCTGAGTTGCAACAATCACAGGCTTGGCCCAACGACGCGAAAGTTCAACGGCACGCTTCTGAACCAGCGGAACCTGTTCCAGTGGAAGCTCCACACCCAAGTCGCCTCGGGCAACCATGATGCCGTCAAATGCATCGATGATTTCTTCTAAGGCTTCAACTGCCTGCGGTTTCTCGATCTTGGCAATGGTAGGGAGGAACTTACCCTCTTCGGCCATAATTTCATGAACTCGGACAATGTCAGATGCATTGCGAACGAACGATAGAGCAATCATGTCTACGCCGAGACGAATTGCCCAACGAAGATCTGCTTCATCCTTTTCTGAAAGGGCTGGAACATTCACAGCAACGCCTGGAAGGTTGATGCCCTTGTTGTTTGAAACAAATCCAGGAACCTCTACAACGGTTGTGACAGTAGTGTCGGTCACTTCGGTTGCCTTGAGAGTCACCTTGCCGTCGTCAATAAGCAGAAGATCGCCAGGCTTCACATCGCCGGGGAGACCTTTGAACGTGGTGCCGCAGATCTCTTTGGTGCCCTGAATCTCTTCAATGGTGATCTTGAAGATGTCACCCTTTTCGAGCATGTGGGGTCCATCGGCAAATCTGCCGAGGCGAATCTTTGGTCCTTGTAGGTCAACGAAGATCCCTACTGCTTTTCCAGAATCTGCTGCGGCCTTTCGGACCGTGTTGTAGATCTCTTCGTGCACGTCATATGCACCGTGACTGAGGTTCATTCTGGCTACGTCAACACCAGCCTCGATGATTTCGCTAATTTTCTCGTAGCTCGAGGTCGCTGGTCCTAGGGTCGCGACGATCTTTGCGCGTCTCATTTGTTCCTATCTATCTAGCCCCGAGCAAGCCTACTCAGAACCCTTGGGTTTTTGGTTTAGGAGTAAACCGAAATTGGTCGGTCCGTTGGCTTTACCGGCTTTGGAAGTTCAGTGGTTCCCTCAAGGTACTCGTCAATTGCAGCGGCAGCTGCGCGCCCCTCGGCAATGGCCCATACGATAAGGCTTTGGCCGCGCCCCGCATCACCGGCGCTGAATACACCATCGATGTTGGTGGCATATTGCTCGTTACGGTCCAGATTGCCCCTAGAGTCTAGGTTCGCTCCAGTCTCGGCAACTAGGTCGTCCCCCTCTACTCCGGTAAAACCAAGCGCCAAAAGCACCAAATCTGCTGGTAACACTACCTCGGTACCTGGTTTTGGCAGTCGCTTGCCGTCTACGAATTCTGTTTCCGCAACCTTAACGCCCGTAAGGACCCCGTTGCTGCCAACGAACTCGACTGTCGACGAAAGGTATTTGCGCTCACCAAACTCTTCGTGGGCGCTTGCAACCTCGAATAGCGTTGGGAAGGTGGGCCAAGGCTGGCTCTCTGGACGCTCAGCTGGCGGCTGCTTGCCAATGGCAAGTGTGGTCACCGAAATGGCACCCTGACGGGTGGCAGTACCCAGACAGTCTGCACCGGTGTCACCGCCTCCCAGGATGATTACGTTCTTTCCCTGGGCCGAGATCTGGTTGGGAATAACATCTCCAGCGATTACACGGTTTGCCTGGGTCAAATACTCCATTGCAAAGTGGACGCCGCTGAGTTCTCTGCCGGCAACATTTAGATCACGTGGCTTAGTTGCTCCGGTTGCCACAAGAACTGCGTCGTAGCGGCTTCTTAGTTCTTCCCAGGTTATGTCGACGCCAATCTCGACACCAGCGCGGAATCGAACGCCTTCGGCTTCTAACTGGGCGAGCCGGCGGTCAATGTGTTGCTTTTCCATTTTGAAATCTGGAATTCCGTAGCGAAGCAAACCACCGATGCGGTCGTCGCGCTCATAAACCGCTACCGTGTGTCCCGCTCTAGCCAGCTGCTGTGCAGCCGCAAGCCCTGCAGGTCCGGAACCAACGACTGCAACCGTCTTTCCTGTCATGCGCTCTGGAGCGTGAGCTGGAACCCAACCGCGATCAAACGCATCATCGATGATTGAGACTTCGATTTCCTTGATGGTGACGGCTGGCTGGTTAATCCCAAGAACGCAGGCACTCTCGCAAGGAGCTGGGCAAAGTCGCCCGGTGAACTCTGGAAAATTATTGGTCTGGTGAAGCCTCTCGATGGCCGCCTGTCCCTGATCGCGCCAAGTCAGGTCGTTCCATTCCGGAATCAGGTTGCCGAGTGGACATCCCTGATGACAGAAAGGCACGCCACAATCCATACAACGGCTGGCTTGCTGCTTTATAACACCCTTATCGCGTGCTTCGTAAACTTCTTTCCAGTCCATGATGCGCACTGAAACTGGGCGCCGCGCTGCAGTTTCACGATCCGTTACCTTCAGAAACCCTCTTGGATCAGCCACGAGTTACCTCCAAAATGTTCTCCCAAACTGATTCGCTGTCGGGATCCTCACCAACGGCAATTGCCTTTTCTCGAATCGAAAGCACCGAAGCATAGTCTCTTGGAAGAACGCGAGTGAAGTGCTGAAGTTCATCATCAAAATTCTTTAGAATCCGCTCTGCTACTGCCGATCCAGTAGTGGCAAAGTGCTCTTCCAAATGCATCTTCAATGCCTTAGCGTCGTGGGGTTCCAGAGGAGTGAGGTGCAACTCACCGGCGGATAGAGCTTCATGATTCACTCGGTCGGCGCGAAGTTTGTATACGAAGGCGACGCCACCAGACATGCCGGCACCGAAGTTTCGACCGGTTCTACCGAGAATAACGGCGACTCCACCAGTCATGTACTCAAGGGCGTGGTCGCCAACACCTTCTACAACCGCAACGGCCCCAGAGTTACGAACCAAGAAACGCTCTCCGACAATGCCTCTTAGGAAGAGTTTTCCGCTGGTTGCTCCGTAACCGATTACGTTTCCGGCGATGATGTTCTCTTCGGCTGGATAACCACTGTTTCGATCGGGATGGACCACGATGGTTCCACCGGACAATCCCTTACCGACATAGTCGTTGGCGTCACCCTCAAGAGTTAGCTTGATCCCCTTCGGAATGAAGGCACCAAAAGACTGCCCTGCAGCACCCTTGAGCGAAACGCTAATGGTTGCCTCAGGGAGTCCGTCTGCACCGTACTTCTTGGTCAGTTCGTTCCCAAGCATCGTGCCGACAGCCTGATCAACATTTGTAATCTCAAGCTCAATCTGGCTTGATACTGCGTCCGCCAAGGAATTGGCCGCTGCCGATATGAGCTTGTGGTCAAAGTGCTTTTCTAGCTCGTGGTCCTGCGAAGTGATTTTTCTTCGCGAATCGTTGCTCGGGAGAGCTGGAGCGGCAAGAATCGGGGTCAGGTCTAACCCATCAGCCTTCCAGTGGTTAATGGCGCGATTAACATCTAGCAATTCACTGTGGCCGATTGCCTCATCTAGCGTGCGGAAGCCTAAGGCGGCGAGATACTCACGAACTTCTTGCGCTAAAAATTCGAAGAAATTCACCACGTGATCGGCCTGGCCGGTGAATCGCGACCGAAGAACTGGGTTTTGTGTTGCAACACCAACCGGACAGGTATCGAGGTGGCAAACACGCATGAGAATGCAACCCTGAACAACGAGCGGAGCGGTTGCAAAGCCGAACTCCTCAGCTCCCAATAGAGCGGCGATGACGACATCGCGGCCGGTCTTCATTTGTCCGTCAACCTGAACTGATACTCGGTCACGCAAGCCGTTTAGCATGAGGGTCTGTTGTGCCTCGGCAAGGCCTAGCTCCCAAGGCGTTCCCGCGTGCTTGAGGCTGTTCAAGGGGCTAGCGCCGGTGCCGCCATCGTGTCCCGAAACCAAAATCACGTCAGCTTTAGCCTTAGCCACACCAGCGGCTACGGTACCGATACCAACCTGGCTGACTAACTTTACGTGAACCCTAGCTGCCCGGTTGGCGCGCTTGAGGTCGAAGATCAGCTGTTTCAGGTCCTCGATTGAGTAAATGTCGTGGTGCGGAGGGGGCGAAATCAATCCGACGCCGGCCGTTGAGTGCCTGGTACGGGCAATCCACGGGTACACCTTATTTGGAGGCAACTGACCACCCTCGCCTGGCTTTGCACCCTGTGCCATTTTGATTTGAATATCATCGGCATGAGTCAAATACATGCTTGTAACGCCAAACCGACCAGAAGCAACCTGTTTGATGGCACTTCTGCGAGTTGGATCGAGGAGTCTATCGACGTCCTCCCCTCCCTCGCCGGTGTTTGACTTTGCTCCGAGGCGATTCATGGCAATTGCGAGAGTCTCGTGTGCTTCTTTTGAGATGGAGCCGTAAGACATGGCACCGGTAGAGAATCGCTTGACGATGGCACTGATTGGCTCAACCTCGTCTATCGAAACGGGTTGCCGGACACCTTCACGAAGCATGAAGAGCCCGCGCAAAGTCATTAAATTCTCGGCTTGCTCGTCGATAGCGCGAGTGTACTCGCGGAAGATCTCGTAGCTCTTCTGCTTGGTTGCGTGCTGTAGCTTGAAAATGGTCTCTGGGCTGAACAGGTGTGATGGGCCCTCGCGGCGCCATTGATACTCCCCACCAACCTCGAGGTTTTGGTGCACGTTGGTGGCCTCGTCAATGGGGTATGCGCTGTAGTGACGCGAGGCATTCTCCTCGTGGATTACCTCGAGCCCAATTCCACCGAGCTGACTAGTGGTTCCCGTGAAGTAGGTGTCAACAAACTCCTGGCTCAAACCAATTGCCTCGAACACCTGAGCACCGGCGTATGACGAAACTGTGGAAATACCCATCTTGGACATGATCTTTAAGACGCCTTTGCCAAGACCTTTGATGAGATTCTTGGAGGCCTGCTCAATGGTTATGCCCGCCAACATGCCGTTTTTCACCATGGTCTCGCAGGACTCCATGGCAAGGTAAGGATTAACCGCAGCGGCTCCGTAGCCAATAAGAGCAGCTACATGGTGAACCTCGCGAACGTCTCCGGCCTCCACAACCAGGCCAACCATTGTACGGCGGCCGGTGCGAATGAGATGGTGATGGACTGCGCTGGTAAGTAGCAGCGATGGAATCGGTGCAAGTTCGCGGTTGCTGTCGCGGTCCGACAGAATCAAATAGGTGCTTCCCTCGTCGATCGCCTGATCAACCTCGGTGAAAATCTCCCTAATGCGACCAGCCAGTGCCTCTGCGCCACCATCGACACGGTAGAGGCCACTAACGGTGAACGCTTTTCCGATTCCAGGTTTCTCGTCGAT
>JBJTMG010000100.1:0-4782 GCA_046063415.1 Micrococcales bacterium
CAGATATTCTGGTGCTCGATGACCCGCTCTCAGCCCTTGACGTTGATACCGAGGCCCTGGTTGAGGCCGCGCTGCGAACCGTGCTGAAGGCCACCACCGCGCTGATTGTGGCGCACCGCCCAAGCACCGTACAGCTTGCCGACAAGGTAGCCCTGCTGGAAAACGGCAAGATTACCGCCTTTGGCACCCACCACGAACTGCTCAAGACCAGCGAGCACTACCGCTACGTAATTTCAAGTTTGGAGGTGGACGAAAATGCACGGAGTTGAAAATGAAGAACAGATCGAGCTAACCAAGGAGCAATCCAAGCAGGTTAGGCAGCGTTCACTCAGGCTACTGGGCGTCCTCATTCGTCCCGTAAAGAAGCGCCTTTTTGTAGGCCTAGGTGCCGTAACCATCAGCCAGGCCCTGCGAGTTACCGGCCCCGCTCTTATCGCTTACGGAATCGACAAGGCACTGCCAGCCGCTCTAAAGAACGACTGGACTCCGCTCGTGCTGGTTGCGCTCGCGTACATCGGGGCTGCCAGTATTACCGCGCTGACCATGAACTTCTTCATCAAGTACGCGGCCCGCACCAACCAGGATGTCCTCTACGACCTGCGCAAGCGCGTGTTTGTGCACACCCAGCGCCTGAGCATTGAGTTCCACGAGAAGTACACCTCGGGCCGAGTCATTGCGCGCCAAACTAGCGACCTCGACAGCATCAAGGAGCTTTTGGACAGCGGCGGAAACGAGATGATCGCCGGAATCCTGAACATGACCTTTACGGCAATTGCGCTGCTGATTCTGGATCCGGGTGCCTTTGGCATTCTGTTAATCAGCCTGATTCCGCTTGGCTTCTTGACCAGATGGTTCCAAAAGAACACCAAAATCATGTACCGCCGAACTCGCGTAGCCTCTGCCCGCCTGATTGTTCATTTTGTCGAGACCATGACCGGTATTCGCGCTGTCAAGGCATTCCGCAAGGAAAAGGTCAACCAAGAGGTTTACTCGGATCTGGTTGAGGACTACCGCTTTGTGAACGCCCGAGTGATTCAGCTATTTGGTATTTACGACCCTGGCCTAATCATGATCGGCAACCTAACTGTTGCGGCGGTGCTGCTTACCGGCGGAATCCGGGTCATCGATGGCTCGCTTGGCATTGGTGTTCTCACAGCCGCAATCTTGTACGCGCGCCGCTTCTTTGACCCCATGGAAGACATGGCCATGTTCTACAACGCGTACCAGTCGGCCAACTCGGCGCTCGAGAAGATCTCGGGTGTTCTAGAGGAGCAGCCAACCGTTCCCGAGCCTGAGCACCCCGTGAAGATTGTTGATCCAAAGGGCAACCTAGATTTCAACGATGTCGAGTTCCATTACTCCAACGGAAAGACCGTTCTTCCGCCGTTCAACCTGCAGATTCCAGCCGGTCAGACCATTGCCTTGGTCGGCACCACCGGAGCCGGCAAGTCCACTTTGGCCAAGTTGGTGTCACGCTTCTACGACCCAAGCGCAGGCAGTGTCACACTCGACGGCACCGATCTTCGTCGCCTCAGCAACAATGACCTCAGAAGCGCCGTTGTCATGGTGACCCAAGAGGCCTATCTTTTCAGTGGCTCGGTTGCCGACAACATTGCCTTAGGCAAGCCAGATGCAACGCCCCAAGAGATTGAGGCGGCCGCCAAGGCGGTGGGAGCCCACGAGTTCATCCTGAGCCTCCCTGACGGCTACAACACCGATGTCAACAAGCGCGGCGGTCGCGTCAGTGCGGGTCAGCGCCAGTTGATCTCGTTTGCCCGAGCCTTCATTGCCGACCCAGCGGTTCTGATTCTGGACGAAGCCACCAGTTCGCTAGACGTACCGAGCGAGCGCTTGGTGCAGCAGGGACTACAGACCTTGTTGAAGGACCGCACCGCAATCATCATTGCCCACCGGTTGTCAACTGTGTCTATTGCGGACCGAGTCTTGGTCTTGGAGCACGGCAAGATTATTGAAGATGACTCGCCAGCCAAGCTGATTGCTGGAACCGGCAAGTTCGCCAAAATGCACAAGGCCTGGCGCGAATCTCAGGTCTAGGTACGAGCGCCGAGCAGCAAAAAGGGCAGCCACCGCACTGGTGACTGCCCTTTTTAGTTCACAAGTTACGGCAGCTTGGTTGCTTCGGTAATGGCAATTGCGGTAACCGCAGGCAGGTTGTAGGTCAGGCTGCCGTCGGCAGCAACCGTAACCTTGGCGCCAACGCAACCGCCACCGGCCTTGATCGGGGTGGTTCCTCCGGTGCTCAGGTCGCAGTAGTCGCCCGCGGCCATGCCGGTTGCAATCTTGCTCGCCTTATAGGTTGCGGTGTTGCTGTTGATGAGCACAAATCCCTTGCCCGAGCGGCCAAATCCGTAGACGCCCTTTTTGGCAAAGACGTTCGACTTGTCGGCCTGTCCCACGTACTTGTGGAACGCGATCATGCCACGAACCGAGGTCCAGCGCTGAACACAGGTGAACTGGCCATCCTTGTAAATGCCAACGGTTGGGTAGGTGGTCTTGGTCACCTTCTTGGTCTTCTTGTTCTTCTTGGTTACAACCTTTACGACCGGCCCGGTGCTCGAGGCACACTTGGCATCGGCAATGTAGCCGCTTGCCAAGAACGGTGCCTGATCCGAATCGGCCGAGAACGCGTAACCGCTGTAGAGCATGGGCTTGCCGTATTTTTCGGCCAGCAGCCAGGTGAAGGCCAGCTGATAGAGCTTGCCCTGCTGGTAGGTGACCGCACCACCGTGGTGCTCGGTGTCGTGATTGGTAACCCAAGCCAGGCTCTTATCGCTAGGTGGGTAAGACGGGGTGTCGAGCATGTCGTAGGTAACTGCGGTTGCCGCCTGACCCGGAGTTCCGTACATGCTAAACACCTTGCCCATCATGTCCCAGGCCCAGACGTCACCGTTCGGGGTGTACTCGAGTGCCTGAGCGGTGTTGCCTGGTACTTCTTGTACCAGGTACGCGGGGCGAATCAGCAGTTTCTGAATGGCAGCGATGTCGGCTGGTGGAATGTGCTTGGCCGCATCAAAACGGAACCCGGCCACTCCAATGGTCAGCAGGTCGTTTAGGTAACCGGCAATCTTCTGCTGCACGTAAGGCTGTTCGGTTGCCAGGTCGGGTAGACCCGGGAAGTTGCAGTCAAAACGTTCGGGCACGGCATCCCAGTTGACAATGTCGCCCTTGCAGTAGTGGGGGTCGGTGGTAGGCAGACCCATGTGGAAGTTGCCACGGGTGTAGAGGCCGTCGCCAAAGTTCAGGTTGTCGCCGTAGGCCTTCTTGCTGAAGCTAATGCCCGAGCCACCAGCCATGTGGTTCACAACCGCGTCAACCACAATCTGCACGCCGGCATCGGCACAGGTGTGAACCATGTCAATGAACTGTTCGCGGGTGCCGGCATCGCTGTTCAGCTCGTAGCTGGTTGGTTGGTAGTGAACCCACCATTGATTGCCATCGATGTGATCGGTTGGAGGTAACACCAGAACCCAGTCGATTCCGGCGGGGCCAAGGTTGCTTGGGCACTCGGCCTTGATGCTGTTCCAGTTCCAACCAAACATTTGAATGCCAACCGAATTTTCGGTGATTGGGCGGGTGGCAACGCTTGGGCCCTCGGATCCCAGCTGAATGGTTGGTGGGGTGGCGTTGCCAGTGTCATCGGCCAGCGCCGGCTGAATAGTGGTGGTCAGGGCTAGGGCAGCAGCGCCCACCCAGCTGGCAATTTTGGCGGAAGTTTTTGATCTGAAAAAGGTCATGAAGCAATGCTACCTAGCGGGTATCACGGTTGTATCTCAAAATCCTGTGAATGCTTTGGCGATAGGCTAGAACCGATGGGCCAAGAGCCCAGTGGTTGCAAAAAATGTGAAAGTGGGAGCTCCCAAACATGTCCAAAATCAAGGTAGTTGGCAAGGTCGTTGAGCTAGACGGCGACGAAATGACTCGCATCATTTGGCAGAACATCAAGGACTCCTTGATCCTGCCGTTCCTAGACGTAGATCTTGAGTACTACGACCTGTCTATTGAGCACCGCGATGCCACCGATGACCAGGTCACCATTGACGCCGCCCACGCGATTAAGAAGCACGGCGTTGGCGTGAAGTGTGCAACCATCACTCCAGACGAGGCCCGTGTCACCGAGTTTGGTCTCAAGAAGATGTGGAAGAGCCCTAACGGCACCATCCGTAACATCCTTGACGGCGTGGTTTTCCGTGAGCCAATCATCATTAGCAACGTTCCTCGTTTGGTGCCTGGCTGGACCAAGCCAATCATCATTGGCCGTCACGCCCACGGTGACCAGTACAAGGCAACCGACTTCAAGGTGCCAGGTGCCGGTACCGTAACCATGACCTGGCAGCCAGCCGATGGCGGCGAGCCTCAGACCTTCACCGTTGCCGACTACCCAGCCCAAGGTGGCGTGGCAATGGGTATGTACAACTACATGGACAGCATCCGTGACTTCGCTCGCGCCAGCTTCAACTACGGCTTGGCCCGCAACTACCCGGTCTACCTGAGCACCAAGAACACCATTCTTAAGGCCTACGATGGCGCCTTCAAGGATGCCTTCCAAGAGGTATTCGACGCCGAGTACGCCGACCGCTTCAAGGCTGCCGGCCTAACCTACGAGCACCGCCTGATTGACGACATGGTCGCAGCTGCTCTCAAGTGGGAGGGCGGCTACGTTTGGGCTTGTAAGAACTACGATGGCGACGTTCAGTCGGCCCCCGTGGCTCAGGGCTTTTTCCGCCTTGTTCTCCTGCCCTCTTTTCTTCCCACCCCCTCCTT
>JBJTMG010000101.1:0-3168 GCA_046063415.1 Micrococcales bacterium
AGCGCGCGAACGGTCAGATAGAGCACCCTTTAGGGCGGCTGCAATCATCTTCTTTGGGGTGCGCTGTTCGTAGGTACGAGGTAGTGGACCGTGAGCCACGCCACCGCCGCGCATCTGTGGAGCACGGATCGAACCCTGACGAGCACGACCGGTTCCCTTCTGCTTGAAAGGCTTGCGACCGGCACCGGAAACTTCACCGCGGTGCTTGGTGCTCTGGGTTCCCTGGCGGGCAGCTGCCAGCTGGGCAACTACTACCTGGTGGATTAGCGGGACGTTGGTCTGAACGTCGAACAGGTCTGCAGGAAGCTCGGCGGTGCCGGCCTTCTTGCCCTGAACGTCTAGAACGTCTACTGAAGTGTTAGCCATGATTAGTTGGCTCCCTTCACTGCGTTGCGAACGAATACGAGCGAGCCCTTTGAGCCCGGTACTGCACCCTTGATCAACAGCAGGCCGCGCTCGGCGTCAACTGCGTGCAGGGTGAGGTTTAGGGTGGTGACGCGGTCCTGACCCATGCGTCCGGCCATGCGGGTTCCCTTGAACACGCGACCTGGAGTGGTGGTAGCACCAATCGAACCTGGCTTGCGGTGGTTGCGGTGAGCACCGTGCGATGCTGCAACACCAGAGAAGTTGTGACGCTTCATGTGACCCGCGAAACCCTTACCCTTGCTGGTTCCAACAACATCGATGGTTGCGCCAACCTCTAGAGCGTCAACACCAAGCTCCTGACCAACTTCGTACGAAGCGGCGTCGGCGGTGCGGATCTCCATGATGTGACGGCGTGGGGTGACTCCGGCCTTGCCAAAGTGACCAGCGGCTGGCTGGTTTACCTTGCGAGGGTCAATGGCACCGTACGCAACCTGAACGGCGTTGTAGCCATCGGTGTCAACGGTCTTGATCTGAGTGACTACGTTTGAGCCGGCCTCGATGACGGTAACCGGGATTAGGCGGTTGTTCTCGTCCCAGACCTGAGTCATGCCAAGCTTCTTGCCCAGCAGACCCTTAACAGTCTTGTTTTCGGTAGACATGGTTTTCCTTAGAGCTTGATCTCGATGTTGACATCGGCTGGCAAGTCAAGACGCATCAACGAGTCCACAGCCTTTGGGGTTGGGTCGATGATGTCGATTACGCGCTTGTGGGTGCGCATCTCGAAGTGCTCGCGGCTGTCCTTGTACTTGTGTGGGGAACGGATTACACAAACCACGTTCTTTTCGGTTGGTAGAGGCACTGGGCCTACGACGGTCGCGCCGGCACGGGTTACCGTGTCAACAATTTTGCGCGCCGAAGAGTCGATGACCTCGTGGTCATACGACTTAAGTCGAATGCGGATCTTCTGTGCCGCCATGTTGACTCTCTTTCGTTCACACCATTGGCCTTTCGGCCGCAGGACGCTAAGTAGCACTACTTCTGTTGCACCACTGTTTATCTGTCAAAACCCTCCGGAATGCCTATTGGCATGAACCCGACGGGGTACTGCTTCCTCCGACCCACGCTGTCGGGCGTGTCGCACAAACTGCAACATGCTCGAACCAGATTTGGTCGGATACATTTTTGTTCAGCTGCGGCTGGACCCCGGTTTGAAACCCGATCACGTTGCCTGCAGTGGTTCGCGCAAGATAGCGCGACTTCTCAAGAACTTGTCTATCCTGCCACACTCGGGCGTGTCAATGCAAGTTAATGTTTACCGCTAGTCCTATAGTTTGGCCAAGTTAGACTGCGTCCATGATTCGTTCAGTCATTCCCGTGGTGCCAGTAAGCAAAATATCGGTGGTTCAGACAGTACTCGAACCGCTCGGTTTCTCACTCGCTTGGAGCCATAACCCTGGCCAGAACTTGCTTTACGCCGAATTCCAACACCCCGATGGCATCGCAGTTCACGCCAGCGAATCAAGAGGTGATGGGCATGGTCCCGTGGTGGTGTATTTTCGCGTAGATAATGTTGACCAGTTGGCGGCCTTAGCCGGCGCAGTCGCGGAGGACCAAACCTGGCATATGCGGGAGTTCTGGTTGCGCGATGCCGACGGCAACAGTTACCGATTTGGGCAGCAGCTTTAGGGCACAAAAACTAGATTGGTAACCAGCCCACCGGCCAACCAAAGAAAAACTCCCCCGAGCCGAAGCCCGAGGGAGTTTTTCTAATCTAAAAGTAAGAAGTCTTACTTGTTGATCTTGGTAACGGTACCGGCACCTACGGTGCGGCCACCCTCACGGATTGCGAAACGCAGACCCTCTTCCATTGCGATTGGCTGGATGAGCTCAACGGTCATCTCAGTGGTGTCGCCAGGCATAACCATTTCGGTGCCTGCAGGAAGGGTGATAACACCGGTCACGTCAGTGGTACGGAAGTAGAACTGAGGACGGTAGTTTGCGTAGAACGGGTTGTGGCGACCACCCTCATCCTTGGAAAGGATGTAGACGTTGCCATCGAAGTTGGTGTGAGGGGTGATCGAGCCTGGCTTGCAAAGAACCTGGCCACGCTCAACATCTTCACGCTTGGTTCCACGTAGTAGAACACCAACGTTTTCTCCGGCCTCTGCGTAGTCGAGAAGCTTGCGGAACATTTCGATACCGGTAACGGTGGTCTTGGTCTTGTCGCGGATACCAACGATTTCAACTTCGTCGTTAACCTTGATCTGACCACGCTCTACCTTGCCGGTAACAACGGTTCCACGACCAGTGATGGTGAAGACGTCTTCTACTGGCATTAGGAATGGCTTGTCAGTGTCGCGGACTGGCTCTGGAATGAACTCGTCAACTGCGTCCATAAGCTTGACAACCGACTCGCCCCAGGTTGCGTCGCCTTCTAGGGCCTTTAGAGCCGAAACGCGAACTACTGGTGCGTTGTCGCCGTCGAAGTCCTGGCTGCTGAGAAGGTCGCGGACCTCAACCTCAACGAGCTCTAGGATTTCCTCGTCGTCAACCATGTCGCTCTTGTTTAGAGCAACAACGATGTAAGGAACGCCAACCTGGCGAGCTAGTAGAACGTGCTCGCGGGTCTGAGGCATTGGACCGTCGGTTGCTGCTACTACAAGGATGGCACCATCCATCTGTGCAGCACCGGTGATCATGTTCTTGATGTAGTCAGCGTGACCTGGAGCGTCTACGTGTGCGTAGTGGCGCTTCTCGGTCTGGTACTCAACGTGCGAGATGTTGATGGTAATACCGCGCTGC
>JBJTMG010000102.1:0-2775 GCA_046063415.1 Micrococcales bacterium
TAGAGGGCGCCGAAAACATTTCGTCGAACGCTATACCGGCGGCCGGTCCCCCCGAGCGTTCTTGCGCAGACACTGGATAGTGTTGAAACAGATCTCCCATGGTGAAACAGTACGGTCGAGTTATTGCCAGTTTGTTTCCCATTCAAGACAACGAGGTGACTTAAATGGCCTGAACTTCTGTGCCTAAAAACCCAGACAGTTCACAGGAATCTCCCAAGAAAGTGCGTCAGTCTAAACCCATGACAAGCAACTACATGTTCACGGAACCAAACAAAAAGGTGGTTCTGGGCCGCAAGAAACTAATAAGGGTTGCTCGTCGCCAGGATTTGGTAGAGGTGTTTGCCTGGGCAAGCGCCATTGCGGTAGTCGCAATGTTCCTCATTGACGGTGGCGTAAAAACTGTTGTCGACGTACCTAGCGCTCTTGGCTCGCTGAGCCGGCTCACCGCATTGGTGGGAACCGACCTGTTGCTCATACACATGCTGCTGATTGCCAGGGTCCCCTGGATCGACCGTCTCTACGGCCTGGACAAAGCAACCGAGGCACACAAAAAACTAGGCAAACCCATTCTTTATCTCGTGTCCGCGCACTTTCTTGCGAGCCTCATTGGTTTCTCCATGACCGACGGCAAGAATGTCATCGATGAATTCTGGTACTTCATGACCGGAATGCAGGACATGATCACCGCCGCACTCGCGTTGCTGGCCATGATTCTGGTCGTGGTGACCTCTATTAACATTGCCCGCAAGCGAATCAGCTACGAAGCCTGGTGGTTGGTTCACCTGCTTGGCTATGCCTCGGTATTACTGGCGATTCCTCACCAGTTCTCAACAGGTTCCGACATTGCGGGTAAAGTCTGGCCGACTCTGTTCTGGGTAACTCTCTACATTTTTGTGGCCGGAAACATAATCTGGTACCGAATCCTGAGCCCAATTTTTGCATCGTTCTACTTTGACCTGCGCGTTGCTCAGGCCACGGCGGAATCCAGTGACAGCACCAGCGTTTACATCAGCGGTCGCCACCTCGAAAAGCTTGGACACAAGTCTGGTCAGTTCTACATCTTGCGCGTTCTTACCCCAAAACAGTGGTGGCGAGCTCACCCATTCAGCATCTCGGCCGCGCCAAACTCCCGTTTCGTTAGGTTCACCATTGGAAACCGTGGCGACGACACCGCACTGCTGCAGAACGTGAAACCGGGCACGCGAGTCATGCTAGAAGGTCCCTACGGAGTCTTCACCGAAGATCGCCGGACGCGCGAAAAGGTGACCCTGATTGCCGCCGGTATCGGTGCCCCACCGATTCGCGCACTAGCCGAGTCGCTAGCCGCCCGCCCGGGCGATGTGAACATCATTTATCGCGTGCGCGATTCGGCAGATGCCCCGCTGGCGGCCGAACTTGAGGCCCTGGCGCGTCGCCGCGGTTTCAAACTAACGCTCCTAGAGGGCAAGCGCGGTCACGCCAACTCTTGGCTACCCGAAGACCCATCGGGCCTGCCGGATCACGCAAGAGTGACTCAAATTGCTCCCTGGGTATCGGAGTCTGATGTGTTTGTTTGCGGACCAGCAGCTTGGACCAAAACCGTAAAGAAGAGTCTGCGCAAGGCAGGCACCCCCGAGCACCAAATTCACGCAGAGGAGTTTGCCTGGTGAGAAACTCAACCCGCAACGCAGTCACAGTAGTAGGGCTGGGTGTCCTTGGGGTCTCGTACTCCATTGGTGCCGCCGCCCAAACCGGAACCACGTTTAACTCGACCACGCTTGACATTAACTCAACTGCGGCCGCGCAGGCGGCTGCGGCTGGGTCAACCACAGGTGCCGGTACCGCAACGAGCGACACCGGTAATTCCACGGCCGCTGCCGGGTCAGGCAGCACCACAAGTTCATCGGGGTCTGGTTCCACTTCCAAGGCCAACGGCTCAAGCTCAAGCTCAACTTCGGGCTCAAGCGGAAGCAAGTCCGGCAGCAGCTCATCCAGCTCGAGTTCAAACTCCAGCGGCTCGAGCTCAACTTCGAGTAGCGGAACAGGTGCTGCCTCGGCCCCAACAGCAACTTCGGCCCCGGCCCCCGTGCCAACCAAGACAACTGCGGCCAGCGCCCCTGAAACTAAGACCGGTAGCGCCATAACCTACCGATTCGGTGTAATACAGGTCTCGGTCACCAAGGACAACGGCAAGATCACCGCGGTGAACCTGGTGCAGGGCACTGCCACGCACGGCCGTGAAAGCGCGTTTCCGTACCTGCAACAATACGCGGTGCAGGCTCAGGGATCTGGTTTCGCAAACATGAGCGGCGCCACCTACACGACCGATGCGTTCAAGCAGGCCGTTGACTCGGCATTGAGCAAGTTCTAAAGCATGGCGCTAGAACGAAAAACCAGGGTTGCGCTGGCGAATACGGCCATTGTTCTGACATCGCTCAGCGGCGGTGTGCTCGTCACCAACCACCTAACTGAAAGCAGCGGCGGATTAGTTGGCGCCCTTGGCCTGAATGCCACTCCGGATTCAACCGCCACCCCAGCTAAGACCGTCACAACCAAGCCTGACCAAACCGTAACTGGAGATGCCATCAACTACCAGTACGGAACCATTCAGCTTGAGGTAGTTCGGACCGGTGGCAAGATCAGCGCCGTGAATCTGGTTCAGGCTGGCGCAAACAACGGCCGCGAGGCAGCCTTTCCTTACCTACAGAAGTATGCAGTCACGGCCCAGGGTTCAAACTTTTCGAACCTCAGTGGTGCAACTTTCACCACGGATGCCTTCAAACAGGCTCTCGATTC
>JBJTMG010000103.1:0-2389 GCA_046063415.1 Micrococcales bacterium
TGGCCAGTGCTGCTGGTAGCGATTTCAATTTTTTCAACGTCTTGCCAGTTCCGACGGTGAAGTTCCAACTCACGAATTTCTTCTACGGCAAGCGGAAGGTCCCTCACCTGCACCACCTCGTGGCTGCGCTCGCGATACGGACCCGCGTCTCCAGACTGATCAACGTGCAGCTGAACTCGGGTGCGATAACCAAGACCATTCGCCTCGTCGTCGCCGGGGGCTGCCTCAACAACCGGACGAAGCTCAACCCCCGCCATGCGCTTGAGGGATTCCTCTATTACGTCAGCTTTTAGTTCGCGCTGGCGAGCCAGCTTGATGTGCCCAAACTCGGCACCGCCGGCGCCCCCAACCCCAGCTTCTTTCCAAACCTGTGGAACCCGATCTGGCGAAGCCTCGATGATTTCAATTGGCTCGGCTCTGCAAAACGAGCCTCCGCGATCCTCGAACACCCGGGCCTTGACGGTCTCACCCGGAAGCACGTGCGAGACAAAAACCACGCGGCCATCGTGGCGGGCCACAAAAATACCGCCGTGCGCCACCCTCTCGATTTTGAGGGTTAGCTGCTGACCGGTCCAGTTGATTGATTTGTCCACCTGACAAGTGTTCCATACCCTTGGATGCATGACCGCCGTTGTCCTTGCATCTACCAGCCCCGCCCGCCTCACGCTGCTGCGTTCCGGCGGCATTGAACCTGTGACCATTGCCCCACTTGTTGACGAAGACGAGGTCACCGCGGTGGGCATAGCCCAGGGCATCATCAACAACACCAGCGAAATGGTTGGGCTGCTGGCAAGAGCAAAAGCCGAGGCAGTGCTGGCTCGCCCAGAGGCCGTTGGGGCGGTCATCATCGGTTGTGATTCATCGCTGGAATTTGCGGGCGAGTCACTTGGCAAGCCGCATCAGCCTCAGGTGGCAATCGATCGCTGGCGGGCCATGCGAGGTAAAAGCGGGCGACTCTACAGCGGCCACTGGGTCATTGATAATCGCAACCCAGCCGCACCAAACGCCGTGGGAAGGGTCTCCCACGCCACGGTCCACTTTGCAAACCTGAGCGATGCAGAGATCACGGCGTATGTTGCCACCGGTGAACCGCTCAAGGTGGCAGGGGCTTTCACCATCGATGGCCTCGGAGGCGCGTTTGTGAGCCGCATTGAGGGCGACCCGCACACCGTGGTTGGGCTTTCTCTGCCCACTCTGCGCGAACTGATTCTGGAACTGGGCATTGAGTACCCCAGTCTCTGGAACCGCTGATTCGTTTACTTTTTGTTATTTAGAGCCAAGAAACGGCGTCAAAGTGCCAATAGGCTAGTTTCACTATGACTGCAGCCACCAGAAAAATCACCAAGGTCCTTGTAGCAAACCGCGGAGAAATTGCCGTTCGCATTATTCGCGCAGCCAAGGATGCCGGAATCGGTTCGGTGGCGGTTTACGCCGACCAAGACCGCGACGCCATGCACAGCAAGATGGCCGATGAGGCTTACGCACTGAATGGAACCACCGGCCCTGAGACCTATCTGGTCATTGAGAAAATTCTTGACGTTGCGGTTCGGTCTGGAGCCGACGCGGTTCACCCCGGCTACGGCTTTTTGGCTGAGAACGCCGACTTTGCTCGCGCTGTAATTGGCGCTGGATTAATCTGGATCGGACCTTCGCCTGAGGCAATTGAGCGCCTCGGCGACAAGGTTTCGGCTCGCCACGTGGCCGAGAAGGTGGGTGCTCCCCTAGCTGCTGGAACCCTAAACCCAGTTCAAGGGGCCGACGAGGTTCTTGACTTTGTTGCACAGCACGGCGTACCAGTTGCCATCAAGGCGGCGTACGGTGGTGGCGGACGCGGAATCAAAGTGGCATACAAAAAAGAAGAGGTTGCTGAGCTTTTTGAGTCGGCTACTCGCGAAGCCATTGCTGCCTTTGGTCGCGGTGAGTGTTTCGTAGAAAAGTATCTTGAGAAGCCACGCCACGTTGAGACCCAGTGCCTGGCCGACAACTATGGCAACGTGGTTGTGGTCTCTACCCGCGACTGCTCACTTCAGCGTCGCCACCAGAAACTTGTTGAAGAGGCTCCGGCTCCATTCCTCACCGACGACCAGATCAAGCGCCTTTACGATTCGTCGAAGGCAATCCTTAAAGAGGTTGGCTACCTAGGCGCCGGAACCTGTGAGTTCCTAGTTGCTCAGGACGGCACCATTTCGTTCCTCGAGGTCAACACCCGACTTCAGGTTGAGCACCCGGTCTCTGAAGAAGTTACCGGCCTAGACCTCGTGCGTGAGCAGTTCCGTTTGGCCGAAGGTGGCGTGCTCGATTACGCCGACCCTGAGATCAAGGGTCACAGCTTTGAGTTCCGCATCAACGGTGAAGACCCAGGTCGCAACTTCATGCCAGCACCTGGACC
>JBJTMG010000015.1:0-9206 GCA_046063415.1 Micrococcales bacterium
CTCAAAGCCCCCATGAGTATCTATGAGATTCACGCTGGTTCTTGGCGTCCGGGTCTGAGCTATCGCCAACTTGCCGATGAGTTGATTCCGTACCTTCAGCAGACCGGGTTTACCCACGTGGAGTTCATGCCGCTGGCAGAGCACCCGTACGCACCTTCGTGGGGTTATCAGGTGACTGGTTACTACGCACCAACCTCCCGTTTTGGCTCGCCCGATGACCTAAAGTACCTGATTGACAAGCTTCACCAAGCCGGCATCGGTGTGATTCTCGACTGGGTACCTGCTCACTTTCCAAAGGATGAGTGGGCTTTGGCCCGATTCGATGGACGCCCACTCTACGAACATGCGGATCCGCGACGCGGCGAACACCCTGATTGGGGAACATTCATTTTTGATTTCGGCCGAACCGAGGTCAAGAACTTCCTGGTGGCAAACGCCCTCTACTGGCTGGAGGAATTCCACATCGATGGCCTCAGGGTCGACGCTGTGGCATCCATGCTGTACCTCGACTACTCGCGTGAAGACGGTCAATGGCTACCGAATCAATACGGTGGCCGAGAAAACCTTGACGCAATCAAGTTCATGCAAGAAGTGAACGCAACCGCGTACAAGCGAAACCCTGGAATCATGATGATTGCCGAAGAATCAACCAGCTGGGGTGGGGTGAGCGCTCCAACCGATGGTGGCGGTCTAGGCTACGGCTTCAAATGGAACATGGGCTGGATGCATGATTCGCTCCAGTACATTGAAAAAGACCCCATGTACCGAAGGTTCCACCACGGTGAACTGACATTCTCAATGTTGTACGCCTACGACGAAAAGTTCGTTCTACCAATCAGTCATGATGAAGTAGTGCACGGCAAGGGTTCTCTGCTAGCAAAGATGCCTGGAGACCGTTGGCAGCAGCTGGCAAACCTAAGGGCTTTCTTGGCTTACATGTGGGCTCACCCGGGTAAACAGCTGCTGTTTATGGGTCAGGAGTTTGGCCAGTTGAGCGAGTGGTCCTCAGAGCGAGGGTTGGACTGGTGGATTTTAGAGCAGCCGAGCCATCAGGCTATCCAGGGTCTGGTTGCCCAGCTTAACCGCCTGTATGTTGAGAATCCTGCGATGTGGCAGTTGGATCACGATCACAGGGGCTTCCAGTGGATTGACGGAGGAAATGCCGACGCAAACACGGTTTCCTTCATTCGCTACGATGACTCAGGCGCACCCATCGCAGTGGTTGTCAACTTTGCCGGTCAGCCCCACGGAGACTTCAGACTGGGTCTGCCTGTAGCCGGAGAGTGGGAAGAGATTCTAAACACCGATGCCGCCGAGTTCGGTGGCTCGGGGGTAGGAAACCTGGGCAGAATAGCCACCTACGATGAGGGTTCTTTTGGACAGCCGTACTCGGCGAACATAACCGTGCCACCACTTGCGGCGGTTTGGTTCAAGCCTGTCTCAAACAAGAAACCTAAGTCCGCTTCTCGGACCAAGAAGGATTCTTAGCTTTTTAGTAAAGAAGGTTTGCTAGCCGAATCCTAGCCTTGGCTACAGCAGGGTGTTCGTTTGTCGCAACTTTAAAGAGTTCAAGTAAGTGTTGGCGAAGTTGATCTTGTTCGGCTTTTTCAGCATTTGCAAATCGCGTCAAGAGCGCGTCGAACGCCTCTTCAAACTCCCCGCAAACCGCGTGTGCATCTGCCCTGAGCATTGTCGATTCCAAGGTGGTGGCTGGTTCCTCAACGGCATGGTCCAAGTCGATACCATCGGTGCGCATAAGTAACTTTGCCTGCGCTAGCCCTGCCGAGGCCCAAACATCGGCTGGCGAGTCCGCAAGCACGCGTTCAAACGCTTCAATGGCCGAGGCGAAGTCACCCGACTCCATAGCCTCATAGGCAATTCTGTGCTTAACCGGAAGCTCTGGCTCTGCAGGGGTATCGCCGGAAGCTGCCACCGTTCCTGTGATGCCGTTGTCTTTTGCAACCTCGAGCATTTTATCCAGAACGGTGGAAATGGCCTCGGCGGTCTGATCGCCTGCAAAAAGCGGAACTGGTTGACCCTTAAGTAGACCAGCGACCGCGGGCAAACTTTCAATCTTGAAGGCCTGCAGAAGAGCATGGCTGGCGTCGCCGTCAATCCTCAGTAAAAGGATGGCTCCCGCACGTCGAGTCACCTCACTTGCAAGTTTCGATGACAGCTGAGCACTTCCGGCAGAACGGGTTGTGTAAAAGTCAACTAAAACGGGAACGTGCGAGGAAATGGGTAAGTAACTTCTTAGTGACTCTTGATCCGCAGTCAGTACCAATGATGGCAACACGAACTGGCCAGCATCGTTAACCTGGATTTCCGGAAGCGATGCACTTGACTCTGGAGTCGAGTTTGGTGTCGAAGAGGCAGATGGGTTTGGTTCACTGGCGCTTCGGCCAAGACCGGAAAGGTCAATAGCGCCGCGCATGTTTGGAAGGTTAGCCATCAGAGGCTCCTTACGCTAACCAGGACCTGGGTAGCGCCTAGTGTCGTTATCTTGTCTGGCGAAGATACTGCTGGAACGTAAAAGAGGAGCATATCACCGTAAACCGAACGAATACCCTTTGTGCTTCCCGTAGTTCCAAGCATGAGCTTCTCGTTTCCAGAAACAGTGACCGCCGAGTTGGGTTTGTTTGGCTTGATTACATAGGTATCGGTCATGTAAACCGCCACTAGTGCTCCAGAGTTTGAAGTGGCCAAAGACAACACATTCGGGTTACCCAGGCTGTGCGAAACCGTTATCTTGCCCTTACTCAAGTTGGCCTTTTGCGAGGCCTGACTTGCCGCAACCTGCTTGTAAAACTCATCTGCCGTGACGTCGAATAGGGAGGCGCCTAAGCTAGCCGAACCCTTATCAATGAGGTCACCGTAAGCATTTGGAAGTGCATTCGGTGCCAACTTTAGGAACAGTGAATCTGCCGCCACCGGAATGGCACCAACAGTCGCCGAAGCAACCTCAGGGCTTTGCACCCCGGGCAGCATGCCAATGGCGTACCAAACCTGGTAGTTGCTTCTTGGGGTGGCCTGTTCAAGAACCAGCATTTGTGGAAGGCTCTTTTGAGATTGGCCCTTGGTAACAACCATGACCGCCCTTGGCCAAGTATCCGTTGCTGCAGGTAAGTTGAAACTAATGACATCGGCATTGATAGGTTCTGGGGCAGGAATCTTGTTCGATGCGTTCATCAGGGAGTAAAGCGCACCTCGAGACGCCAGTGCGGGACCTTCCATGCGGGCAGCCAGGTGCCTAGGATCTTTAGCTTTATCCGCCTTTGCGACTGAGGCCGCAACACGCCTCAGGATTTTAGCCAACTGTTGCTCGGTAACTACCGGTGGCGGAGCAACTACGGCGGCGGCAGTTTCAGACGTCGAAGGGTTGGCGTTTGGTTGTCCAACCGAGCAACCAGAAACGGAGGCGCTAACTACCAAACCCAGTGCCACGACACTGGTGACACGCCCTGCAACCCGCCTTCCCTTTCGCAAATCAGCAGTCTTCGGAGCCTTGTACCGAAGCTTCGGCCCGTGTGGCGCTTTTGGGGTTCGCCTGCGGGGTCCGCGTTCGCGACGCATCTTTCGGTAGGTCCAAATGTTCACGAATATTGCAGCCAACAGCATGATTAGGCCCGCCCAAATCAAGGTATCGCTCAGCAGCGTAGAGTGACTGATCGGCCAGATCAGAGAAATTTTGTTGGGGCCAGCTGCGATGCCATCGGCGGCAATAATCACCGCGGATTCTTCAGCGGTGGGAACCAGCATCGCCAAATGCTTCGTACCTAAGCGCTCGCCACGCCATAGATCAGATCCCGCAGGATTAGCAAAAGCTCCGCCTCCAGCAAAATCCTTGGAGCCCAGTTTCTTGTGCCCCTTGCCCGTCAGTCGCAAGTCTGTGTGACTGGTGTCTGCCACCCAGGCTTCGACATCTGCCTGGCGACCGTGAGCTACGAATACATCCTTTTGTCCGTCAACTACAACTGTTGGGTTGCCTGGATACCGAGTAAGAGTTTTATTACCAATAACCACGAGAGGTTGAGCCACTACCAGATCAATGGAAACCCTGTGGTTCTGCGGTGGAACCCAAATTGTTCGTTCAGCCACGCCTGCCAGAAACAATAAGACCGAGACCACGAACAACACCGCGGCAGTCAAGAAGCGCATGTGAAATCCATTCAGGCTAAACTTAGGCAAAGCTTCGAAAGCCTTCCTATTCTAACCAACCGACCAGGAGTGACCTTTTGTCAAACCACGAGGGCGAGTTCCCCACAGCATTGCGTGGTTACGATCGCGGCAGCGTCGACGACGCAATTCGCGACCTCAAAAAAGAGCTGCTTTCAAGTTCAGCGCTCGCTTCCCAGTTGGCTTCTGAGCTCAAGGCGGTTGAGGCTGAACTCGCCGAGGCCAAGCAGCAGCTGGCAGAGGTTGGTAATCCAAGCTATGCCGGCGTGGGGGCCAAAGCGGCGCTGATTCTCAGTAGTTCCGAGGAAATCGCCACTCGGCTCATTGCAGATGCCGAAGCCGAAAAGTCACGGCTACTCGGAGAGACTCACCTTCAAATCGAAGAACTTCACGGTGAAGCCAAGGGTTACTACGATGCCCTAGTGGCCGAGGCCCAGCGGCGAGTTGACCGCATGCAATCTCAGGCAAAAGCAGACTACGATGATGTGCTTGCAAGAGCCAAGAGCGAAGCTACAACTCTAATCAGTGAGGCCACGCTGGAGGCTGGTGCGACTCGCGGATCGACCGCTACCGAGGTTGCCAAGCTCCGAGCCGCTGCAAAACGTGAAGTTGAAATCCTCCGCACTCGAGTCGAGCGCGATTTGGCTGAACGCAAGCTAATCGCTCACCAGCAAATCTCAAAAACTTTTGATCAGGATCTAGCTGAGCAGTTGGTTTCCGAACGCGCACGAATTGACCTTGAGCTCGAACTCACGGCCCGTCGCGATGAAGCTGAGGCAGAGTACCTAAAGAAGCACCAGGAAGCTGTGGCCACCACTCAGAAGTACCTCGACGACGCCAATGCCCAACTGGCGCTCGCGCTGACCCGCGTTAATGCGGCAAGGCTGGAAGCCGAGACACTTGAGGCGGCTGCACGATCCATGACTAAGTCGGTAACCGAGGCTGCTCGCGCCAAAGCCGAGGCAACCATAGCCGCTGCCGAAGCAGAATCCAGAACAATAATTGCTGAGGCTTCACGAAAAGCGGCTCTTGAGCTTCGGGAAGCCGAAAACCGCCTCCGCAAGATCCAAACGGAACGAGAGTCTATCTCCAGTTACCTTACAAATCTTCAGGCTCTGGTCGACCACGCGGCTAAAGCAGACAGAAACACCGAATAGAGGGAACACATGCAAGGAAATCATTTTCGGATTTCTAACGCTTACCAAGTTGGACTATTAGGCGGACTTGGGGTTCTTACAGCTTTGCTAATCGGCGGCATGCTGGTCACAATCGCTAACATCCTCACCTACGTTTTTGCGGCGATTTTCATTGCTTTAGGTCTGGACCCAATTGTCAGCTGGCTCGAGGGTAAGAGAATCAAGCGCCCCTTTGCCATTCTCATGGTCTTTACGGTTTTGCTCGGCGGGCTCGGCGCAATTGTGATTTCCTTTGCGCCAACGCTCATAGCTCAGAGCGCCAATTTCATACAAACCGCCCCGGATCTTATCCAGGGCTTCACCAACCTGTCCTGGGTCAAGTCCTTAGATGCTCGCTTCGACGGAGGTATAACCTCCAGCCTTTCTCAGGCTGGGCTCTACTTGGCTGATAGTGCTAACTGGCCAAATATGTTCGGTGGTCTGGTGCAGGTAGGTCTAGGCATCTTCAACGGGCTAACTGGCGGCCTGATCATAATTATCCTCAGCCTCTATTTCATGGCCTCGCTGCAAACTTTCAAACGGTTTGTATACGGTCTAATACCGGCAACCAAACGCGATTCTTTCATCGATATTTCAGAGCAAATTGCAAATGCCGTTGGCAAGTACACAATCGGTCAAGTTGCAATAGCCACAATAAACGCGTCACTGGCGCTAGTGATGATGCTACTCATGCAGGTACCCTTTGCGGTTGTCCTAGCTGCTCTAGCCTTTATTCTGGCGCTGATACCGCTGGTTGGAAGCCTCATTTCTGCGACTCTGATTTCGCTGGTGGCCCTGACCAACAGCACTCAAACAGCGGTGGTCATGGCCATTTACTTTCTTATCTACATGCAGATTGAGGCCTACGTGATAAGCCCAAGAATCATGAATAAAGCAGTTAGCATTCCCGGCGCTGTCGTGGTGGTTGCGGCGCTTGCGGGCGGGGCACTTCTGGGTGTTCTAGGTGCGCTCGTAGCCATCCCAGTAGCCGCTTCAGTGATTCTTATTCTTCGCCAAGTATTTAGACCGAGGCAAGACAACCTTTAATTGGGCAGGTTGTAAACCACCGGCAATGGGTAGCTTTGCGGTGCCACTACTCTAACTATTTCGTTGAGTACTCGCGTGGTTGCATCTTCGCCGACCCAAAGATGCTTTGCGCCTGCTACATCTACCTGTTCGAACTTCGGCATAGACGCAAACGCTACTCTGGCAGCTTCGGGTTGCAAGTAGTCATCAAACTCGGGAATCAAGCCAACCACGCGTTTAGCAACACCATTCCAGGCCATGAGATCCGCCTGGTTAGCTCGGTGAAGCGGTGGCGAAAGCAAGATCGCACCCTCGATGGGCTGATTTACTCCGTACTTGAGCGCCAATTCTGTTCCAAAGGACCATCCCAAGAGCCAAAGATTTGGCAGGCCGCGTTCTTTAGCCCAAGCTACCGCGGCTTCTAAGTCGTGCTTCTCGGAGACTCCCCCGTCAAAAGAACCCGTGCTGGTTCCTTGTGGAGACCCAGTTCCACGGGTGTTGAATCGAAGAACTGCAACACTGGCAAGCGCGGGAAGCCGATTAGCCGCTTTTCTCATGATATGGGAGTCCATGTACCCACCGTGGGTCGGAAGCGGGTGAAGGCAAATTAAGGTTGCAACGGGTCGCTCGCTAACAGGAAGCGCCAACTCTGCAACTAGTTCCTGGCCATCGGAAGTATGGAGTGTGAATTGCTCACGTCGTGCCGGCAATTCAATGCTCGATCTAATTTCCACGAGTGTCATAGCAGTGGCCCCTGATAACTCTTCCAGCACTGGTTGTGAAAGTGACGTCTAGTATCCAAACCGCGTTCGGTATCCCAGGCCACAGTGTGAGCCACTCCCCTGCCAATCTGCAGATTGCAATGCGGGCAGGTCCAGGTCTTTGAGTCCTCTGCGTTAGCCCCGTTCGTGGTCTGAACGGTGTACTCTACTCCGCGACGGATCTCAGTTTTTCGGACGCCGAACCTGACTAAATCCAGATTCAACTCTTGGGGCTCATCGTTGCGTTTCTTTGATCCTTTTGGGCGATTACTTCTTGGCATCTAGTACCATCCGACCTGATTCGAGTGCACCAGCGCAGAGCACGGGTTCTTGTAACGGCTCTTAATGTACTTCACGCCCCATCGAATCTGAGTTTCTGCATTGGACATCCAATCGATGCCCTCGCTGGCCATCTTGTTACCCGGCAGAGCCTGAGGAATTCCATATGCCCCCGAGCTGGAATTCTGAGCGTTCACGCGCCAGTTTGACTCACGCTCCCAGAGTTTAACCAGACACGAGTACTGATCTTGCCCCCAACCAAGCTGCGCACTTAGCCGAAAGGCGAATGCCTTGGCCGTTCCTGCCGAGGGGGTTCCAGCATCCTCAACAAATAGATTCTGAGTCTCGGCTGGGGTCAAAACAGTGAAACCTCCGCGAGCAAAATTCACGCTCACCGGCGTGATCACATCGATGGCCTGGTTCGAAGGGGCATTGGATGCGAATGAGAAATCCGTGGCAAAAGCACTCATCATTGAACCTGAATAAGGATCCACGGCGGTAACCAAAACTAAAGCAACCGATGACAAAAACGCATGAAGAGGGCGTAACTTTCCCCTGGGTAATACGGGCAGTTTTGGACGGCGCAGATTCTTGGTTTCAAGCCAGCGGTCAAAGGCAGTGTTCGCTCGCTCGGTGTATGTAGGTTGGTACGCGGCATGCCTTCCCACTGTTCACCTCGCCTCGTGTCAAATCACTACAGTTCCTGTAAGAGTTTACCTCCTGGGTAATTTTTGACTTGGGCAGGTACTCAAAACCTTTGCCATCGCTGATTTTTCTGCCAAGGTGACCCATAGTAAATATTTACGTTTCACCGCAATCTGCCTTGCCACATAGGAGCATCGGTAGCCCTTGTTTGGGGGGAGCCACGAAGCTGCATCTGAATCGCTCTTCGCTCCGTTTGTTGGGCCATCTACCGCTAGGAGGTTCAGTGGGTCGTTGTAGAGAGAATATCGAGCAGCCGCACTTATTTTTTGCGCGCCCTTCTGCCAGGCGTCACTCAGGGCAACCACGTGATCAATCTGCACAGCAAGCGACGTGCCAACACCCCTCACAAAATCAATGGACTTCCCAGTGTAGGGATCCTGCAAAGTACCTGATTCAACAATGCAGGCGTCTCGGAAGGTTACATTCTTGAGATCTCTGGCCAGGATGAGGTTTCTGGTGTCGCACCCGTTGAACCTACCCCAGCCATCGCTAAATGCGCTTCTTTCGTAGCCAGTCTTTGGAGCTCGGCCTTTCACTGCAAGCTTGTTTAGAGCGCTTAGCGCACCAACCTTGGTTGCAGAAGTGGGGTTGCGGGTTTGCGCGCCAACTGATGCTGTACCGCCCGCCGCGACGCCGAACAGACCGACTGTTAAGGAGAGGAAACTAGTTAGCCAAAACCGACTTAATCTGCGATAGTTCCACTGCTCTATCAATAAACGCGTCAACCTGATTTTCTGCATAGCCACCCCAACTTGCCTTAAACTCGGCCGATCTAAGTTCATTCAAATCAAAAGAATCCTGAGGACCTAGTTTTTGTCCTAGGCGAAGGCAGAGTTTGTCTACCTGATTATGTGAATAACCCCGGTGCCAAACCTTTAGGCGAGCGAATCTACGTCCGGCCTTGCGTTCTATTCGACCTTGCAGCAGCACAGTCAGTCGACTTACCTGCAAATCGAGTTCGTGATGACCAGACTCCAAGAGTGTGCGTTTTACTTCTTGAACCGCGAACGCATCGTCTAATCTCTCGAGCGCAGCATCTACGGCCGAAATCAAATACCCGCCGGGAGCCAAATCGAAGGCGCTG